>JAGCVH010000049.1 GCA_017962495.1 Bacteroidaceae bacterium
AACAAGGTTGTCGGCCCACAGGATTCGGTGCCCGTGAGCAGGAATGACGGTGTTGAGGACCGGACTTGAAGTGATTTGATACTTCAGCACGTCGTCCGGGTCGTCGCTGATGTAAAGTCCGGCAGCATCGAGGTCCGAGTCTGTGGTGTTGTACAGTTCAATCCAGTCGTTGCGCAGGAATGTGTCGTTGACGAATATGCTGTTTCCTGCACTGACCTCGTTCACCCTGATGGGCATCGAGAGACTGTCGATGAGAACCTCCTCGGGGATGGGTTCGAACTTGGCTTCCAATGTGTAGCTGCCAGCATTCTTTAGTTCAGAGAAGGGGATGTTGGCATCGGTGGTGAGATATTCCCCTTCGTCCAGTGCAATATGTGAAAGTCTTGCAGTCCAATAAATGCTGGCGGAATTGGCGGCGCAATTGTGGACTTCTACGGCAATGATGTTGTTGCCTTGCTGAAGTAAACTATTGTCGATGGTAATGGTGGCTGTAGCTGCATGGCTCCCAACATCACCTGTGGCGTACTGATTGTAAACGGCAGATCCGGCCTTCATGAGATATCGCCCTACTTCCGTACCATTGACATAAGCAATGAAACCGTCGTTGACATAGTAGGTAAGTTGATAAATGTCGTTGTCGGTTGGCGCTTCGCCGAGGACGAAAGTCTTGCGGAAATAGTATGTTGGACGTCTTCTAGAAGAAGAGGTTCCATAACTGAGGGTCGTTACGTAATCACGCGTTCCAGACATACCAACACTTCCGTATCCTAAAGGTGCTTGGCCATTCTTCCAGCTTGTTGCGGTATAACTAACACTTTTCCAATTTGCATTGTCCAGCGAACCTTGGTCGTAATAAGTCCATGTGTCGGATGTAGTGAATATGCTTTCCCCTTCATTGTCATTAAGTTTCCATCCACTAAACTTATATCCTGCGGGTGCAAAAGCACTGAATGTGATGGGGGCAAACAATCTGCCATTGAACTTGTTGGTGGGAACCTCCTGCCCATTGAGTTGTAATCGACAGTTTTCGATATTGCTGCTCAGATGAATCGTGTAAGGATTGCTCAACCCGAAGAAGTTGGCGAGGTTGCTGAAGCGTGAGTTGCGTTTTGTGGTATCGCCAATTCTACTGATTAGATCTGAGGCTTTGCTTGACAATGTTGATGATTTCCCATCGAAGCCAAGAGCTTTATTCACATAATTCTTCATTGCATTGATGATTTCGGATGCACGATCGGGGTCGAATACACTGCCGTCAATCATGTAGAAAGCATCGATAAACCGCTTCCGGAAGGTGGAATTCTGGAGCATATTGAAGAAAATGTCGATGAGGTAGTTCTTGCCAGTGTCGTATAAGTTATTGTATCGGTTGTTGGCCAAGCGGTTAATCAAGTTGGTGTCGTCAATCTGGTTATAGTAGTTATAGCCGTGGTCGAGATCCATTATCACCAGATGGAATTTGGCTCCATGCCTCTTTGCACGATAGCCTTTGACATTGTTGTTGTCTGCCACCCAGTCATTACTGCCAATGTAACACTCCGCCGCCATGTAGTTGGTGAATTCGTCAATATCGACGATATCACAAATCTGTTGGTACAAAGTGGGGTCTTCAGGACTGTTGGCCAATTGCTCGGCAAGCGACATCCACTGGCGGAAAGTTGCATCGTCGCCTTCTTTCTGCTCATAGCCTTTTGACGTGTTAAACTCGAATTGGTCCATCATATCGGTATCAATACCATAGTTACTGTATCCGTGATTTTTGTTGTTCGGTTCACGGATGTTGAACATGAATTTGTATTGACCGTTGATGAATATGTGAGCTGGTTGATAACTTTGGCAGTCGATGTATAGTCCGCTAGTGGATAATATCTGCTGAAGGGCTGCATCCCAAATTCGTGCATTGTTGTCATTGCCTCCATTACGGACTAAAAGAGCCTTGTTCTTGATGTATGGTTTATCTGGAAAGACAGGATAAGGGAAATAGTTTTGACCAAGATTGTATTTGTTCCCTTTCAGACGGAACGAAGCTGCAGGGGAAAAATGTCGACTCCATCCACCAAACACCTCAAAGTCACATTCTTGATTGAGAGCCATCAGGAAAGGTTCACCATCCTGATTGTTAGGAACGAGGTATTCAACGTTGACTGGGCGTTCCCAATTGCGATTCTTGTTGCTGGAAGACTTATTGTTACCTGAGATGCCATTTGTTCCGTCCACGTATGAACCAATGGTGTTGTCGAATAGGTTCCGATTGTCTGTAACCACAGAGATGATGGGCAAGTAATAGTCCTTGTCGGCACGGATATAACTACGAGTGATGACAGCACTGGGAAGGTAACCATCCTGAAACAGTCGTAAGCGTAAGACTGTGGTACTGGAAATGCTGAAATTGCCATTGGAACTTGTCTGTCCGTTTGTGAGCGTAGGCGTACTGCCATCAGTGGTGTATCGAAGAGTAGTACCGCTGGGAATGTTAACATTTGCCGTAAAACTAGTAGAGAACAGACAAGCATCCTTATTAATTACAGGTGCACTCAACTGCTGGGTCGCAAAAGAGCTACCATTGTTGCTGGTGCCCGGGGTGGGAGTGGAGCACCACATCCAACTGCCGCCTCCATCGGTTGTTCGGGCATAACTGACGCGTTGTATGGCAGCAGGATATTCCATAGAGAGGAAGAGCTGGCCACTGCTATCACTGAAGAAGAGTTCTCCTCCATCAAAATCGAGTTTGAAGGGAACTTGCTTATAAGCCTGATTACTTTGACTATTGTCATCTGGAGTTGTGTAATGGTCGAACCACAGCACTTTAAATCCTTGTGCAGGTACGACACCGAAGTCTGTGGGCATTTGGTACCTGAGATGACTTAGTGGTTCGTCACTAATGTAGATGCTACCCAGATTGATGTCCGCGTTCGTGGGGTTATAAAGCTCTACCCAACCTCCATAGTTATAAGAAGGGTCAATGAACATGTCGATGTTGGCAACCTGAACTTCATTGATGATGAGGGATGCAAGATTGCTGCTTGCGGAGATGCCTTTAACGGGAAGTAAGGCAAGGACGAATGGCAGTAGATACGTATGAATGTGTTTCATCCCTTTAAGTATTAAAGTTTGATAATTTTTTTACCGTTGTTTATGTATATCCCCTTCTTAAAGCCATTGACTTTTCTTCCACTCAAATCATACATTTGTGATATTTTTCCATTGGAGGACTCTTCGCTGGGTTGCAGACCCTCAACATCTGTTGTCTCCTTGATAAGCGTGAACATGAACGGCGACTGCGGTTTGCCGATAACATCCGAAGCGAAGCTAAGTTGTTGCTTGACGGCATACGTGTCACCATTCTCTCCATACGCCTTGAATGTCAGCGCTTCCCCTCCCTGTCCATATAGTGTCATGAACAACCTTCCGTCAATCCACCGACCCGTGCCCCGGCATTCTCCGTCGGCCCATGCCGTCAGCGTCAGGGATTCCTTGGCATAGGACAGCCCTTCCGCTTCGACGTCTCCGATGACACCCATGACGTTGGGATAGGCAAAGCGGTTGAAGCCATACAACTGTTCGGAAACACTCATGCGGTGCTGCGTGCGCAGTCGCGGCATATTTTGTGCCTTGTTGAAACGGAAAGCCTTCGCCTGCACTGCCTTGTACATATATCCGAAACCTGGAGTCAGACTGCTAAGCGTACCCGTCCATCCGTCGTCGTCGGAATAGATGGAGAATCCTCCCTGTCCAATGACGATGTCCCCTTCCTGCACGAGACTGTTGTCAAACGCACTTGCAAGCGTCTGGGGATACAGGAAAGGATACCCAATCCAGTTCCATCCCTTTCTCAGTACAACAGGAGCCAGGTTGACGGGCAACCTTGCCGTGAACTCGAAGAGGTATCCGTCCGTTGCCTGCATCTTATAGAGCTCGCCAGAGTTCAACGATTTCAGCGAACCCTTCATCTCGTCCCCGTCGTCGCTGTACCAAGCCTCCAGTGTCTGTCCGAGAATGCGGTCGACGTGGTCCTTGAAGTCATTCGGCGACAGTGGGGTGAGGAAAGGATGCGAAACCCAGTTCCACCCTTCCGAGAGGTATAGGTCGAAGTAGGAAGCCTGGTTCATGATACCCTTGTCAATGCCAGTGGCGCGGTCATATGAGAGCAGTGAGTTCTTGTTCTCTATGGTCGGCCTGTTCATCAGGTACAGGCTGTTGGCACCGTCGGGATATCTTCCCACGCTCTGGTCACCCTGATGCGTGTCGAAGGGCAGTCCGTCGGCAAAGTCCTTCAAGGCAGGATGTGCCTCGAAGAATTCGGCGTTGTTCTCTATGAACTCGGGGCTTGAGGTGACAATCACCATCTGCTTGTCTGCGTTGGACAGGTTGAAGGTTGTGTGCAGCTGGGTCACGGGAACAAGGTTGTCGGCCCACAGGATTCGGTGCCCGTGAGCAGGAATGACGGTGTTGAGGACCGGACTTGAAGTGATTTGATACTTCAGCACGTCGTCCGGGTCGTCGCTGATGTAAAGTCCGGCAGCATCGAGGTCCGAGTC
>JAGCVH010000050.1 GCA_017962495.1 Bacteroidaceae bacterium
GAGAAGGGAGTCGAGATTCTGCTTCGTGACGCCCGAGGACGTATCAAAGGCAATTACCAAGACGGAAAGTTCGACCGTCAACCCGTGCCAGGAAAGAATCTTACGCTCAGTCTCGACCTCGAACTTCAGCAGTTGGGCGAACGCCTGATGCAACATAAACTCGGAAGTATTGTTGCCATCGAGCCCTCTACTGGCGAAATCCTTTGCCTTGTGTCTTCGCCCACCTACGACCCTCGTCTCATGGTAGGACGACAAAGAGGTAAGAATCACCAGATGCTTAATGCTGACCCCCATTTGCCTTTGCTCAATCGAGCCATCAATGGTACTTACCCACCCGGTTCTACCTTCAAGACCTCTCAGGCACTCACATTCCTCGAGGAAGGCATAATTACGCCACAGACGGCCTTCTCTTGTACAGGTGGTTTCCGTTTGGGCAGGCTGAAGGTGGGCTGTCATGGTTCGCATACATTATCTCTGTTGCCTGCCATAGGCACCTCTTGTAACGGATATTTTTGTTGGGGATTGTATTACATGCTGGGTAATCGCAAGAAGTATAAGAACGTGCAGGAAGCAATGACGACATGGAAGGACTATATGGTCTCGATGGGATTTGGATACCAACTGGGCGTGGACTTACCTGGTGAGAAACGAGGCATGATACCCAATGCTGACTATTACGATAAGCATCTGGGCCATTCGTGGAGTGGTCCAAGTGTGATTTCTATTGCCATTGGTCAAGGCGAGGTTACCCTTACGCCTTTGCAAATCGCCAACCTTGGCGCCACTATCGCCAATCGAGGATATTATATCACCCCACACATAGTTAAGGAGGTTCAGGGCGAACCCCTTGACACAACATATAGCACCAAGCATTACACGAAAGTCTCTCGTCGCAATTATGAGTATGTGGTTGAGGGTATGCGCCGAGCAGTTACAGGCGGAACTTGCCGGACGGCCAATAACCCATGGTATGAAGTATGCGGCAAGACGGGAACAGCGCAGAACCGCGGTCACGACCACTCCGTCTTCATGGGCTTTGCGCTTAAGGAAAATCCGCAGATAGCCGTTGCTGTCTATGTGGAGAATGGAGGTTGGGGTGCCACCTTCGGTGTGCCCATTGGTGCCCTGATTATGGAAAAGTATATCAACGGCCACCTCTCAGCCGCTAGCGAGACTCGTGCCGAGAGTATCGAAAAGAAAGTCATCTTCTATGGTAGCTCCAAACGATAAAGGAAAGGGACTTTTAGGCTCTCTCGACTGGTTTACCATTGTCATCTACGTGGCCTTGCTCGGCTTGGGATGGATGAGTGTTTGTGGTGCCAGTTACGAGTTTGACCAAGGTCTCAACTTCTTTGATTTCCACACGCGAAGCGGGATGCAAATCGTGTGGATTGGTACTTCCGTCCTCATTGGCTTGCTTATCCTTAGTATCGACGAACGCATCTTCGACAGCTTCTCCTATATTATCTACCTTGGCCTCATAGTCTTGTTGGCGGTCACCCCCTACATTGCCCACAGCATCAAGGGCTCGCTTTCGTGGATTAAGGTAGGCCCATTCAGTATTCAGCCAGCCGAGTTTGCCAAGTTTGCCACATCCCTTTGTGTGGCAAAGTACATGAGTCACAACGACTACAACATATCGCGTTGGTTCAACTTTGCGGTTACCTGTCTGCTCTTCCTCCTGCCCATGGTGCTTATCGTGCTTCAGCGCGAGACGGGAAGCGCCCTTGTTTACAGCGCTTTCTTCCTTATGCTCTATCGCGAAGGAATGCCTGGTTCCATCCTCTTTGCCGGTGTCTCTGCCGTTCTCTTCTTTGTGGTAGGAGTGCGCTTCGACGATGTTCCGCTTTGGGGCATCCAACCCGTTAGTGCCGGACGCTTTTGGGTCATGCTCCTCATCCTTGTTTTCGTCCTGGGGCTCTTACGTGTTTACACCCGCCGCCTTGCGCCCTTCCTCCTCATCTTCTTTTATGGCATCGGCCTCACGCTTGCAGCCCTCTTCTTCAGCAAGTACGTACTTCCCTTCGACATCACTTGGATTCAGCTTGCCATACTCCTCTTCACGTCGGCATACCTTATTTGGCTGGCAGTGAAATACCGCTTTTCGCGTTATGCATATATCGCTCTCTTTGCGCTTGGCGGACTTACCCTGCACTATTCTGCCAATTATGTCTTGGACAATGTTATGGAACCTCACCAACAGACGCGCATTCGTGTGCTTCTGGGTATGGAGGACGACCCTCGCGGAGCAGGTTACAATGTCATTCAGGCAAAGATTGCCATCGGTTCGGGTGGGCTTCGCGGTAAAGGCTTCCTCAATGGCACTCAGACAAAGCTCAAATATGTGCCTGAGCAGGATACCGATTTCATCTTCTGCACCGTAGGCGAGGAAGAGGGATTCCTCGGTTGTGCCATAGTCCTCGGGCTATTTCTTGCTCTCATCCTTCGTCTCATCCACCTTGCCGAACGCCAGCCTTATGCCTTTGGTCGCATCTATGGCTATTCCGTCATGAGCATCTTCCTCTTCCACGTTTTCATCAATGTCGGCATGGTGCTCGGTCTCACTCCCGTCATCGGCATCCCTCTACCGTTCTTCAGTTATGGCGGTTCTTCCCTTTGGGGCTTCACCATTCTGCTCTTCATCTTCCTTCGCATGGATGCTGGTCGAAACCGCTTCACGCACAAATAGCCTCGCGCGTGCGTGATTCCTAAATTATATGTACTGCAAGTCGAGCGACAGCTCCCCTGCCATGATGCCTATGCTCGAGGCGTCTCGAACCTGCGTTCGATGGACTTCGAACCTATGTTCAATGGGCATCGAACATAGGTTCGATTTTCCCCGCACCTTTTTCTCGTTTTCTTGAAGAAGCCAATCAACGAACTAACCCTTATGCAAAAATAAAGGCGAACCCTTTCGAGTTCGCCTATAAACTTATGGTCTTTTGCTTCAAACTATGCTTTTAAGTTCCTTTTTGATATTGAGCAGTTGCTTCCGGATATCCAGAAGACGATCGAGAAGCTCTGACGTTCCGACTTCTTTGTCATGATTCTTTGCAACGGTCTCGCGAGCAGCAGAGATTTTCATCCCCCGAACCTTGACCAGGTTATATACGATGTTAATCTCGTCGATATCCTCTGCGGTGTACTGGCGAATATTGCGCCCGCTCTTGCGAGGTTGGATGGTGGGGAACTCTTTCTCCCAGAAACGCAGGAGGCTTTCCGATACATCAAACATCTTGGCAACCTCTCCTATCGAGAAGTATGTCTTTAGGTTCTTGTTAGGGATTAATGGCATATCGTTTTAACTCTTTGAGGACAAAGATACAAAACAATTGACAATTGACAATTGATAATTGACAATTATTTTGTAATTTTGTGCCCAAATTCAAAATTACATATATATGACAGCTAACGAAATACGTAATTCGTTTAAGAAATTCTTCGAGGAGAAGGGGCATGTGATTGTGCCTTCAGCCCCTATGGTAGTGAAGGACGATCCCACGCTGATGTTTACGAATGCCGGTATGAACCAGTGGAAGGACATCATCTTGGGACAACGCGACCCAGAACCCCGCCGCAGAGCCGACTCCCAAAAGTGTCTGCGTGTAAGTGGAAAGCATAATGACTTGGAAGAAGTCGGGCACGACACCTACCACCACACTATGTTCGAGATGCTGGGAAACTGGTCGTTTGGCGACTACTTCAAGGAAGGAGCCATCGACATGGCTTGGGAGTATCTGGTGGATGTGCTTAAGCTGAATCCCGAGGACCTGTATGTGACCGTGTTCGAAGGCTCGCCTGAAGAGAACCTGCAACGCGATGATGAGGCTGCACGCTTCTGGCTAAAACATGTGCCCGCCGACCATATCATCAACGGAAACAAGCACGACAACTTCTGGGAAATGGGCGACACAGGACCATGCGGACCTTGCTCAGAAATCCATCTCGATAGCAGAAGTGCCGAAGAGAAGGCAAAAGTGCCCGGACGCGAACTTGTGAACAAGGACGATCCTCAGGTCATAGAGATATGGAACATCGTGTTCATGCAGTTCGAGCGTAAGGCCGACGGCCATCTGGAACCCCTCTCGATGAATGTCATCGATACGGGTATGGGCTTCGAACGCCTGGTTCGTGCCATTCAGGGCAAGCAGTCGAACTACGACACAGATGTGTTCCAGCCCATCATAAAGGCCATTAGTGACATGACGGGATATAAATATGGCGAGAAGGAGGAAACTGACGTGGCTATGCGTGTAGTATCCGACCACTTGCGCACCATCGCTTTCTCGATTGCCGACGGACAGTTGCCTGGCAATGCGAAAGCGGGTTATGTCATTCGTCGCATCCTGCGTCGTGCCGTGCGTTACGCCTATACGTTCCTCGGTCAGAAGGAGGCTTTCATGTATCGCCTCTTGCCTGTGCTCATCCGCGAAATGGGTGAGACTTATCCCGAACTGGAGGCACAGAAGGAACTCATATCAAAGGTGATGAAGGAGGAAGAAGACAGCTTCCTGCGCACGCTTGAGACGGGTATTCGCCTGCTGGACGGTGTGATGGACGAGACCAAGCAACAAGGCAAGACCGTAATTGATGGCGAGAAGGCTTTCACGCTCTTCGACACCTACGGATTCCCTCTCGACCTGACAGAACTTATATGTCGCGAGAATGGCCTCACGGTTGATGAGGATCGTTTCAACATAGAGATGCAGAAGCAGAAGGAGCGTGCTCGCAATGCCGCAAAAGTAGAGGCCGATGACTGGATAGAGGTAGGTGAAGGATTAGATAATGAAAATAACGCTTCACCCTTAACCCCTAACCCTTCATCAATATTTGTTGGTTGGGACATGACTGAGAGCGAGTGCCACATCCTGCGCTATCGCCAGGTGGTGCAAAAGAAACAGACCTACTACCAACTCGTGCTCGACCAAACGCCTTTCTATGCAGAGAAGGGTGGTCAGGTAGGTGACCGCGGTGTCTTGGTAAGCGAAGACGAGACTATAGATATAATCGACACGAAGACAGAAAACGGACTGACGGTGCACATCGCCAAGGCGCTTCCCAAGCACCCCGAGGCCGAGTTCATGGCTTGTGTCGATACCGACCTTCGTCATGCCTGCGAGGCCAACCATACGGCTACTCACTTGCTCGACCAGGCCCTGCGTGAGGTCCTGGGCACACATGTGGAGCAGAAGGGCTCTTTGGTTACACCCGAATACTTGCGATTCGATTTCTCTCACTTCCAGAAAGTGACCAGCGAGGAACTGCGCCAGGTGGAACGACTTGTGAATGAGAAGATTCGTGAGAACATTCCCTTGCAGGACCATCGCGATATGCCCATTGAAGAAGCCAAGAAATTGGGTGCGATAGCGCTCTTTGGCGAGAAATATGGCGATAAGGTTCGCGTTGTTCAGTTTGCAGATAGCGTTGAGTTCTGTGGTGGTTGTCATGCTAAGAGCACAGGACAATTAGGTATGGTGAAGATCATATCCGAGAGCAGTGTTGCCGCAGGCGTGCGCCGCATTGAGGCCATCACAGGTCGGAAGGTGGAAGAGTTAATGTATCAGGTTACTGACACAATCAACAACTTGCGTCACATATTTAATAATGTACCCGACCTACAAGGAACCATTCAGAAGTTCCTCGAAGAGAACGCCCAACTGAAAAAGCAAATAGAGGAAAGCATGCGCGAAAAGGCCGCCCGTCTGAAGCAGACGATGAAGGAGAAGGCCGTTGAGAAGAACGGAATCACTGTAATGACAGCCGTTGTGCCTATGTTGCCTGAATACGTTAAGGATATTGCCTTCCAGCTTAGGGCAGAGGTGGACAACGCCCTCGTCGTTATCGGAAGCCTTAACGAAGGCAAGCCCATGCTGACGGCAGCCGCCTCCGACAGTATCGTACAGCAAGGCGTGAACGTGGGTAAGAATATTCGCGAAGCCGCTCAGCTTATTCAGGGTGGCGGTGGAGGACAACCTCACTTCGCCACAGCTGGTGGTAAGAATCCCGAAGGACTTATCTCTGCAGTTTCGAAACTGGTGGAGTTGCTTACTGCCTAAAAGCGGGTATGAAAAAGGGGGAAGCCAAACGGTTTCCCCTTTCTTTATGTCTTTTCGCGATTGTACTTAATCATGAGCTGGTAGCACTGAGCGGGGTTGAAGCCTCGCGCCTTGGCGTAAGCCTCGGCCATAACCCAACGCTGTTCGGGGGTGGCGGGCAGGCGCTCGGCAAAGTTCTGGCAACCCTCATCTATGCTAATCTCGTGGAAGCGCAAGCGATTGAGGTCGATGAGTTCCACGCATGCCTTTCCTTCCGCATTCCTGCCCAGGAGCAAGTTGCCACGGGAATAGTCGTGATGTGTCATTCCCGCATTATGGAGTCGGGCTGTAGTGAGGCCGATGGCTTTTAGGAAGTCCGCCACATCGGAGGGGGACAGTTTCTCGTTGCCGTTTACAATATCGTTATAGGTATAGGGAAGAGGCGAAAGCAAACTGACATAATAACTGCGTCCGAAGAACAATCCCAAGAAGCGTTCGCTATAGTACGCAATAGGGGTGGGGACGCCTATGCCATGTTGTTGCAGGAGCAAGGAATACCGATAAGAACGCTTTGCCTTGGATGGTCGAAGGAACCCGTAAACTATCCGATTGAGCAGATTAGGCATGTGGAAGGCTTTGACTACGTAGTCGCAATCCTCGAAGGAGATGCGTCGTATCTCATTGCGGCGCTTGTAGATGACTTCTCCACGGTTCGTGCTAAAAATGGCAGGAAGGGCAAGGAAGAAATCCTTTGCTTGACTAAATTCCTTCGCAATAGTAAGGTGGCGTGGATATAAGAAGCGGTGTATTGCATTGAGGATTCTCGAGAACGAACGATGATAGTGCAACGGTCCACCTAACTGATGTTGGAAGAATTCAGGATGGCGCTCATTGAGTGCATGTATAATTTGCTTCTTCAATTGGCGGTCGGTTGTGCGCTTCGAGCCTTTGTGTATGCGGTAGCGCAAACCCACATTCGGACTGGTGAGCACTTGTCCGCCATCTTTAAGCACATGTATCCAGAGCTCCCAATCCTCACGAGCCTGCAAGGTTTCATAATATCCACCCACGCGTTCCCAATCGGTACGCCGATAGAGCGCTGTTGCAGGAATCATGTTCTTACGTGCCAACAAACGAAGAGAGAAGTGCGGCAGATGCCACTCTCCCGATTTCGCGCCAAAGAACTCTGCTTTGGGCACAGCCACCTTCACGTCGGGATGGGTCTCCATAACACTTACCGCCCATGTGATAAAGCCAGGCAACAACAGGTCATCGGCATCAACGGGCAGGATGTACTTCCCATGAGCCTGAGCTATACCCTTGTTGCGGGCACGGCAAACGCCTCCGTTGGGTTGGTTGATAGCAATAATATGCGAATGGCGTTGGGCATAGTCGGAGGCTATGCGTGGTGTCTCGTCAAGCGAACCGTCGTTGACAACAATGATTTCGGTATTGGGGTATCCTTCGGCAAGCAAGGAGTCGAGTGTCTCAGACAAATAGGACTCGGCATTATATGCGGGCACTACGATGGAAACCAGTGGGCGGGTGTCGTTCATATCTTATCCAGTCCTTTAGTCAGCTTCAGCCAATAATACTTCAGTGGATTCTTGTATTTCAGTTGCTTCCAAGGGCGACTACCGTGAGGACGATGAATAACGGGAAGCGTCGTTAGCAAGTAGTTGTGAAGTCCCTCCTGCAAGGAACGATGCGAGATAGTTACGTCGAACCACGATTTGGTGGCATTCAGTTGTTCGAAATCCACTCGCCGAAGCAGTTCCGGAGTTAATAACGAACAGCAGAAAGAGCAATGCCGGCGTGTGTCGAGCACTTGGTTCTCTTTTCCTTTGGCATATAGATAAGGATAGTTTATCGAGCCCTCTTCGTCCACCGTTACTGATGCCACGATGCCTGCATCGGTGTGCTCTTGCGCCGCCTGCCAAAGGCCTTGCAGGGTATCTGGGCGCACGACAACGTCGCTCTCCACAATCAAAAGCCCGGCATCCTCCTCCAGACACAGCTTTTGCTCGCGTTGAAGCACAAACAGATAGTTGGGCGAAGGATGGGAAGTAAGGTCGCTTAGGTTTACGAGCCGGAATCCCGTCTCTTTTGAAGCCTCTTCCAGGAGTCGAGTGCCTTCATCTGAGGAGAAGTCATTGTAAAGGGTGTAGCTATAAGGCACATGAAGGCTTGAAGCCATGACGGCTTTCGCGGTCTCCAGCGTCTGTTCGATGTTGTCCTTTACAGGCGTAATAACATGTATGTTTTTCATATATGGGGCAAAGATACTATAATAAATTAAGAATTAAAAATTAAAGGTTAAAAATGAAAAAAATAATTCGTAACTTTGCCAAACGTAAGTATAACAAAATATGAAAAGGACATTCAGAGCTGCCTTATTCGACCTCGATGGTGTCATTCTGGATACCGAAGGCCAATACACCCGTTTCTGGAGTGAGATGGGTCGTAGGTATGTGCCTTCCGTTCCCGATTTCGCCCAGTGCATAAAAGGGCAAACCCTTGTGCAGATGTTCGATGCGTGGTTTCCCGATCCTGATATCCAGCGCGAAGTAAAAAGGCAGTTGGATGAGTTCGAATTGCAGATGACTTATCCTTATATTAAAGGCGCGTACGCATACGTGAAGGCGTTGCACGAGGAAGGCGTCCCTACGGCTATCGTCACCAGCTCGAATCTCGTGAAGATGGAAAATGTCTATCGCTTACGCCCCGAGATAAAGGAACTCTTCACGCATATTCTCACAAGCGAGGACTTCGAGGCGAGCAAGCCCCATCCCGATTGCTATCTGCGTGCGGCCGAGCGAGTGGGTGTGCCCATAAGCGAGTGCGTGGTGTTTGAAGATAGCATGAACGGCCTTCAAGCCGGGCGTGCAAGTGGGGCTTATGTGGTGGGATTAGCCACAACAAACCCAAGGGAAACGATAGAAGATTTGGCAGATGTTGTTCTAGAAAATCTAGATAATCTAGAAGGCCTAGAGATAAAGTAGAAAGATGAAGCTCATTATCGACGATAAGATTCCGTTCATTCAGGGTCAGGCCGAACGCCTTGCCGATGAGGTCGTCTATCTGCCTGGAAGCAAGATAGGACCTGATGATGTGCGAGATGCCGATGCCTTGATTGTTCGTACGCGAACCCTTTGTAATCGGCAATTGCTCGAGGGCAGTCGTGTCCGTTTCATCACTACTGCCACAATTGGGTTCGACCACTTGGATACTGCCTATCTCGATGAAGCTGGAATTGCGTGGACCAATTGTCCAGGTTGCAATGCCACTTCAGTGGGTCAGTATGTCAGGAATGCCCTTATCGAGGCAGAGCGGGAAGGGATAGTAAAGCTTCGCGAAGCCTGTCTCGGCATCGTTGGCTATGGGCATGTGGGTCATGCGGTTTGCGAGTCCTTGCGCCCTTATGTAAGGGAGATATTGCTCAACGACCCACCGCTTGGAGATGAAGGATTAACAGTTCTCTCTCCGCTTTCAACCCTCTTGCAAGAGTGCGACATCATCTCCTTTCACACTCCACTTACTTTCGACGGACCTTATCCCACACATCATTTAGCAGATGAACGATTCTTCGAAAGCCTGAAGCGAAAGCCTTTGCTCATCAATGCTGCACGAGGAGGCGTTGTCGATGAGGCGGCTTTGCTCAGGGCGATGGACAAAGGCTTGGTTCGTCAAGCGATTATAGACACTTGGGAGGGTGAGCCCAATGTCAACAGACAGCTATTAAGTAAGGTCTTCATCGGAACGCCTCACATTGCTGGCTACTCTGCGGACGGGAAAGCCAACGCTACACTCATGGCACTTCGAGCCCTTGTTCGATGGCAATCGAGCCTAAGTCCGATGGACAACGAACCTATGTTCGATATTCACCTCCCCTTGGCTCAGGAAGAACGAACAGGAATTAACTATTCGCCCACAAGCGATTCCAATCAACTGAAAGATAATCCGCAAGACTTCGAAAACCTGCGAGGAAACTACCTTTTACGAAGGGAATAATTGCACACTTAGTATGCCCGTGTGCAAAAAGGGGCTGTTTTTTAGGCAATAATTTGGTAGTTCGGCTAATAAGTAGTAACTTTGCAGCCGATTTAAGACAGAAATAAATTATTCACATCATTAAATTCTTACAACTATGAATGAAATTGAAGCAAAAGTAAAAGCTATCATCGTTGATAAACTGGGTGTTGATGAAAGCGAAGTGGTAGAGGGTGCAAACTTCACTCAGGACTTGGGTGCTGACTCTCTGGATACCGTTGAACTGATCATGGAGCTTGAGAAGGCTTTCAACATCACTATTCCCGACGACGCTGCTGAAAAGATTGCAACCGTTGGCGACGCTATCAAGTTTATCGAGGAAGCTCAGGCTTAATCATTAATTCTTAGCTGTTACCACTATGGAACTTAAGAGAGTAGTAGTAACAGGTATTGGCGCCGTTTCGCCGTTAGGCAACACTGCCGAGGAGACTTGGAAGAACGTTGTCGCTGGCAAGAGCGGCGCTGCGCCTATTACTCACTTTGATGCATCAAACTTTAAAACGACCTTTGCCTGTGAGGTAAAGGACTTCAATGTTGGCGACTTTATTGATCGCAAGGAGGCCCGAAAGATGGACCCCTATTGCCAATATGCTATGGCAGCTGCAACAATGGCTGTCGACAACAGCAAATTAGACCTGGAGCAAACCGACCTTAACCGCGTGGGCGTAGTGCTTGGCGTCGGTATAGGTGGAATGCATACCTTCGAAGAGGAGGTTGGTTATTATGCCACTCATGAAGACCAAGGTCCGCGTTTCAGCCCCTTCTTCGTGCCCAAGATGATTGCCGACATCGCTGCCGGACACATAAGCATGAAGTACGGCTTCCATGGTCCCAACTACATCACAGCAAGTGCTTGTGCCAGCTCGACCAATGCCATAGCCGATGCCTTTAACTTGATTCGTCTGGGTAAGGCCGAGGTGATGGTGACGGGTGGCGCAGAGGCTGCAATTTATCCTGCAGGTGTGGGCGGTTTCACAGCTATGCACGCTCTCTCCACACGTAATGACGAACCCGAGAAGGCAAGCCGTCCCTTCAGTGCAAGCCGAGACGGATTCATCATGGCCGAAGGTTCGGCAGTGCTGATTCTTGAGGAACTGGAACACGCAAAGGCTCGTGGTGCACACATCTATGCAGAGGTGGCAGGTTGCGGAATGAGTGCCGATGCTCATCACATCACGGCTTCCCATCCCGAAGGCTTGGGTGCAAAGCTCGTGATGAGTAATGCTTTGGAAGATGCAGAGATGAAGCCCGAGGACATAGACTATATCAATGTTCACGGCACATCTACGCCCGTTGGCGACATCTCCGAGGTTAAGGCTATCAAGGACGTATTCGGCGAGCACGCTTATAAGTTGAACATCAGTTCTACAAAGTCGATGACAGGTCATCTGCTTGGTGCTGCTGGAGCCATCGAAGCTATGTTCAGTGTGTTGAGCGTCGAGAACGACATTGTTCCTCCCACCATCAATCACGAGGAAGGCGATGAAGACCCTGAAATCGACTATAAGTTGAACTTCACCTTCAACAAGGCTCAACAGCGCACGGTTCGTGCTGCACTGAGCAACACCTTCGGATTCGGTGGGCACAATGCCTGCGCCATCTTTAAGAAGTATAAGTAAGGATGGATTTCTTTGACCTCATTACCCGTATAAAGCTCCCCTTCCTCAAGGATAGGGAGCTTTATCGTTCTTTCTACCGCATACTGGGCTTCTACCCTCGCGACATTCATCCTTACAAGATGGCTATGCTTCACCGTTCTGCCGCAACCCATGAAGAAGGGAAGCGCATCAATAATGAACGGCTCGAGTTCTTAGGCGATGCCGTCTTGGGCGCAGTTGTGGGATACATCGTATATAAGCATTTCCCCAAGAAGCCCGAAGGCTTCCTGACCAACACCCGAAGCAACATCGTCAAGCGGCAATCGCTCAACCAACTGGCAAAGGAGACGGGATTCGACAAACTCGTAGTCTCGAACTTCAAGCAACAGACGCACAACAACTATGTGTCGGGCAATGCCTTCGAAGCACTCGTAGGCGCTATCTACCTCGATAGGGGCTATGGCCACTGCGTGCGCTTTATCAAGAACAAGATAATGAACCAGCTCGTCAACATAGAAAAGGCTGCAAGTGAGGTAAACTATAAGAGCAAGCTCCTCGAATGGGGGCAGAAGAATCACATAGGCATTGAGTTCGTCGTCGAGGAAGGAAAGGAAAACGAAGCCACACCCATATTCAACACCAGCGTGAAAGTGGGCGATATAGAATGTGGAAAGGGACGAGGCTATTCGAAAAAGGAGAGTCAGCAGAACGCGGCTAAGGAAGCCTTGGAGAAGCTTCGCAACAACCGCGAGCTCGTCATAGGCCTTACTGCTCCCAAGGAATTGCAGATGAAGCGTTACGAGGATGTGAAACCTGTCAGTGACGAGGAGAAGCAAGCCGCCAAAACAGAGGAAAGCGTCAATATAGATTTCTCTGATATCTCGATGAGGGCAAAGACGCGAGAGGAAATCATTGCGGAAGCCGAACGGCAAGCCTTTGCCGAATAACAGATGAAAAAGGGATGCAGACGTCTTGCACCCCTTTTTTCATTCCCGAAGACGCCCATTCACCAGTCATCGCAATTAACCGTCAAAATTACGTCAATATTTTGACGGTACTTCCGTCAAGGTATTGAAGGTAGTTCCGTCAAGGGCTTGAAGGTACATCCGTCAACCTATTGACGGAAACTTGACGTATAGGATTAACGGTTCGCGCTCCTAATTGTTCAGTCCGTTGCATAAGCGCCCAATTCGATGTAAATCGAATGTTATGGAGACTTTTATTTGGTAGAGCCGTGTTTTTTTCGTAGTTTTGTAGTCTATAAAACCTAATGGCATGAAAAAATTGGTTGTGCTTACCGGAGCCGGAATGAGTGCGGAAAGCGGCATAAGCACCTTTCGCGACAGCGGAGGACTATGGGACACTTACAATGTAGAGGATGTTGCCACCCCAGAGGGATGGGCGCGTAATCCTCAGTTAGTCACTGACTTCTATAACATACGCCGTAGGGAGCTGCAGAACGTGAAGCCTTGCAGAGGCCACGAGTTGCTGGCTCAGTTGGAGAAGGACTATGATGTGGAAATCATCACACAAAATGTCGACAACCTCCACGAAAGGGCAGGCTCGACAAAGGTCTGCCATTTGCACGGCGAACTGATGAAGGTCACCAGCTCCTGGGACCCCAATAATCCCCATTTCATCGAGACTTTATCGCCCGATCACATAGATGTGAAGATAGGCGACAAGGCGAAGGACGGCAGTCAGATACGCCCCTTCATCGTGTGGTTCGGCGAGGCGGTGCCCAACATAGAAGTTGCCGCAGAGCTGAGCAGTAAGGCAGACATCTACCTCATCATAGGCACGAGCCTCAACGTGTACCCTGCCGCAGGTCTCATCCATTATGCGCCCGAGGCCTGTCCCATCTATCTCATCGACCCCAAACCTGTGCCCTGGAACTCGACACACCGCTTTCACCACATCATGAAAGGCGCCTCGGAGGGAATGGAAGAGTTCATCCAGATACTGAAAGAAAATAATAAATGAGCGTTATGAGACTATTCACACTTTTACTTCTAAGTTTTTACTTTTTACTGCCCAGTGGTGCGCAGACCGATGTGACCAAGAAGTACATCGACAACCCCGACTTTGAAGCGCGCTTTGCTGGTTGGGAGAACGCGGGCATGACCTTTAACACCTCCAAGGGATTCACTGGCCAGAACGGAATGGTCTTCATGGAGAAGTGGGTGAGCAAGGGTTCGAAGGTAGGCAGTGGTATCAGCATGAAGCAGACGATAGTAGGTCTGCCTGCCGGCACATATACACTCGTGGCCACTGCACATAACATTCAGCAGGACAACGACGCAAAGCAGACGGGTGCCTTCCTATTTGCCGGCAACGAGCAAACCGAGATTTCGGCACTGGGCGACTATAGTGTCACCTTCACCGTACTTGAGGGACAGGTCGAGATTGGTTTGACCACAAAGGCTTGTACTGGTAATTGGGTGTGCATCGATAACTTTCGTCTTTACTCGAATGGTATTGTCAAGGACAGCGTGAACCTGGAGTTGCAACGCCTCATTACCGAGGCTGAAGGCGTGATGGGCGATGGTGTGACAGGTGCCCAACTACAGACTGCCATTAACAATGCGAAGGCCTTGTTGACAGCCGACGAAGGCGACTACGAAGGTGTAGCTAAGGCCTTGAGTCGTGCAACATTGGAATATCGCATCTCCAACGCTACAGGCAGTGTGCCTACCGTTACGACAGACCCCTTTGTGCCTACAGGCGTGACCATCGCCCTTGGCCGACTGACAGTTAAGGGTACGGCCAAAGAGCGCGGCTTCTGCTGGAGTACGGAGCCAGAGCCTACTATCTTTGATAATCGTTCAACGCGATACTTCTCTAACAACGGCAATATCTACTGCATGGAACACATGCAACCGGCAACCATTTATTACGTTCGTGCCTACGCCATCACCAGCACTTGGCAGGTGGCTTACGGCGATGTGGTGAAGATTGCTACTTTGCCCAAAGGCAATGTTACCACTACCTACGACAATGCAGGCGACGAACAGACGAATTTCCGCATAGGTTCGGCTGTAAACGAAGTTAAGTGGCTCTACGACAATCTGGCCAACATCCGAGGCTTTAACCTAAGTGTGCACTACTCGCCAGGCTCGGGTGCAGGCGGTGGAACGGCCGACTGTTCGTATGGCGGTTGGATGCGAGTAAGCCAGAACCAGCCTTACCAGCAGACCGGAACTATTCTGCACGAGACGAATCACGGCGTTGGTGTGGGTACGACAGGGGAGTGGTACAACAACTCGAACTTGCGTGCCGAGACCAGTCGTGGCCTTTGGTTAGGTCCAAGAGCAAATCAAGTGATAAAGTTCCTTGAAAACAATCCATCGGCTACGCTTACTGGCGACAACACCCACATGTGGCCTTATGGCATCAATGGCGCACACGAGGACACTTACAATCCTGAGAGCACCATCCTGTATTATGGCAACGTGTTCACCACACATGCTTTGCATCATGACGGCCTCATTTGTTCCTCGAGCGTGGGCTTCGCTACACCTGCCTATGTGTTCCAGCAAGTCGACAATCAGAAGTATTTCCTGACCTGCGAGGACGCAGGCAACGTGAACTTCCTGACTATGACCTCAACAGGTGCCTTGAAGATGCAACCCTACGATGCCGAGCAAGCCGACGCCTTTGCTTGGTATATCTCATACGATCCCAAGACCTCTTACTATAGTTTCCAAAACGTAGGCACGGGTCGCTATCTTACTTATAATAGTGGTTTCAAGGGCGTGACACGAACCGCGCCCGCTTCTGCTGACAAGTTCCATCTATTGCCTGCCCGTGAGGATGTAACAATGGAACAGTTCACGAGCACGGGATACTGGATTACCTGCAATAAGGGAGCCAATGTGCTGCAAGCTAATGATGCCACTGCCACCTCCAAATCTCTCGACTTCTCGAACGCAGCTACAAGTCAGCGCTGGCTCTTCCTTACCGAAGACCAAATGACTGCTTACAACAATGCCGTGATTGGGGTTGAGATGGACAAACTGAATGAGCTTCTTGCAAACGTACAAAAGGTCGTGGAGACTCCCCATGAGGCAAAAGCCGAGGAAGACGAGATTTCGGCGATTGACGGAGAATTGAATGGTGTCGTTGAGACAATTGTTGCTGCCAAAGAAGGATATAAGACACCTGGCGACGTAGCTTTGGCTATCACCGACCTGGAGACCGCCCTGATGGAGTTCCTCGGTAAAGTGAGCGCAAGCACGGTTAATAATCCCTTCGACCTCTCCTTCCTGCTCGTCAATCCGGGCCTTGACGGGAATGATGGTTGGAGTACGGCTGCTACCAACACCTATTCTTGCAGTGAGTTCTACGAAAAGACGTTCGACTTCAATCAGACAACGAAGCAGAAGATGCCAGTCGGAACCTACGAACTGCGCGTGCAGGCATTCCAGCGTCCAGGCTCTGCGGACGACACCTATAACGACTTTGTCACAAACGGCACGGACAACGTGAAGACGGTAATCTATATGAAGTCTAAGAGTCAGAAGGTGAAGAACATCTGGGTCGATGCCCAAGCAAAGAGCCTCGGAGGAACCAGCAGCAATAAGAATGGGAAATATGTTCCCAACAACATGCTTGCGGCTTCGAAGTGGTTTGCAGCAGGGTATTATGACAATAGCGTTATCTTGAAAACTACTACGGCTGCAACCATGAAGGTGGGCATAAGACTGACTTCCAGCGTTGAAAAGGATTGGACTTGCTTCGACAACTTCCGCCTGCTCTATTATGGAATCCATGAGGTTGACGAAGTGACTCCCGTCGAGGACATCCTCAATCCCCAATCGGAGGGCATCAAGCAATATTATGACCTCAGTGGACGTCGCGTCAGCAATCCCACCAAAGGCTTGTACATCGTGAATGGAAAGAAGATATTCATAAAGTAAACCGTTAATTCGTCATTAACCCATTAACCTGTTAACCTCTTAACCTGTTATAACGAATGGCCAACGAAATCAATATCCGCTGTAAGAACACGGGCAAGACATTCCCCATGCCCCTGGGTTGTACCTTGAAGGAAGTGTATGAGCAATCAGGCTTAACCATGAATCATGGCCCTGTTTGCGCAAGCATCAACAACAAAGTGCAAGGACTCAACTACCGATTCTATAACAGCAAGGACGTGGAGCTCCTCGACATGACCTCTGCCGACGGAATGCGCACCTACACCCACACCCTTTTCTTCGTTCTGGTCAAAGCGGTTGAGGACATCTTCCCAGAAGGGCGGCTCATCATCGGAGCACCCGTCTGTCGCGGATACTATTGCGAGCTGTACATCGGACGCCCAATCGAAACGGACGATGTCGCCCGCATCAGGCAACGCATGCAAGAAATCGTTGAGGCTGATATGCAGATTCACCGCATACAGTGCCCAATCGAGGAGGCCATCCAGATATTCCGTCAGCATGGAATGGAAAGCAAGGCACAACTGCTGGAAAGTCAGGGCAACCTCTATGTGCACTATTATCAGCTCGATAAGACCATTGATTTCTTCTATAGTAGCCTGCTCACGAGCACCAGCCAAATCTATCTCTTCGACCTCATGCCCTTGGACGAAGGCATGCTCTTGCGGGTTCCCTCACGCAAGAACCCGTCTCTGCTTGAGACTCTTGAACCGCAAACCAAGAAGTTGGGTGTTTTCCGGGAGTATCATCGTTGGCAACACTTCATGGGCGTGCGTAATGCCGGCGAGGTGAACGCCGCCATTCGAGCCGGTAAGGCCTCCGAGCTCATCAACATTGCTGAGGCTTTGCAGGAACGCAAACTTCATGACATCACGGATGAGATAGTGGGTCGAGGTGCTAAGATAGTGCTCATAGCAGGCCCAAGCAGTAGTGGAAAGACAACCACGAGTAAGCGTATCGCTATCCAGTTGATGGCTTGCGGCTTGCATCCCCATACGCTTTCGACGGACAACTATTTTGTCAATCGTGTCGATACTCCGCTCGACGAGAATGGAGAGTACGATTTCGAGTGCATAGAGGCCGTTGATACGGATTTCTTCAATCAACAGATGAACGCCCTGCTTAATGGCGAGGAAATAGAGCTTCCGCGTTACGACTTTCCCTCGGGCGAACGCAAGTTCGAGGGCAATTTCCTTCAGATAGGAGCCGACGACGTCATCATCCTCGAAGGTAATCATGCCCTCAATCCAATAATGTCGCAACTCATACCTGAAGATAAGAAGTATCGCATCTACGTCTCCGCTCTCACCACCATAGGCCTCGATGACCACAACTTCGTGCCTACCGACGACATCCGTCTCTTGCGCCGTCTCTTGCGCGATTGCCGTTATCGTGGATATTCTGCACTTGAGACCATTCGTCGTTATCCCTCTGTAAGTCGAGGCGAGGAAAAGTGGATATTCCCCTTCCAGGAAACGGCTGATGCCACCTTCAATTCCGCCCTTCTGTACGAGCTCAATGTTATCCGTGAACAGGTGATGCCTATTCTCGAGCAGGTGAGCGAGCGCGAGCCGGAATATAGCGAGGCTTCACGACTTCGCAAGTTCTTGCGTTACTTCCTTCCTGTTCCCGCTCGTCAGGTTCCGCCCACTTCACTCCTACGTGAGTTCTCAGGTGGTAGTTCGTTTAAATACTAATAAAAGTTTAAAGTTTATCGTTTAACGTTTAAAGGTATTCCATAATGGAAAAGCATTTTGCCTTTGAAAGTTTAGATGCATACAAATATGCTCGCTTATTAGTACGAGACATTTATCAACTTCAAAAATGCTTCCCGAAAGAAGAGAAATATGCTTTGGGGGATCAAATAAGACGTTCCGCTACTTCAATAACCAGCAATATTGCAGAGGGTAGTGGGCGTAGTTCCATCCGAGAGAAGATCCATTTCATAGAAATAGCCTTTGGGTCTATGACGGAAAGCTTCAGTCAACTGCAGAATGCCCAAGACTTGGGATATATAGAAGAGAAGGATGTTGAGCAAATACGCCCCTCTTTTAATAAAGTTGCAGCATACCTTTCGGCTCTCCGTAATTCCTACGAAAGAACTTTAACCGTTAAACATTAACCGTTAAACATTAAACATTATATGGACCTCGAACATAGGCTCGAACATCGTGGCATTAAACTCACCGCTATGCGTCTGCTTGTCTATCAGGAATTGGAACAAGCCCATCGTCCTTTGTCCCTGCGTGAATTGGAGGATAGGATGCAAACCGCCGAGCGTAGCACAATCTTTCGAACCCTCACGCTCCTGCTTCAGCACCATCTCATCCATGCTATCGAGGACGGTAGCGGTTCTTTGCGATATGAGGTATGCGATGGCGAAGATGAATGTACGCTTAATGACCAACACATTCACTTCTATTGTGAAAACTGCCACCGAACCTTCTGCCTCCAGGACAAAAAAATCCCTCAGGTATCTTTACCCGAGGGATTCCATGTTTCCTCTATTAATTATATGGTCAAGGGCTTATGCCCGAGTTGTTATAAAGGGTTAACAGATTAACAGGTTAAAAGGTTAACGGAATATTTTAGCACGTTAATCTTGTATTCTTCGTTCAAAAGATTTGCGAAGGTTTGACAGCAAAGCTGCAACCCTACTATATAGTGGTCTTAATTTATCTATATCGGCTTCTAATAGATATCCCAGGTCTTGAGCATTTTGCAGTTGACTGAAACTTTCAGTCATAGACCCAAAGGCTATCTCTATGAAATGGATTTTCTCACGTATTGAACTACGTCCACTACCTTCAGCTATATTACTGGTGATAGAAGTTGCAGAGCGTCTTATTTGGTCCCCCAAGGCATATTTTTCCTCTTTAGGGAATTTATTTTGTAGAATATATATCCCTTTAACTAACTCTCTAGCACAACGATAAACTTCTAGCCCTTCAAAAGAGAACTTCTGATTTTCGTACATCGTTCTATTTCTAATATCCTGTTAACCCTTTAACCTGTTAACCCTTTAACCTGTTAACCTTTTACAGGGAATACTTCGTATTATCCTTTATTCCTGCTTCGGCAAGCGCCTCGCGCCTTTCCACGCAAGTTCCACACTTGCCACAATGCTTCTCGCCCCCTTTATAACAGCTCCAAGTCTCGGCATAGTTCAAACCTAAGGCCTTTCCATGCCGTGCTATTTCTCCTTTCGTGAGCTTCGTATAAGGAGCGTAAATGCTAATGTGATCATAGGTTCCCTCTTGTGTGGCCCTGCTCATCGCCTCAACAAAGCCCTCACGACAATCAGGATAAATCGAATGGTCACCTGCGTGATTCGCAATCATCAGTCGTTTCAAGCCCCGGCTCTCCGCTAATCCACAAGCAATCGCTAACATTATGCCATTACGGAAAGGCACAACGGTCGAGCGCATATTGCTATCTTCATAATGGCCCTCTGGAATTGCTTCGCTTCCGCTTAGCAATGACGATTCGAAGTAA
>JAGCVH010000051.1 GCA_017962495.1 Bacteroidaceae bacterium
CGGTTGTGCTGATGGCAGGACCTGATGGCGCTGTCGTCTTTGCACAGCAGAAGAAGACCACGACGACGAAGACTACGGCACAGAAGAAGCCCGCGCAGACCACGCAGAAGAAGCCCGCCCAAAGCACGACAAAGAAGCCTGCTCAAAGCACGACAAAGAAGCCTGCCCAAAGCACGACAAAGAAGCCTGCACAAAGCACGACGAAGAAGCCTGCCCAAAGCACGACAAAGAAGCCTGCACAGAGCACGCAGAAGAAGCCTGCCCAAAGCACGCAGAAGAAACCCGCTCAAAGCACGCAGAAGAAGCCTGCACAGAGCTCGACGAAGAAGTCAACGCAGAAGACCTCCAAGGGAACCAGCACGAAGAGTTCTTCTAATTCAAGTAAGAAGAGCAAGCCGATGAGTCGTCAGGCATACGAAAAGCAGCAGCGTGACCTGCAGCGACAGATCAAGGATACCGAGAAACTCATCAGCAACAACAATAGTTCGCTGAAGAGCCAGAATCGCGATATTCAGATTCGTGCCGACGAGATACGCAAGCGTCAGGCGCTTATCAACAGCAAGCATCGTGAGATAGAGTCAATCGTTGCCGAAGAGGACAGCCTCAAGCGTGAGATAAGCAACCTCGAAAAGCAGTACAATGCTACGCAGAAGAAATATGCTGCAGCAATGCGTCATCTCTACAAGTGGCGTAGCGGTTATGACGAACTGCTCTTTGTCGTTTCTGCCAAGGACTTGCTCGAAGGTCTGCGTCGCGTGCGCTATCTGCGTCGCTATGGAGAGTGGCGTAAGAACCAGGCCGAACTGCTGGAGCAGCAACGCAATGCCACACACGAGGCCAAACAGTTGCTCGAACTGGTTCGCGTCGATCATGAGATTATTTTGGAGGATCTCGACAAGGAGCGTGCCTCGCTGGCTCAACGTCAGCAAGAGCAGGAGACGCAGATTGCTAATTTGCAGAAGCGCAACAAAGAACTGCAGACCGAATTGGATCGTGACCGCAAGCGTATGGCTGAGGTGGAGAAAACCATCCAGCGCATGATCGAAGAAGAGATACGCAAGGCGGAAGAAGCACGCAAGAAGGCCGAGGAGGAAGCCCGACGCAAGGAAGAGGCTGCACGCAAGGCACGCGAGGCCAAGGAAAAGGGTACTGCTACTGCTTCGAAGAGTGGGTCGAGTGGAACTTCAACATCGAAGTCTTCCAGCACAACACCTACCAAAACCACAACCCACAATTCTGCTACGGTGAAGAAAGACGATGCTTTCCGCAGGCTGTCGGGTAGTTTCGCTGAAAACCGAGGAAGGTTGCCTTATCCTTTGGACGCCACGTTTGCTTTTGTCGATCATTACAATCCCAGCAACGGCAACTCGAGCATTGTGCTCAGCACCCGTGTCGGAGCACATGCCTGTGCCATCTACGAAGGCGTTGTCCAGAGTTGTTTCAGGACGAGCGAGGAATGGACCATCATCGTGCAGCACGGCAATTATCGTTCGGTCTATATGAACCTGCAGAACGTTTTCGTTCGTGCTGGTCAGAAGGTTTCCACACGTCAGCAGTTGGGCACTTTGAAGACCGAACCAGAAAGCAATCGAGCAGAGATTCGTTTCTGGATCTATCAGAATGCCACCGCTGTCAATCCGGAGCGTTGGCTGAAACGATAACACATTCGAGTGATAATCTTTTGACTACATGGCTACAATAGACGACTGCAAGATCATCAATCTGCCCAAGGAGGAAGATCCTCGGGGAAGCCTGACGTATATCTATCAGAATGTGCAGGTTCCTTTCGAGATACGTCGTGTCTTCTACATTTACGACGTACCCGCCGGAAAGGATCGTGGCGCACATGCTCACAAGCAGTGCTGGCAGTTCATCATCGCTGCTTCTGGAGCTTTGGAGGTGTATCTCAACGATGGACACAACGAAAAGGTCGTGACCTTGAACCGACCCTTCCAAGGATTGCTCGTTCCCCCTGGCGTCTGGGCTCACGAACAGGAATTCACCACGGGTGCCCTCTGTCTGGTGCTTGCCAGCCATGACTACAGCGAAGATGACTACATCCGTGACTTCGATGATTATCTGAAATACCTTGCACAAGCATGAACATCCGTCGATTTACGAATAGCGACAAACTGGCTTGGGACACTTTTGTCCGCGCTTCGAAGAATGGGACTTTCCTCTTCGAACGTGACTATATGGACTATCATCGTGCCCGTTTCTCCGACCATTCGCTGATGTATTTCGACGATAAGGACCGCCTGATAGCCCTCTTGCCAGCCAATGAGGTGGAGTGCGAAGGTGACCGACATCTCTACAGTCATCAGGGGTTGACGTATGGAGGCTTTGTCCTTTCGACGAAAAACACCGTTGAACAAGTCATGCAGCTTTTCGACGAAACCATCTCTTATCTGAAAGAGGAAGGTTTCACAGTTTGGCACTACAAGCAGATGCCTACAATCTATCATCAGTGTCCGTCGCAGGAGGACGAATATGCTCTATGGCGCCATGGAGCCACCTTGGAAGGCTGTAACATCTCGTGGACAGTTCCTCTTGCAGGTACACCTCAGCAGCCACCCCTTGAACGTCGTCGTCGCCGCGGTGTGGTACGTGCTGAAGAAGCTAGTTATCAGCTTGTCGAGAATGCCTCGCTTGAAGTGTTCTGGCCCATCATGGTCAATAATCTTCAAGAGCGTTACGATGCTTCGCCCGTTCATTCTTTGGCAGAAATGCAGCAGCTGCAAGAAAGTTTTCCGCAAAACATTCAGTGCTTCCTGTGCGTCGATTCGAAGGATGTGCCTCAAGCGGGTGCCGTGGTCTTCCTCGCTAATCCAATGACGGTTCATGTTCAATACGGACATGCCACGGTGCAGGGCAAGGCGGATGGTGCCCTCGACTTCCTTTATACTCAGTTGATGGAGCGGTATCGCAACCTTGGTTTCCAATATTTCGATTTCGGCACGAGCAATGAACAAGGAGGCAGAATCCTCAATGAGTCGCTCATCGCCCAAAAGGAAGGCTTTGGAGGGCGTGGCATCGCTTATAAGACGTTTGTCCTCAAACTGTATCGTCCTCATAGTTTTTATAGCTTTAATAGCCTCTAAGGGTTCAAAGACCGTTAATCCCTCATCATCTATAATCATAGAGCTCTTCATGATTCCCTATCTCGACCTACATACCATCAATGCTCCATACGAGGCAGACATCAAGCAGGCGTTGCTCGATGTGGTTGACTCGGGCTGGTATCTTTTCGGGCAGCAGGTCTCTGCATTCGAGCAGGAATGGGCTGAGTATAATGGTGCGCGCTATTGCGTAGCCTGTGCCAATGGACTGGATGCGTTGCGTCTGGTGTTGCGTGCGTGGATTGAGATGGGATATTTGAAGCATGGTGATGGTGTGATTGTACCTGCCAATACTTATATCGCCAGCATCTTGGCAGTCAGCGATAATGGATTGATTCCAATTCCTGTGGAGCCTGATTCAGAGTCCTATCTGCTTGATCCTCGAAAGATTGCACAAGTCTTGGAAGATCCGGAATCGTCGACTGCTTATCCTGTCACCAAGGGTGTCGAGATTCGAGCCATCCTTCCCGTGCATCTCTACGGACAGCGTTGCGAGATGGAAGCTATCGACGAACTGGCAGCCTGTCATCGACTGTTGGTTTTGCAGGACAGCGCGCAAAGCCATGGCGTCAAGGCCAAGGGCACCTGTGCTTGGAGTTTCTATCCGGGAAAGAATCTTGGAGCCTTGGGCGATGCCGGAGCGGTGACTACCGATGATGAAGAGCTGGCAACCGTGATTCGTCAGTTGGCGTTTTATGGCAGCGAAAAGAAATATGTGCATCGCTTCAAAGGCGTTAATTCTCGAATGGACGAACTGCAGGCAGCCGTGCTTCGCATCAAGTTGCGCGACTTGGACCGTACCAATGCACGACGCGTTGCTATAGCGAATCGTTTTGCCCGCGAGATCAGTAATCCGTCCCTTGTTTTGCCAAAAGCCAAGGCCGATCATGTCTATCATATTTGTCCAGTGCTGACTGCGCATCGTGATGAACTTCAGCAGGTTCTTCTTCAGCAGGGAATACAGACACAGATACATTATCCCTTGGCGCCTCATCAGCAGAAGGCTTACAACGAGTGGAAAACACTGCATTTCCCCATCACCGAAATGATAGCCGCTCAGGAATTGTCGATTCCGTGTAACCAGTCGATGACCGAAGAGGATGTTTCAAAGGTCATCGATGCATTAAATGCGTGGAAACCTTAAGTTCATCGCTCCCATCATACCCAGTATTCCTATGTTTAATTCCTTCTTCCGCACCAATTGGTTGGCAACATTGAAACTCAACCTCAAGTTGCTCCCATGGCATCAGGCTCGCCGTCTGCCCATCGTGGTGGAGGGCCCGTTGCGCATTGAGATAGGAGAGGGGGCACGTGTCATTATGCCCGACGATGCCACTAAGGGAACTATCACCTTGGGTAGTCGGCATGAGACTTATAAAGCGGAAGCAGGAAAGGCACAGTTCTCCATCTTTGGAACCTGGGAAGTGAGAGGTAAGATTCGTATCGGGTTGGACAGTTGTCTTTACATCCATCGGGGTGCCATGCTCACCACGGGAAAGGATGTCTATGTGGCTCGCGATAGTCAGATAGAATGTGCTGAGCGAGTCTCCATCGGCGACAATGTGTTGGCGGGAGAGGTTTATATCTGCGACAGTGCAGGACATAGCGTAGCGCATGGTGAGGATGTTCAACCCTTGACCAAACCCATCATAATCGGTGATGGTTGTTACTTTGGTTTTCGTTCCATGGTGCTTCGTGGAGCTGTCGTTCCTCCTCATTCGGTGATAGGAAGCGGAGCCGTTTGCACCCGCGATTATGGGGCAGACCATCCCGACGGACATCTTCTTTTGACCGGTGTTCCCGCCGAAGTCAAGGCTTCCGACGTTACGCCCGATTGTCACGTTTAGCATTCATCGGTTTATGGAGGTCCCATCCTACAGATCCATCGTCAAAGGTGCCGGCATTTTCGGAGCTGCTAAGGCTGTCAATATCCTGACGGCCCTGGTGCGTACGAAGTTTGCCGCAGTTTTGCTTGGAACTGCCGGTGTCGGACTGAATGCACTTTTCAATACGGTTCAGCTTTTCATGAACCAACTGCTTGGTTTGGGCCTTTCGACGGGAAGTGTCAAGACCTTGTCCGAAGCTTATTCCACTCACGACCTTGCCTTCATCGACAAGCATGTGACCCGTGTGCGTCATTGGGCGCTCCTCTGTGGAGCTGCTGCTATCGTGTTGCTTGCGCTGCTTTCACCGCTTCTCAGCCTGCTTTATTTCGACAACTTGCATTATGTCCCGCATTTCATGCTCTTGGGTGTGGGTGTGGCTGCTCTGATTGTCTGCGACATCGAACAGAGCGTGATGCGAAGCCTGCAACGTTCTGTCCGATTGGCTTTCAGTATGCTCTTGACGGCCATCTGCGCCTTGGTCTTCACTGTTCCCTTCTATTGGTGGTTGGGCGTGCGTGGTGTCATCTTCGCCATCGTCTCGTGTGCCGTAGCTTCTGCAATCATTTGCCTATGGCAGGGATATAAGACACATCCCTTCCGTTTCGATTTCGGCCAGTTCTCCGATTGGAGCCAGTTCTGGAAGGCTTCGCAGCCCATGCTTCGTATGGGCATGGCTTTTGTCATCACGGGACTGTTCTTACAAGGCAGTGACCTGTTCCTTCAGTCGGTGTTGGCTACCACAGCCTCTTTGACGGTCGTTGGTCTATTCAAAGCTGGCTATCAGTGTGCTTTCACCTATCCGAGCATGATCTTTTCGGGCGTAGCCAACGATTATTTCCCTCGACTCTCGGCTATTGCCGACGATGATGTTGAAGGCAGACGCATTGTGGTGGTGCGACAGATTCGCGTCATGTTTCTCATCGCGCTTCCCGTTGTGATTGTGATTTGGATTCTTGCTCCTTGGGTGATACGTATCCTGTTGAGTGAGGAATTCCTTCCGCTTGTCACGATGGTGCGTTGGTCGGTGTTGGCTATTCTTTTCAAGGCCATTTATCTTCCTTTGGGCTATCTTCCCTTGGCACTCAATAAACGGCTGCATTTCGTTATTCTCGAAGGTATGAGTTGCCTGATAAACATTATGGTAGTTCTCGTGGGCTATTATTTTGGCGGCCTCGATGGCATTGGCATGGGCATTTTTGTTGGAGGATTCCTCGACTTGATTCTTTACATCCTCTTCTGCCGATATCATTATAATATAATGTAACCCTCTTAGCCCCTCAAACCCCTCGAACCTTTCAACCCCCTCGAACCTTTCAAACCCCTCTTTACCCCTCTTATGCGCGTCCTTTTCACCACAGCATGGTATCCAAATCGCAAAGATGCAGGTGATGGCGTCTTCATACAGAAGCACGCCAGGGCTGTTGCGCGACTCAATGATGTGGCTGTGCTGATGGTACAGACCGATGTGGCTGTACGAGGATTGAAGGTGGCGGTGTGTCCCGTCGAAAGTGACCTGCCATCGCTCCATGAAGTGTTGGTCTATGTGCCCAAGACTCGCTTCGAGATACCGTTGATTACAGGATTGCTGCGACTCTTCTGGCTCATGCTGGGTTACATCAAAGGTTATCGGTTTATCAAGAAGAATTATTGGCAGGGTGAGCGACCCGAGGTGTGTCATGTCAACGTCTTGACGCGTGCAGCAGGATTACCCTGGCTTTTGCTCAAACTCCATCACATCCCTTATATCATCACCGAACATTGGTCGCGTTATGCCCGCGAAGGAGCTTATCCCGACAGCAACATGCAACTCCGTTTAGGACGACGGTTCGTAAGGGATGCTTCCTTCGTTTGTCCCGTCAGTCTTAATCTGGAGCAAAATATGAAGAAGTGGGGACTAAACAATCGTCATTACACGCGCATCAGCAA
>JAGCVH010000052.1 GCA_017962495.1 Bacteroidaceae bacterium
ATGCGCGCCATAAAGCGAGCGCCAACATCCTTGAAAGCAAGGGTGGGACCATGAAAGAGTTCGAGGCAGTAGATGCCCTCCTCCACCTTCACCAACGGACAGTCGAAGGAGAGGGTTTCGGTAACAATTCGCCTTAGGTCGTCGGCAGGGACATCCTCGCCAAAGAAACATGATGCCACGCGATAGGCAATCTCGTGGAAGGAGAGGTTCGGCATTTCGTCGAAAAACTCCTTGGGCAGGGGGGTGATACGCTCGGGCATGTATAAGCCTCTGTCTTCTGCCAAACCCTTCGTTACTGCTTTCTCGAGGGTGGCTAATGGCGCTTGGCCATTGGTGCTATAATAGTTCATGTCTTGATGTCAAATTAAGACTTAAAAGGATTCCTCATAAATTCTTCTATAAACTCATCGCCTTCGAGCAAACCGTAGGAACCTTGCTGGCAAGCCTGCTCGTCGAAGGTCTGCACTTGGTCAGGTTCGATGCCAGGATAGTAGATGCAGAAGGGTATGGGTTCGTTGGTATGCGTACGATGGGCAATGGGTGTTGGATGGTCGGGAAGCAACGCAATTGACAATGGACCACTCGTCGACGATGGAAGACGCTTGCTTTGAGAAACGGAGCAAGAATTGTCAATGGACAATGCTTCCAGTATGGGCTTCACGAGGCGTTTATCGAGGTTCTCGATGCACTTCAACTTCAGTTCGAGATCACCATCGTGACCAGCCTCATCGCAAGCTTCGACATGGAGATAGACGAAATCGTCGGTCTTCAGTGCCTCAAGGGCGGCTTGGGCCTTGCCTTCGTAGTTGGTGTCCCATAGGCCAGTGGCACCAGGCACATCGATGACGCGCAAACCAGCATACTTGCCAATGCCTCGGATGAGGTCGACAGCCGTGATGACGGCACCAGAATGCACCTGCGGGAAGCGTTCCATCAGGGTCTTCATCTTAGGGCGATAACCCCCACCCCACGGCCAGATGCTGTTGGCAGGGTCCATTCCCTTTGCCCTGCGTTCGAGGTTGAGGGGATGGTTGCGCAGAAGTTCCTGACTCTTTAGGATAAGGTCGGTTAACAACTGAGCAGTATCCTTCGCCTCTGGCGTTTCGGCATAGGGAAGGTTCTCACGCCAAGGCTGAAGAGGGATGTCGTGAGGAGGGGTGCAATGGAGATGCTTGTTCCCTCCCTTAATGACAAGGAGATTGCGATACTGCACGCCTGTATAGAAGTGGATGCGGTCACTATCGAGGTGTTCCTTCAAATACCTTATCAGGACATCGGACTCCTCCGTCTCCAAACGCCCACAACTGTGATTCTTCAGCAGATTGCCTTCGAGACAGACGAGGTTGCAACGCAAGGCCAGATCGTCGTCGGCAAGTTCAACGCCTATGCTTGCGGCTTCCAAAGGACCACGACCCTCATAGACGAGATGCTGGTCATAGCCAAGAATACTGCTGTTGGCGACCTCACTGCCTGGATGGAATCCGTCGGGAACCGTCTTCAGCATACCACAGCGCCCATTGCGTGCAAGGAAGTCGAAATATGGCGTGTCGGCATATTGCAGGAGGGTCTTTCCGCCCAATTCCTCAACAGGCCAGTCGGCCATACCATCGGCGAGGATGATGAGATGCTTAGGAGACCCACACCCACTCCTGACCTCCCCAAAAAGGGAGGAAGCAGGATGGTTTGCTTCTTTGATACTATCTTTCATTAAGTAAAATCTTAGGTATATGCCTCCATTATGGAGAAAAAGGAGGTGCGTCCTTACGCAATACTCATGATATCGGCAAACACACCTGCGGCCGTAACTGAAGCACCTGCTCCATAGCCCTGAATGAGCATGGGATACTCGTTGTAGCGCTCGGTAGTGAGCAGGACGATGTTGTTAGAACCCTTCAGGCCATAGAAGGCATGCGACTGGTCGAACTCCTGCAGGGAGACACTCCCGTGTCCGTCCTCATACTTGGCCACGAAACGCCAAACGCGATTGTTGCGCTCCAATGCCTCGCGACGAGCCTCGAAGTCAGCATCCAACGATGGCAGGTTCTTCCAGAATTCCTCCAACGAACCCTCGAAGAAGGAGTCGGGAATGAGGAGTTTAGCCACCACATCTTTCTGCTCGATCTCGTAACCTGCCTCACGCGTAAGGATAACGAGTTTGCGAATGACATCCTTGCCACTCAGGTCGATGCGCGGGTCGGGCTCGCTATAACCTTCGGCCTTAGCCATCCTGACGGTCTCGCTAAAGGGAATGTCCTTGCTGATGGTGTTGAAGATGAAATTAAGCGTACCAGAGAGGACAGCCTCGATGCGAAGTATCTTATCGCCAGAGTTCACCAGGTCGTTGATAGTGCGGATGATGGGCAGACCTGCGCCTACATTCGTCTCAAAGAGGAACTTCACGCCACGCGTCTGGGCAATGTGCTTGAGTTCCCAATAGTTCTTATAATCACTGCTGGCTGCAACCTTGTTGGCGGCAACGACATTGATGTTATGGTTGAGGAAGTCCTTATACAGGCCTGCAACCTCGGCTGATGCCGTGCAATCGACAAAAACGGAGTTGAAGATGTTCATACCGATAACCTCCTCACGCAAGCGATGGATATTGCTCTCAGGTGCCTGTTGCAATTGCTGACGGAAATCATCGAGACTGAGTCCTTCGCGACGGAACATGGCCTTGCGACTGCTGGCAATGCCCACAACATTGAGTTTGATACGAAGTTCGCGCATCAGTTTTTCCTGCTGCTGGCGTATCTGTTCGAGAAGGCTTCCACCCACTGTTCCAACGCCACAGATGAACAGGTTCACTTCCTTGTACTCCGAGAGGAAGAACGAGTCGTGGATGGAGTTGAGAGCCTTGCGCAGGAACTTCTCATTGATGACGAAAGAGATGTTGGTCTCCGATGCGCCCTGAGCGCAGGCGATGACAGAGATACCACTGCGTCCCAGTGTTCCAAACAACTTTCCTGCAATACCAGGCGTGTGCTTCATGTTCTCACCTACGACGGCGACTGTTGCCAATCCGCTTTCGTATTGCATGGGGAACATGCGTCCGTCCTTGATCTCCTTTTCAAACTCCTCGTTCAAGACACGACAAGCCTCCTGACAATCCTCTTCTCGAACACCTATACTCGTGCTGTTCTCAGAGCTTGCCTGACTGACCATAAAGACGGAAATACCATTCTCGGCAAGGCAAGAGAATATGCGACGATTGACACCAATCACACCCACCATGGAAAGACCTGCAACCGTGATGAGACTGGTGCCTTTGATGCTGGATATACCCTTGATGCTTCGGCTATCGTCCTTTACCTGAGTCTTAATAATCGTGCCACTGGATTCGGGATTGAAGGTGTTGCGGATGAGAATGGGGATGTTCTTCACGCAAACGGGATAGATGGTAGGCGGATATACAACCTTGGCACCAAAGTTGCACAACTCCATAGCCTCGATGTAGGTGAGCTCAGGGATGGTGTAAGCCGTCTGGATTACACGCGGATCGGCTGTCATGAAACCATCAACATCCGTCCATATCTCCAACACGCTTGCATCCAAAGCCGCAGCAATGATGCTGGCTGTATAGTCACTTCCTCCTCTTCCCAGATTGGTAACCTCGCCACTATCCTTGTCCGTAGAGATGAAGCCTCCAACGACGCTGATGGGAGGAATCTTCTCCCAAGTCTTGCGAACAAGCGCATAGGTGACTTCCGACGCAAGTATGTTCTTTGAGCCTTGGCGTTCTGTCTTGATGAACTCACGGCTGTCACGCCATTGCGAACCACTAATGAGCTTGGTGACAATGCGGCTCGACATGCGTTCGCCATAGCTGACAACGGTGGCCAAAGTCTTAGGACTGAGGTCGCGGATGAGGAATACACCCTGATAGATGCTGTGTAACTCGTTGAGCATAGCATTAATCTCTTCCCTGAGCGATTCAAGTTCATCGCCAGAAGGGATGACCGCATCTATCAAACTATAATGCCGCTGGGCAATTTCGTCGTACGACTTCTGATAGTCGGAATTACCCTCAACAGCCATCTGCGAGGTACGAATCAACTGGTCAGTGATGCCACCCAAAGCCGATACAACAACGATTGTGGGCTCTGTCTGAGCCTCAACAATTCTTTTTACACTTAAAATACTTTCTGCGGAGCCAATCGAACTACCGCCGAACTTTAATACCTTCACAATCTTTATTTCGTTTAATTATTATCCAACTATAGATTCCGACGAACCCATGCAAACCAATCTTGAGCCGTGTGATAACCGTCCGTCTTCTGCAAATCCGATGCAACGGCTATCCAATAACGCATGTGGCCTTCGACGGGATGAAGCAAGCAAAGATAGTTGAGACTGTCTTCCTTGACCTCAACCAGATTCTCCTCTGCTGCTCGCACGGCTATACCGAGGGTGTGGACGCGTTTGGGATTGCCTTCTTTGTCTGGAACATTCGAACCCCATGTGGCCACAAGACCATCGGAACGCATGATGCCCGTACTGCTGAACTCAAACTTCTGAGCACCTGTGGCAAAGACCGTCTCATCAGGACAGCCTTCTACCCACACATCGACCTGAACCTCACGGTGACCTCGCAAAGCCGTAAAACGCTGACGGAATTGCAAGGTTCGACCTTGATACTCCCAATCACGGGCATAAATCTCTACAACTGCCGAATCAGGACCTTCTTCAAGGACGAGTTGACCACGAGCCTTGACGGGATTGACAAAGACGGGTTCGCCATTCTCATACCCCCTGAACGAACCTGCACCAATGCTGGCGCCTACGAACAGGATGTCCTCGCCATAACCGGCCTTCCATTGCTCGGCTGTCGTATAGAAATTGGTGGCGTCGAGTTCCATCTGTGCCGTCTTCTTGCCATAGAGGTCGATGCTCTGGCGATGATCCATATAGACGCGGAAACCTATCCATTCGTTTTCCCACATGGCCCCATGCCCATATATGGCATCATACATCGACAAGGAGGGAACATCGCCCTGAAACTCGATACTGTTGACATTTGGGTAACGATATTTTCTATCCCACAACTTCATGTGAGCATGAACCTGGGCTATTGCACATGCAACAATGAGAAAATGAGAAAATGAGAAAATGAGGAGTCTTTTCATCTCAGAATCGTAATAATTATTAAATGCTTGAGTTTACTTCACAGCCTCCCCTGCTCCATCTTCCGTCAAGTAGAACAAAGGACTCTCATTCGTTTGTTCCTGCTCGTAATAATGCAAACCTGAGTCATTGGTACGGGGATACCAGTTATCGAGCAAGCTAAGCATCTCGGAAGCCGCCCAAATGGCAGGCCCATAACCGTGTGCCGCAGCAGCACTGACAGGACGATAGTAGTAGAAAGCAGGATCGAAGGCCATACCAGTTCCGACACAAGTGCCTTTAACAAGTCCTTCCTCTGTGATTTGTGTCGAGAGAGCATGCCAACCCAACTGTGCGACAGGTCCGTAAGTAATGCCGGCGAGCCATCCCTGATTGATGGCGCGGGCTATGGAATAGGTGTAGATGGCCGTTGCGCTGGTCTCGAGGTATGAATCCTCGCGATCAAGCAACTGATGCCAGAAGCCTTCACTCGACTGATAGGAAGCCAATCCACGAACGTGCTTACGCAGTTGTTCGAGGATGAACGGACGGTCGGGATGTGACTCAGGCAACATATCGAGGAGTTCGACAGTAGTCAGCAAAGCCCATCCGTTGGCACGAGCCCAATGATAAGTGGGCTGGTCAGTCAGTCCTTCCACATAACCATGCCGATAAATGCCCTTCTCAGGAACCCACATACGCTGAACAAAATTCTTGTACACGGTTGCAGCCTCGTCAAAGAACTTGGTATCGCCTGTATAAACGCCTCTGTAGGCAATGGTGGGGATGCCCATATACATATCGTCGAGCCAAATAGTGTTGCGCTGAGGACGATGGCGTGCAAAGGTGCGGTCGGGCAAACGATATTGTCCGTTCTCCACAAAATCAAAGTAGTTCTCGATAAGTGGCGTCAATGGGGAATCCTCTATTGGGGAATTCGAATTTTTCAAGGCTTTCATCATAGCCGTACACATCGTTCCACAATCGTCCAAGGCACGAGGATGGAGGATTTGTTCCATCTGAGCGTCCTCGCACTTCTCTTGGTCACGGAATTTCGGAGCAACCTCGCTAATGAAATCGAAACGCGTCTTCACGTAATCGCTATACTTCTGGTCACCCGTTACTTCTGCTGCAGCAAGCAAGGCCTGATATGTAATGCCCCATTCATAGGAACCGATGCGGAAAGCACCACGCTCGAGTGTGCCGTCTTCCTTGAGGGCATGAGGGGTTTGCTGGTCGACATATTGGAAAATGCGGTCGAGAGCCGCCTTCACGTCATCCTTGTTAATCTCCCCATAAGGAATCTTGTAATCGGGTTTCAGGAGGTGGAGAGGGGTTGTCATATCGTTCACTTCCTCTTCCTTCTCCTTTTGATTGGTGCAATTAGTACTTACCAGTACCAAGAGTCCAAGTGCGATGTGTCTTACTTTCATCTTGCTTATTTTATGATAATTTTCTTTCCGTTTGTAACATACAATCCTGCACGCTTGGGTTCAACTACAAGTCGGCCTTGTGTGTCATATAAGGAATGGCGAAACTGACTGGTTTCTTCACTTCCCCACATCCTCACATCCTCGATACCGTCGGTTATGTCGACCTCTCGGATGGCAAACTGACAACCCGTGTCGGAGGTATTGGTTCCAGAACCCCAATTGTATATTTTGTAGCTCAAGCTTGGATTGGTCTGGTTGAGTTGGGCAGAGCCGCAGGTTACTATCAGATAGCCCATCGTGTCGGCGGCCTTCAGCGTCCAGCCCTTCGATGGTGCGTTCTTCGTCGTTGACAATTGCGTGTCGCTGGAAGCATTCGGAGAGATGTAGGAATTGTCGCCTCGGTTCACGATGTTATAACTTCCGTCGTTTCGAGTGACAAACTTCCACATGGCCTTATGCAGAGTGCCGTCAGTGCCTCCTGTCAGTCCACTCCCTGCCCCATTGCTCTGAACATATCGTCCATTTCGGAGAGGTGTACACATCGTATACCAATAGGACATCCGTTCATCGCTTACCTGAGGCATTATTCTTTCTTTCGTAGTATTACAATCACTAACGAACTTGTCATAGGCCGCATTCAACTGTGCCTTCTGCGACAAGCGTTCTTCTGCTGTAAGGCCATCTTCCAAGGTCGACTCTATTTCAGCAATCGTACTCATTAGGTCTTGAGCCAAACTTTCAGGAAGGAAGCCAGGTTCCGTGCCTAAACGCTCACTCATGTCGTGACGAATCTCGTCGATGCGAGCCGACAAGGCTTCTGCTTCTTCATCGAGCAATTGCTTGGGTGAATAGACGAGGCCTTCCAAGGCATTGCGTCCTTCCGTGTCGGTAATGACGAAAGTGAACATCCATTTGTTCAGGCGAACGCCACTCGCCGAGACATAGGGAAGTTTCATAAACACCTTGTTCCACCCTTGTTTCAACTGAATCCTGACGGGTTGGCGCTCTGTGAAGTTTTCGTTTTTCAAAGGCACTTCGTTATCGATGCTCTTGCCTGCATTGGTCCATGACGGACCTTTTATCTCCTCATCATTGAACCAGATGCGCGACCCCTTACGGTCCCATTTGCCATTGGCTGGGGCAGTGTCCTTCTCCGACCGACCATAATTCTGGAACTCGATGAGAGCTCCAGCCTCCTGAGCAACAGGCGAATAAACATAGGTCCAGGCATAAGCCGTCGTGTTCAGTTGTGGATTGGAGAAATAGGCAGGAACGGTTGTTCCCCAAGTATGCCTCAAATAGACGCCAGCACCTGTGGCTCGTCCTGTAACATATGTTTTCCCGTTAAAGGAATAACTGTCTTGCGGACCTTCTGTCTCGGGTGGGAAAGCCTTCGTCTGACTACCCTCGTTCGGGAAGCCCTCACTCACTTGCCATCGAACATTTGTTTGACGCACATAGGATATAGGTTCGTTGACAAGCGAATGGGCTTTATGGAAAAGGAAGCGTCGTTCCCAATCGGCAAACTCGTCATACTCTTCGCCTGAGGAGGGAAGCGTGGTTCCTCCCACCTCTATGTATTGCTTTCCCCCACCCTTCCAGGCACGATCGACGGAAGCCAGCACACTGGCATAAACATTATTCTGTCGCATGATGCTCTCTTCTGTCTCCACATAGCGGTCATTCCACACGGCAGTGATCTCGCCTGCCACCTCTGCAGAGCCTTGCTGGGCATAATAGACATTGCTTTTGTATATGCCCACGAGGTCGGCGAAAACATCGAAGTGGTTGATGTAATTATAACGGCAATCTATATTCGGCAATCCACTGACTTTCTTTCCGGCTGTACTCCACATCTGCGTCATATCGGCACCTGTCGACGAGGAAATCGTTACCCCACTGATAGGATTCCACACCACCACTCGTTTGCCTTTGGCGTGAATGTAGTCAGTAATTGTCTTCAGGAAATTGGGATAAGTGATTTGTTGTTCGTCGGCACCAATGTGGATGTAAGGCGATTCGGCAAAGACCTCACACACCTCGTCCAAAATGTTTTTCAGTTCCGTCACTCCTTGCTCCGTCTGCATCGAATGACCCATAGCACGCTCGAAGGCTTTGCTGTGTCCTGGCATGTCTATCTCAGGAATCACTTGTATGCCGTAATCAGCAGCAAGACTGACGAGTTCTCGACATTCCTCCTGCGTGTAATACTTACCGACAAAACGCGTCATGCTGGAAGCCTTTGTCAGTTGTGGATATTGCTTCACTTCGAAGCGCCACGCTTGGTTTTCCGTTAAATGCCAATGGAAGGTGTTGACCTTGAAACGGCCCATTAGGCGTATTTGATGTTTCAACTCTTCGAAACTGATATAACTGCGCCCCACATCGTGCATCCATCCTCTCAGCTTGAAGGCTGGCCAGTCGGTAATCGAGCATAAAGGCAAACGTCCATCCTCACCCTCTGCCATCTGCGTCAAAGTCTGAACGGCACGAATAACGCCTGTCTCCGAAATAGCCTGAATGACAATGCTCTCACGCGAAACGGACAGTCGGTAGGCTTCGTCTGGGAATCCCGCCAACGCATAGTCGCGACTACCCTCCACAGAAGAAACCATATCTATCTTCAACAAAGGAGAACCCGTCTCCGTGGTCAGTTCTTGTTCGAGCAAGTTCTGGAAGGCACGCTGTATGCGTTCACTTGGCATCTGCATACAAGTCAGGCGACCCGTCAATACGACGAATCCTTCTTCACCGTCATCGCTAATAACCTCAACACTTTTGGGTTGTGGTAGCAAATCATTGATGCCACCATAGGCCATTACTGAGAGTAAAAGCATGACCAGCAGACACATATAAAATCGAACTCGTTTCATCAGGCTTTTCCGAATTTGCGCACAAAGATACGATTAAGCGAGCACAAATGCAAATAAATTTGCAATTTGTCGAGCGAAAGTATCTAAGAACGCAGTTCAAAGTACGATTAAGCGAGCACAAATGCAAATAAATTTGCAATTTGTCGAGCGAAAGTATCTAAGAACGCAGTTCAAAGTGCGATTAAGCGAGCACAAATGCAAATTCGCGAGTAGGGAATCGTAGAAATGTGAACAAAACATTTCCTAAATATCCATTTTCTAAATTATTATGCTTACCTTTGTGCAACTAACTCATCAATAACCATGAAGAAGAATTCCATTTTCAGTCGACTCATCGTCCTGTCATTATTCATCATTTTCAGTCCCAACTTGGTCTTTGCCCAAACCGTTCCTTTGCATTGGATAGGTAAAACACCACAACATGATGCGCCCGTCACTTTAGGCATTCCCTTTGCAAAAGGCGAGATGAAGGAGAAGCAAAAAGGAAGCATTGTGGCCGATGGGAAAGAACTCGTCACTGACTTCTATCCATTGGCTTACTGGCCCGACGGAAGTATTAAGTGGGGAAGCGCATCTGCAGTTATTCCAAACAATAGTAACAATCTGGTTTTCAAGAAATCAAGCAATAAGACTTCAACTAAAACATCAGGTCTGTCAGCTCGTAAAAACATCCACATCTCAACTGGTGCATTGCATGCATACATCCCTGTTCAAGGTGATGCTTTGGTGGACAGTCTCGTGCTCAATGGAACCAAGATTGCCGAGCATGGCCACCTCCTTTGCACCACACAAGACCAACCCTATCAAGAGGGTGCAGCAAGTGTGCATTATGCCCATTTCACGAGTAAGGTGGACACGGCATACATCGAACAAGACGGACAGGTTCGTACGGTAGTTCGCATCAACGGCCATCACGCCGACGGAAAACGCGAGTGGTTGCCATTTACCGTTCGCCTTTATTTCTATCAAGGCAGCAATGAGGTGAGGATGGTACATTCTTTTACCTACGATGGCGACCAACAACACGACTTCATCCAAGCACTTGGCATCAGGTTTGAGATTCCCATGCGCGAACAACTCTACAACCGCCATGTGGCATTTACTACAGGAAAGGGTGTATGGGCAGAAAGCGTGCAACCTCTCTCTGGACGCCGCATTCTGGGCAACGACTTCCGTCTGGAATACGACCAAGTAGCAGGCAAGCGCATTGCCGAACCCGAGACCTTCGATGCCAGCAGTCAGAGCCTGCTTCGCCATTGGGCATCATGGGGGTCGTTCCGTCTTAGTCAACCCAACGATCAAGGTTTCTCCATTAATAAAAGAGCACATCACAACAACCCATGGATAGGCACACAAACGGGCCATCGCGCTCAAGGCTTTGTCTTTGCCGGAGATGTGAGTGGAGGACTGGGCATTGGCGTGAAAGATTTCTGGCAAAGCTATCCCAGTTCGTTGCAGGTGGATAGTGCCACACACGAGAAAGCATTGTTGACTGCCTATCTATGGAGTCCCGACGCAGCACCAATGGACCTGCGTCACTACGACAATGTTGCTCACGACCTCAACGCGTCGTACGAGGATGTACAGGAAGGGATGTCCACGCCCTATGGTATTGCACGCACATCGGAACTCACACTATTTCCCATGTCCAAGTATCCGGGCAAAGCAGGGATTGCCGCATGTGCAGAGCAATTGGAACAGGACAACATACTTCTGCCCACGCCTGAATATCTGCATGAGAAGAGGGCTTTCGGCATATGGTCGCTTCCCGACAAGAGCACACCTCAACGCAAGAAGGTGGAAGAGCTTTTGGAACAATACCTCGACTATTACCTGATTGCCCAGGACCAACACCACTGGTATGGCTTTTGGAACTATGGAGATTTCATGCACCAATACGACCCTGCCCGACACGAATGGAAGTATGATGTTGGCGGGTTTGCTTGGGACAACACGGAACTGGGAAGCCCGTCGTGGCTATGGTACAGTTTCCTACGCACTGGCCGTGCCGACATTTGGCGATTGGCTTCGGCAATGACTCGCCACACCAGCGAGGTTGATGTCTACCACATAGGCGAAATGGCAGGACTGGGTTCGCGCCACAATGTCTCGCATTGGGGATGTGGAGCAAAAGAGGCTCGCATCAGTCAGGCGGCATGGAACCGCTTTATGTATTACCTCACAGCCGATGAGCGCTTAGGAGACCTGATGACCGAGGTTAAGGATGCTGACCAGAAGCTTTACACCCTTGATCCCATGCGCCTGGCTCTTCCTCGTGAGAAATATCCTTGCACAGCACCTGCCCGACTTCGTGTCGGTCCTGACTGGTTGGCGTACGCCGCTAACTGGATGACGGAATACGAGCGCACGCGTAATCCTCTGTACAAGAAAAAGATTGAGGCGGGCATGAAGAGCATTTCGAGTCTGCCTCATGGAATGTTCTCTGGACCAGGCGTTTTAGGCTATGACCCTGCAACAGGCATTCTTTCATGGGAAGGCGACCCCAATGTCACCAATGCCGAACACCTCGCGACAATCATGGGAGGTTTTGAGATTCAGCACGAACTGGACGAGATGCTACCCAATAAGGCATGGGAGAAAACATGGTTGGACTACTGCCACAACTATCACAAACAGAAAAGGAATGCCTTCCGTATAAGTCGTCTGAAGGCTTATGCTGCATGGAAGTTGAACGACAAGCAACTGGCCGAGGAGGCTTGGCGTGATATGTGGAACTACAACACAGGCTTCCAGCACTATGCTTTCGACCTCCAACACATCGAAGGAAGTGAAGTGCCAGAGCCCCTCGACGAGAGCCCCTTCACTACCACAAACGACTGTGCGCTATGGAGTCTTGAAGCCATCTTTATGCAAGAAGTAATACCTGAATAAAATATTATAAGCAATTGAAAACTAAACTATTATTACTTATAGCATCATTCCCACTAAGCCTTCTTGGAGCTAATCGCACCATTACCACCAATCAGGTAACGAGTGGCATATCAGTGGGAAGTGAAGTAGACTATGTCATCAACAGTAATACGCCTTTCTCTGGGAATTCTGCCTATGTCAACATTCCGAGTTCGGCGATGGAGCACTCAGTGATTATCTTCAAGGCGTTAAAGCCCTCAGTGGTTATCAACGAATGGTTAAGTTATATTCGAATCAATGGAGCAAGAGCCGTGGACGGGACGAATTGCCAAGTTAAGATGTATAACAAAGGAAGTATCATCCTACCCTACTCCGCCTCAGGATTCACACCCCTCACCTGTTATTCAGGAACAAACTATTCGGGCACTGCTTGCAACACCTACTCCACAGGCAGCAATGGAGGATACATGAGGACACTGACCGACGCCAATCTGCTCAACAACATCCGAAGCTTTAAGTTGAAGCGCGGTTACATGGTGACATTCGCCACAGGCACTTCTGGATATGGTTACAGCCGTTGTTTCATCGCCGACAAAGAAGACCTTGAATTTTCCACCTTACCTCCAGTCCTTGACGGAAAGATATCAAGTTACAGACTCTTCAAATGGTATAATTACGGAAAATCGGGCATTGCAAACAACACCGATTCCACCACGTGTGATGCACTTAATGTGCAGGGATGCTACACATACAATGTAGGTGGGAACATGTTGCCCGATGTGGAGTGGATACCTCATAAGATTCACAAAAACTGGCCAGGTATCGAGGCATGCGGTAGTACTGAATATTCATGCACCATGAAGACGGACAACGAACCAGCCAACTCAAGTGACGACACACCAGCCACCGTTGCCGAAGTGCTGGGTTATTGGGAAAATGCCATGCGAACAGGCATGCGCCTTTGTTCTCCCTCCTCACACGACGGAGGATACGCATGGCAAGAAGAATTCATGAATGCCATCGACGAGCGGGGATGGCGTTGCGACATCCTCGATATGCATTGCTATTGGGTAACGAGTTCGTTTTCGTCACTAAGCAACTACTACAACAAGTATAGACGTCCCATTTGGGTCACCGAATGGCTTTGGGGTGCCTCGTGGAACTCGAATGGGGCTTTTGGCAGTGGAGTGACGGATAGTCAAATTATCAATAACAAGAGCACCATACTCAACACGATGAATAATGCAGCCTACATTGAGCGTTATTTCTACTGGAATGGCGAGTCAAAGGCTCATATATATAGTGATAATCGTATAACCGCGCTCGGACAAACCTATGCCGCCACTGATGGCGGACTGGGTTACAATAGTTCGCATGAGTTCGTACCCGTTGTTGTCATCAAAAAGCCATATTTACTAACGGGTAGCGCCAATGATGACAAGATAGTACTTACCTGGAAGGACAAAAACGGCGACATGATGGACGAGATTCGCATACAGTACAAGTCTCATACAGGCTCGTCATGGACCACTCTCGCAACCGTCAAGCCTAAGGACAAGACAGGAAGCGGAGACCAAAGTTATTCCTTCAGTGGGACACTGCCTGATGCGAGGAACTATGATTGGCGCATTGCCGACGTCTTAGATAATGAGGAGACAGGTTCGGATGTGTTTAGTTTTAACATTGAATTTGTAGACAATGCCAGCGCGCGTCCCAGCAATACCTCTGAATACTATTTCCAGTTCTATTCCAAAGAAGCCAGTACCGACCTCGTTTGGGCAGTCTATGACAACAGCAGCAACGAGAATCGCGTCTATTACAAAGCCGCCAACAGCAACTATGCCAATGATCTCTATCAATTATGGGCACTGGAATACAACTCCAATGGAGGATATTCACTCCGCAATGTAGGCGAACCCAACTATCTCATCTGTAGCCCTAATTCCTGGAACTTCACAACACGAAACAACGACTATACGGTAGAGGCGGCAAAGACGGCATTTGACTTCATATACAACGCCACTGACGACTATTGGATATGTAAGAATATTGCCCATAAGATGTATGTTGGCCTTTGGGATAATGACAAGAATTTTGGAGAAGGCGAAGTTCTTGCGGGAAATCGCACCTACCCGACAGGCAATGACTCAGGCGACAAGTTAGGCATTCGACTTATTCCTCGAACTGCAGTCAACGCCCAATCGTGTTACATTCCATCGGGGGAATACTATCTCTATAATAACGAAAGTTCTTGTTTCATGGCTGCAGGAAACGGTTGGGACACTCAGGGCATCGTGGCAGAGACTGGTATCAGTTTTACTCTGGGCAATGCCATCAATGGATACACACTCGACTCCCATATAAGTAATGGCGGGACGAATCATTACTTGGGCAACAACATCTATTGCGACTCCTCTCCTTTCAAATGGACATTTGCCGAAGCTGGCATAGTGGAAGGTCGACAAACCTATACCATTTCCGACGGCACCAACTATCTTTCGTCACCTACAGAAAGCGGTAAGGCTATCTCCACAACTACCAACCCCAACAGCGCTTATGCTAAATGGGCGCTTATCACAAAGGCGGATTTGTTGAAACAGATGGAGAACGCCACAGAGACAAATCCTGTGGACGCGACCTTCCTCATCCCCGGACACAATTTTGGCAGGAACGATACACGCATTGATAATTGGGCGGGTAGTCCCGTCAGAGGTGGCTATGCTCAAGGCGACTGGGGAAACATGAATGGCGAGAAATACAACACAACTTTCGACATATATCAAGAAATCACGGATGCACCTGACGGAGTCTACGAGATCTCCATGCAGGGTTTCTATCGAAATGGCGACTACGACACTGCCGCCAACTCACGGCAAGCAGGCAATGAAGCTCTGAATGCCCTACTCTATGGCAATGATGCCACGCTTCCCCTTCCTTCCATTTTCTCAGAGGCTAACAAATGTGGCACTCAGGGTGTCAACCAAAGCATTTATGGTTACATTCCCAACTCGCAAGCCGATGCCTCATATTACATTCGCGATGGTCTCTATGCCACTGGTCCACTTCGTTTTACCGTGGAGAATGGACTGCTTCGCATCGGCGTTAAGAAGGAAATTGCCGTCGACCGTGACTGGACTCTGTTTGATAACTTCAAACTAAAGTACCTTGGTCCGGCTTATATCAAGGGAGACGTGAACAAGGATGGGCAAATCACCATTGCCGATGTCACAGCACTTGTCAACATCATATTGGGCAAAGACAACATCGAGCCTTATCAATACGATCACCAAGCTGCCGATGTCAATGAGGACAACTCCACTACAATTGCTGACGTCACAGCCCTCGTAAACATCATACTTGGGAAGAATTAAGGGCATGTAATTCAACCTGCCCACTTGACATTAATCAAGAAATTACACATTTTTGGTCGGTTTGCGCATAAATAAATTGCACAAATTGGCTAAAAGTGTGTACCTTTGCGGTCGATTTAAGGAAAACAAGCCTCTTTTACTCCCATTTTGGGGGAAGAGAATTAAAAATAAGAATAAAAGAAAAGTAAAAAGATGATGAAAAAAGTGTTAGTGCTATTGGCGATGTTCAATCTTCAATGTGCAATCTTCAATTCGAGCAAAGTACAGGCTGGTGGCCTCGTAACCAACTCTAACCAGAATGCAGCTTTCCTGCGCCAGATGAGCCAGGACGCTATCATAGACATTACAGGACTGTACTTCAATCCTGCCGGAACAGCATTCCTTTCCGATGGTTGGCATGTAAGTGTTAACCTGCAGAATGCCAAGCAGAGTCGTGACATTACCACCGACTTCCCCCTCTTCCAGCAGAATCTGGAAAAGCCCTACACGCCTCACAAGTTCGAAGGCGATGCCTTGGCTCCAGTCATTCCCTCACTGCAACTTAGTTACAACCACGACCGTTGGAGCATCAATGCCAACTTCTCTCTTGGTGGAGGCGGTGGCAAGTGCGAATTCGACCAGGGACTGGGTTCTTTCGAAGCCGCATATGCTGGTGCTTTGGCGAAGAATGTGCCTGGTATGTTGCCCGCCATGCTTCTGCCTGGATTGATAACTGCAGGTATTCCTTCGCCCTATGCTGAGGCACTTGCTGCTACAGGTCACTACGATGGTTACACCCTCAATAGTTACATGAAGGGTCGTCAGTACTACTTTGGCCTCTCTTTGGGTGCCACCTATAAGTTCACTGACAACTTGGCTGGCTTTGTGGGTCTGCGTGGTGTTTACGCCACCTGTAACTACAACGGTTTCGTTCGTCCGGGTGTGGGCTATAGTGTACCCGCCAATGCCACTATCGGTTTCCCTGGCATAACAGGCTCTGCCGAGTTGGCAAACTATGGCATCGACCTCAACTGCGACCAGACAGGCTTTGGCGTAACTCCCATTCTGGGCATCGACTACAAGATCAACAAGCACTGGAACGTTGCTGCACGCTATGAGGCTGAAACCAAACTGCGTCTGAAGAACAAGACAGAAGCCGATGTACCCGAACTGGTTGCAGCAGCTGCAGGTCCAACCCTTGGTCAGTTTGCCGATGGTGAGAAGGTTGCTGCTAACATTCCCAGCATCCTCAGTGCAGGTGCACAATACAGCCCCATTGACCAAGTTCGCATCATGGCTGGATGGCACTACTACTTCGACAAGGCTGCCAAGCAGTTCAATGATAAGCAGAAACACATCGACAAGAACACGCAAGAGTTCTCGGCTGGTGTTGAATGGGACATCAACAAGTGGGTCACCGTCAGTGGTTCGTGGCAGAACACCCGTTATGGACTCTCCGACCTCTACATGAGCGACCTCTCGTTCAACCTCTCCAACAACATGATTGGCTTTGGTGTACGCGTCAATCCAACAGAGCGTCTGCACATCGACCTGGGTTACATGCACACTTTCTACAAGGACCACGATGTACAAACCCTGACTGCCGCTGGTCTCAAGACTGACACCTACCATCGTTCCAACCGCGTCTTCGGTTTGGGCGTGAATGTGGACTTTTAGTCAGGTGAGAGTTGACAGGTGACAGGTGACAGTTGAGAGTTGACAGATGACAGTTGACAGTTGATAATTGTCGCTAAGCTATTGCAATTTACGGATTATTTGCTACCTTTGTGGCAGATAATCCGTAATTCTTTTATAACATGAAACGCTTAGCATTCGTCATCCTTCTTATTATTAACATCACTGCTTGTAATTCCCATCGTTCCTCCACCTCTCCTTTCATTACGGTTCGCGAGGGACAGTTCTATCAAGGCGATAAGCCCTATCGCTACATCGGTGCCAATTTCTGGTATGGTGCCATTCTGGGCAGTGAAGGACAAGGAGGCAATCGTGAAAGACTTTGTCAGGAACTCGATAGTCTGCAAGCACTGGGTGTCACAAACCTGCGCGTACTCGTTGGAGCAGAGGGACTTACCACTGCTACCGACCACATACAACCTACCCTGCAACCCCGTCCAGGCGAGTACAACGACACCCTGTTGCAGGGACTCGACTATCTGATGGTGGAAATGAGCAAGCGCAACATGCGGGCTGTGCTCTATCTGCATAATGCCTGGCAATGGTCGGGAGGTTTTGGCATCTATCTCAAATGGGCAGGCATGGGCGAACCTGCTCCCGCCAGCAACTGGCAGGCATATACCCGGCATCATAGTCAGTTCCACAACAACGCAAAGGCAAAGGAACTCGCACTTAAGCACACCCAGTTCATCGTCTCACGCAAGAACAGCATTACAGGAAAACCCTATGCCGACGACCCCACCCTTATGGCTTGGGAAATATGCAACGAGCCTCGCCCCTTTGCCAGTGATTCGCTCACAAAGGCAGGTTACCTAGACTGGCTTCTTCAGCAGGCTCAGGCCATCAAGACCATCGACCGCAACCACCTTGTCACCACAGGTAGTGAAGGACGCATGGGCAGTGAGGGCGACATGGCACTCTACGAACGAGTCCATGCCCTACCCGCCATCGACTACCTCTGCATCCACATCTGGCCCTATAACTGGGGTTGGCTCGGTCGTTTCGTATCCACTCGTTCCGAAGCTCTTCGTGTCAATGGCAAGAATGCCGTAAACGAGCATGTGGAAGAAGCCTGCAATAACACTGCCGACTACATTGCCGAGCACATGGTCATTGCCAACAGACTGCAGAAGCCTCTCGTTCTCGAGGAATTTGGCTATCCACGCGATGCCTTTGAAATCGCCCTCGGTACTCCTGTAACCGCCCGTGACCGCTACTATCAGTTTGTCCTCTCACAGATAGGTCCATCCGGTCTTGCCGGCATCAACTTCTGGGCGTGGGGTGGCAACGCCCAACCACTCCACCCCTCATGGCAACCCTGGGACCCCTATACTGGCGA
>JAGCVH010000053.1 GCA_017962495.1 Bacteroidaceae bacterium
ACTGATGCTTGAAGCAGTTGCCGAACCACCTCCAATTGATGTTGAAAACATATAGGGGGCTTGTCGAAAATATAAAAGCATCCCAACTCCTGTGTTACAAAGAGTTGGGATGAGGGCTTCTATGTTTAGCGGACAGTAATATTAAACAATAGGAGTGTGCACCCTCCGGGATTTCGAATTCGGGGGCAAAAGTACTGCTAATAAATTTGAGGGGAGATTAAGAATGATTAAGGTCTTAACCCATTCTTAATCTTTTTTCCAATGTTTGAGGTTCTTTCCTATTCGGAAAGTCCTTTCAGATTGCGTATATATAAGTTTATCTTTTCCAATTTCTTCTCCATATGGATGTCCCGTACACGGCTTAGTGCAGCGGAAATATCGTTCTGGTTCAGATACGAATCTTTCTGCGGCGAAAGGAAAAGACTGTTCCTGGCAATCACCGACTGCCAGTTTCCTGTAATGTAGCTGCGATTGGATAACTGGTCAAAGAAGAAGGCTATCAATCGGTTGTTGTTCGATTTGAACGGGGTTATAGGATTGCAGTCGAAAATGGATTTGAGTTGTTCAAAGGTTACCTCCCCGCCTTTGAACATTCGGACTTCATTGACACAATCCACCAAGGACTCTATCTGCTCGTCGTTAAGCGTATGTTCAAAAGTGTATCTGTCGGCAGGCCCTGTAACCATTGGCTGTTTGTCTTCTTCCGCTTTATCTATGGATTGAATTTCTGTTTTATTGCCTACAGCCGCAACTTCCCCTGCAATTTCAAAGGTTCTTAGTTCTCTGGCTTCCCATCTTTGTTTTAGGTAATCGGCATAACGTTCATTGACGATTATCTTATATATAATAGAGAAGTACGGGAATGTCTGGTCGAAAATGGTATTATCCTTACAGAAGTCATCGTATGTGGCAAGACTATGGGAGTGAAACCACTTGCGTTTCTCTTCCATCGTCAGCGATTCAAGGAATGTGCTTTCCCAAAGGAAATTGGGCAAGTGCATATACTCCTTAATGGTACGAACGGCAGGATATTGGGCATAGATGATAGCGAGCTCGTCCAGAGCACGGGTGTATTCGCTCCGTTCTATCTCAGTCATTTCCTCAGTACTAAGGACTTCTGCCTTGCGCTCAATGGTATCTTCAAGGGTTCTCGCCGACTCTTGAATGCAGCGGCTCATTGTCTGCTGTATTTTGGCTATTGCCTGTTCCTGTTCGTTCATCATATGGTACTGTGACTTGCGTTCGTGGTGCAAAGATACGAAAAAACAGGGAGAAAAGGAAAGAAGGTGGTTACGGAACATCATTCTTTAACCTTTTCCCTCCCTTTGTTCGTATTTTTTTACCAAATCAGGTAAGACTTGGGATGAGATTGACAGCCTCGTCCTTTTTCTTGTCAACGATTTTTGCGTAGATTTGTGTAGTCTTGATTTGTTTATGCCCTAACAGCTTGGATACTGTATAAACATCTGCACCAAGTGTGAGCAGCATCGTAGCATTCGAGTGTCTGCCTGTGTGAAAAGTCACATGCTTCTTGATTCCGCAATCTTTGGCCCATTCACGAAGCAACTTGTTGAGATAACCGTCACCAGGCAGATGGAAGATTGTGTCCTCGTCATCCATATTCCGTCTTTCAGGGAGCCAATTGATCGCTTCGGAAGACAAGGGAAGATAGACGTACTTCTGGGTCTTCTTCATCAGAACTGTTGCCCGCCATTGACCTCCATCGTTGTTAAGGTCTTTCCATCGTAATGCCTTGACATCAGACAGGCGCAGTCCACACAGACAACTGAAGAGATAGGCTTGTTTCACCTCCTCATGCTTGCACTCGGAGGTGGCAAGGTGTTTGATTTCCTCAATGGTCAAATACTCGCGTGTACTTTCCGGCACTTTAATTCTATCCTCACTCGGAATCTTGGTGATTGGGTTCATAGGGATGACGTCCTCTTTAACGGCAGCATTCAATCCACAGTTCAAACAGCGGAAGTACCCTGCTGTCGTGACCTTTGCCAATGGGGTGGCATTCAGAAAATCAATGAAGCCACTGCAATAGTTCTTGTCCACATCCTTCATCATCACATATTCGCCTTTATATTTAATAAGGTACTTGATAGCCTTGTCAATCTGGATGCTGAACGCAGGGCTTTGTCCTTTTTCCAGCTTCTTCTTGGAATAGTGACGCATCCAATCTACTAAGAGCATCTTTGAATTGACTGTCGTGTTGCTGAATCCGTGGTCGTTGTTTTGCATTTCGACGATTCGCCTGGCTTTAATGGCTTCGGCAAGTTTCATCGTGTTCTCATTGGCAGTCCTGTCTTGGGCTGTCCTTTCGGGTACGATATAAAGTTTGAGAAACTCATAAGACCGCTTGCCCTCCTTGTATATATCGAGGTACAGGGACTGGTTGCCGTTGGCTATCGACTTCATGCGGAGTCTGACAGGCTCCTTCATCTTGACTGTTTTCTTCTTTCTTGGCATATCGAAGTTATTTTAATTATGATTTCGGGTGCAAATGTACGAAGAATTTTTGAAATACAAGCAAAAACGAGTAACAAATAAGTAACAAAAATGTACCTAATAACAGAAAATGACCCTTTCATGTGATAAATCCGTATTTTCTTTTTATCCTCATAGATGTTTTGTTATTAGATATTTACATTTCTTTTTCTTTCTTTTGTTTTCATTTGTTTAGGTTATTGGCGATACCGGATAGAACGTAGACGAATAAAGTCCACGTTTTTTTGTTGTCTTAACCAAAAAGGTATCGAATAACAAACATCTAAAATAATAAGATTATGAAAAAGCGATTATTCTTCAATTTGCTCTTGGCAATGCTTCTGGGAGCAACAAATGCATGGGCAGCAGATGGTGATATATTTACTGCTCCGGTAACCGTAATCCAAAATGGCGAAACGAGTCAGAAGGAGATGCGATTTCAGGTTTTGAGTGAAAGCGCTAAGACATGTGGAACATATGGAACTTATGATGAAATTTCCGATGTTGCCACCCCTGCTATTAATTTTAGAATAATAGGCGATGTGGTTATTCCAAATACAGTAAATGGTTATATCGTAACAGGTATCGGTGATTATTCTTTTTGTAGATGTTCCATGGGGCATATCATGCTTCCCGAATCAATTAACTATGTCGGTAAATTAGCATTTAATGAATGCTTTTCCCTTTTAGAGATAGATTTACCGAGTAAAGTGTCAACTATAGGAGTTGAGGCTTTTAGACGATGTGAGAATCTGCAGCATGCCACCATATACTGTAAAGAAATTCCATTTAATTGTTTTGCTTATTGCTATAAATTATCGTCAGTAACAATAAAATCTCCTATTACTTACGTTGGCAGCAATGCTTTCGCTTATTGCCATAAGTTGGAATCCATCACTTTCCCGGCTGGTTTGGAATATATTGATAGATGGGCGATTTCAGATTGTGAAAATCTAAAATCTGTCACATTAACATGTAGTCGTATAGATGCTTCTGCTTTCTTTGGTAGTTGCGAGAGGTTGAAGGAAGTAATCATCACAAGTGAAACTCCACCCACAATAACAGTGCCATCTTCTTCGGGTTGGACTGAGGCTGCTCTTTTCAGCGGAGTTCCAAGTAATGCTGTCCTCATTGTTCCTGACAGGACAAAGTATCTGCAAGAGCCTTGGACATCGTGGTTCTCCGAAATCAAGTCTTTCCTGCCGACCGTTGAGCAAACAGTAAACACCTGGGGGTATTATTCAGTAGGTTTGACTTGGGATCTTTATGATTATAGTCATGGATATACAGAATCTGTCACCGCAAGTGATATTCTGGATCTCATGATAGATGGCGTACCTGCTGTACCAGAAGTGTGGGAAGGATATAACGAACTTATCGTTTCAAGAGACCCGAAGCACATTCCCCAAGAGGTTTCTTTCCTGCGTAAGACGAGCGAAGGCCTCGTGCCCTATAAACTTCACTACAATGTTCATAACTACGGCTTCAGCATCAACGATAAGGAAATGACTTCGCTCGATATGTATGACATTCCTGGACTTGTGAGCGGAAGTGCATATATTGCAGTCCCGATATATGACCCAGATAGCCCCACACTTGTCCTCGACAACGCCACGCTCGAATGGGACGTTCTCGACGATGGCTTGTATCTTCACTCAGGACAATCACCCCTCAGATTCAATGTCAAAGGTGACTGCTCGATAAAAGTTCCTAATACCAGAGGTATTGGTATGGACTATTCCCACTTAATCATTGAAGGTGGCGGAAAACTTCATATATCCTCAAAATATGTAAATTTCAATTCTTGGCTTGGCTCTAAGCTGACGATACAAGACAATACGGTTGTTATAGGTGAGAGTGAAGATGGTCGAGGCTACTATAGCGAAGAGTGGGACACCTTCACCATTAAGGACGGAGGTGTGTTCGCTGCTCAAAGCAAGGTCGAGCCAATCGTATATGACGACAAACCCGTTTTTGGCGAAGGCATCGACATCCGTTATCCTGTAGGAGCTTACTTGGGCGACTGGTGTGTACTGAATGCCGACGGCACGAAAGTGACGAACGACTGGGTTGTCATCGGTCCCGACAATCAAGCGACACGGGACATGATAGCGGAGATAAACAACGCCAAGCGAAAACTCGGCTTCAGCATCAACGGCAAGGAAATGACTGTCGCAGACATGAACGATGTGCCAGGAGTCATGAGCGGAAGTGCCTACATCGAAGTAAGCGAAACAGGTGTACCAACCCTTGTGCTCGACAATGCCACACTCGAGTGGGACACAACCGGCCGCCATGCCTTGTATAATCACGATACAGGGCAGGACGGCCTTACTATCAAAGTCCTGGGCGACTGCACGATAAAGGCTCCCAATGCCTATGCTGCTCTTGAGATTGATGTCGCAAAAATGATTACCATAGAAGGCGGCGGTACCCTCCACATCATTTCCGGCCAGTATCCCATCGAGACATGGGTTGTTTCAACGCTTAGGATACAAGATGGCACGACCGTAATAGCGAAGAGCGAAAATGGGTACAGCGCTGTTTGGGACAATGATGGCGCAAACATCGAGATCAGGGACGGAGGCGTGTTTGCTGCATTCAGCAAGTATGAACCCCTCTACTTGGATTCTGGTGCAAAGGTCACTTTGGGTGAAGGTATTGCTTTACGCTATCCTGTTGGCGCTTATTGGAAAGATGGCAAATACGTTTATTATGCCGACGGCACAGAAGTTAAGAACGACTGGGTTGTCATCGGCCCCGACGACCAAAAGACACAAGACTTGATAGATGAATTAACAATCGGCGACATTAGAAAGCTCGGCTTCAGCATCAACGGACAGGAAATGACCACTGCGAATATGGACGATGTGCCTGGAATGGTAAGCGGAAGTGCTCATGTCGAAGAAGACGAATCAGGTAATCCAGTACTTGTGCTCGATAATGCTACGCTGGAGTGGGATAATTCTTTTGGTCTGAATAGTTTCAGTGCAACCCACTGGATTAAAATCAGAGTCCTTGGCGACTGCACAATTAAGAGTCCCAATGGCACTACTTTTGCACTGATGCTATCAACATTAACCTCTATAGAAGGTGGCGGAACCCTCCACATCATTTCCAGTTCATATCCCATCATAATGAATAATTCTCGACTTAAGATACGAGACAACACGACAGTAACAGTACAGAGCGAAATAATGGGCAGTGCCCTTTGGGGAGTAGATGGTCCAACAATCGAAATCACTGAGGGAGGCGTGTTTGCCACATACGGCACGTCTGAACCAATCCACTTGGGTACCGAGGGTAATTTCGATTTGGGTGACGGCATCGCCCTGCGCTATCCTGCAGGTGCTTATATTGGAAGCGATAATGTAATCTACAATGCCGACGGCACAGAAGTGACGAACGACTGGGTTGTCATCGGTCCCGACGATCAAAAGACACAAGACTTGATAGACGGCGTGGACGAGATTGTCAACAGCAGGCAGCCGACAGACAACGGATTTATCTATAACCTTGCCGGACAACAAATCGTAAATGGGACTCCGCGACTACAATCGCGCCTTGGTTCAAAAGAATCCAAGAAATGGTCAAATGGTAAATTACCTAGGGGTATTTATATCCAAAACGGGAAGAAAGTAATTAGAAAATAAGAAATGTAGTCAGCAAGAGAGCCCCGTGAACATTAATGTCCGACGGGGCTCTTTCATAATTATTGCTGTCCGGTAAAAAGCACCAATAATTAGCGATACAGTTTCGTCACTTTCACGCTGCCGTCTTCGTAGATGACCTTGCGAATCACGCATTTACCATTTCTCCATTTACTATCCACCATCTGTCCCGCCAGATTGTAGTATTCAGTGCGCTTCACCTTGTCGGACGAGGCTAAGGCGGGCTTTATCTCGTCTATGACATCCTGGCTGGCGAACCAAAGGCGGAAAGGTTTCTGCACCGTGCCCAACTGCTTGCAGGCCTGGAAGGTTACGTAGCCCAACGAGCCATATACTTCGCCCTCAGAATCGAGCAAGCGGAAGACAATATGGTCGCCAGTCACTTCGCCATGAATGTTCATATAAAGCAAACCTGCATCCATGACACCAATGCCGCGGCATGTGTCTCCGCAGAAGGCTCCGACATAATACGTCTCATCGAGAGAGATGCCGTCATCAGCCTCAACGGTCGCTACCATGGTCATCACGTCGGGATATGCATGAAGAACATTGACCATTGACCATTGACCATTGACCATTTCATCTGCCGCAGTCGCTTCTGCAGGAGCATAACGACGTTTGCGCGTCCCTTGAGGAGTGAGGCTTTGCCAGCAGAACTCCTGAGCCTGACTGGTGTAGAAGAGGTATGACTGGCCGGGCTGCAAGGACTTGAGCGAACCATTCCACAGTCCGTTCTCGTAAGTTGCAAAGGCATCAAGACCTATGAGTTTGTCGCCTTCGTTCGGAACGTAACCTGCAAGCGCCGTCTCCAGAGTGGTTGCATTATAGAGGGGACAGCCTATCCAGTTCCAGCCTGCCTGCAAACTGACAGGGGTATTGACGTCGTAGAGAGGGCCGCGAAGGGTTACGGAACCCTCCTGCTGCATCTTAATCTTGTAGCCCTTAGCGGCTTCGAGGGCTTGCAAAGTTCCCTGCCAACCTTCCTCTTCACTGAAAAGCAGGCTTTCTGTCTGTCCTTGCAGCAGAAGGGCATTCATGAGGAAACGGCTCTTATCGACACTCTCTGCAAAGTTGTGCGAGGTCCAGTTCCAGCCCTCGGCAAGGTCGAGCGTGATGGTCCTGTCGGGTCCTAACCAGTCGTCTTCGGTCAGAGCGTTGAAGTCGAACATGCCAAGCTTGTTGGACTTGTCGATGGTAGGCTGGTTGAGTACGGTGGACATGTTGGCACCATCGGGATAGCGTCCGAAAGTTTGCCATTTGTCGTGCTCTCTATATTCGAGCTGGTCGGCCCAAGAACCGTCCTCTGCCTGAATGCTGACCTTTGCTCCGTCTGCATTCTCGAGTTTGAAGGGAGCGTGCAACTGGTCGATGCCATCCTTATTGTCGCACCAAATGATGCGAGTGCCATGAGCAGGCACAAAGCCCTCCGTCAGCTGATACTTCTGCGGTTTGCTTGAATTGTCGCTCAGATAAAGTCCAGCCAAGGAGATGTCCTGGTCGGTAGTATTGTAGAGTTCGAGCCAATCGGCCCTCTTACCATAATCATTTATATAGACGTCGCCCGAAGCACTCACCTCGTTGATACGCAGAGGCGATGCTCCTGCTGCCCAGCGTTGCTGCTCATCGGTTACGGGCACGAACACAGCTACCAGATTCAGTTTGCTGTTATTGGTGAAGGCTTCATGCAAATCGACAACGGCGCTTTCAGAAACCACTCCCTTCTCGTTGCCGGTAAGAGACAGACTGCCATCGAACCATATATCGGAACTGGTTCCGTGGCAGTTCTTCACCTCCAACGCTATCTGGTTTTCGCCGACAAGAAGGTATTCATGAGGAATGTTGAAACTACCCAGATAAGGATCTTGCCCCTCGTGATGCTGGTCGATGGTATAGTCGGAATAGGTGGAGCCGCTGGCGATGTAGTAGCCTCCAACCTCGTGACCGTTGACATAAAGCATTATGCCATCGTCAATCTGATAGAAGAACGTCAGGATGTCGTCGTCGGAGAGAGGAGCATCGAGCTGGAAGGTCTTGCGGAAGTAGTATGTGGAGCGTCTGGTGTCTGAACCTTTATCCAACTTGGTGACGGAGTTCTCCTGCATGTAGTATCCGTCATTTGCAAAGCCGAAAGGAGCGGTTCCAGACTGCCAACCGCTTGCCGACTCATCAAACGAAAGGGCTTTCCAGTCGAAAGCATCCATCGAACCCTGGTCGAAGTACATCCATGTGGAACCCTCTGGGATAAGTGTCGAGGAAACAGTTTCAGAACCTTTCGACTCCCAACCTCTGAAGACATAACCAGCAGGAGCTTTTGCCGAGAGCTGGATGGGCAGGTCGTTGTAGGAGAAGAGATAGCCATGGAACTTGCCTGTAGGAAACTCCTGACCGTTCACAGCCATTCGTGCCTCAGGAATGTTCGAGGAGATGTTTGCAAAGATGCCATAATTGACTCCGAAATAGTTTCGCATGTTCGTGATGCGAGTCCCGTTATGCGCAGAGCGAACAGAATTGATCATTCCCGTTCCTGCAGTGCTGCCTTCGTACGACAAAGCGGGAGTCGTGTTGTTGTAGATGTCCCTCACAATCTCTTCGCAACGGGTTGGTTCGAACACGCTGCCATCCACAATGCAGAAGGCGTCCATGAACTGGCGGCGGAAGGGGTCGTACTTCATCAAATTACGGAAAAGGTCGTCCACATTGGCTCCCCCACTCGTACCCAGTACATCCGTAAGCATATCGGTAGTGCCGAAAGCAGAGTCGCAATCGAAGAGGACGAAATGGAACTTCCCATCCGTACGACTGCGGAAGCCTTTTATGTTGTTGGTGTTCGTTATCCAGTCCGTCGGTCCCATATAACACTCAAGGGCCATGTAGTTCACGTACTCGTCCATATCGAGGAGGTCGCAAATCTGGTTGTAGGTTTCCTCTGAGCTTGTCCGAGCCAGGCTTGTTGCCAACCTGAGGAGTTGCATCCATGCCTGATTGTCGCCCATCTTCTGGTTGTACTGGGCGTTGCTCAGGTCGAACTGGTCCATATCGTCGAAGTCGATGCCGTAGTTACTGTAGGCAAAGTGCTTGTTGTTGCTCTCGCGAATGTTGAGCATTCCGTAATACATGCCGTTCAGGAAGACGTGGGCTGGCTGATAGTCTTGGCAATCGACGTAGAAGCCGCTCTTCAAGACCATCATCTGTACGGCAGGGTCTTTGGTGCGGGCATAGGTGTCGTTGCCGCCGTTACGAACCTGCCAGCTACGGTATTTGTTATAAGGTTTCAAGGGAAAGACCGGATAATCGATGGAGTTGATGCCCTCATAGCGTTTGTCTGTCTTGAGGCGGAACGAGCTTCTTGCTTCCCAATAGCGGTCATCAACCGTTGCACCGCCATAAGCCCTGGTCCAGCCTCCGCAAATTTCGAGGTCCATCTCTTGGTTCAAGACCATAGAGTAACTCGTGCATCCGTCGTCAGTTGTCTCTGGTCCGTCTTCTGTCGAGCGTGGAACCAAGTACTCCATGTTCACAGGCCGTTCCCAGTCCATGTTCCAGTTGCAGGCTGAGTTTTGGCCGTTGCCAGACACACCGTTGGTTCCCTTCACGAAGACTCCTATTTGGTTGTCGAAGAAGTTCTTCTCTTCTGAAACAACAGACAAGATGGGCAGATAGTAGTCGTGGTTCTGATATATATACGAACGAGTCACGACGGGGCTTGGCAACATTCCCTCCTTGAGGAAGCAGACACGCAGGATTGTGGTGGAGGTTATGTTGAAAAGACCGTTGTAGCTCGTTTCGCCATTAGTGGCAGTCGGAGCACTGCCATCGAGGGTATATCGCAGAGTATAACCTGACGGGATGGAAACACGCGTCCAGAATGCATCAGTGAACACTTTGGAGTCTATGCTGACCCTCGGCTCCTCGAGGCGGAATTCAGCAAAGTCGCTACCATTGTTCGAGGCTTCGGGCGAAGGTTCTCCCGTCCATCCCCACTCCTCGCCCCCGTCTGTAGTGCGAGCCCAAGAGCAACGGGCAATGGAAGGAGGATAGCTTGCAGAGGCGAGGACTGTCTTGTCCGAAGCCAAGATGCTGATAGTTCCGCCGTCCTGCTCCATCTTAAAAGGGATTTGCTTCTTGGCATCGGTGCCGTATGTGCCTTGTGACGTACTGTGGTCGAACCAAAGGACTTTGAATCCTCCGGCAGGTACATCGCCCCAAGTTGACAGAGAGGCAAAGTAGTATTCGTTCACGCCGTCTGAGATATACAAACCTCGGAGTGGAACTTTCTCCGAGGAGGGGTTGTACAGTTCAATCCAACCGCCGTAACATAGGGCGTTGTCGAGGTACTGGTCGATGTTTGCGACTTGCACTTCGTTGATAATCAAAGTGGGATACTCCGTTTCCTGTGCCGAAGCTACAGCTGGAAAAAGGAGTAAAAGTAGGCTTACTAAGTAATTTTTCATCGTATTAATGCACATAATCCGTGCAAATATACGATTATTTTCGCTTACTTTAGGCATTGAGCCTAAAAAAATTCACTTAAATAGCACGGTTGTGATTGACTGCTCAGGCAGGACAATGCTGAGTGTTTGGTCTTTGAGGCCGAAACCTTCGCTTATCTC
>JAGCVH010000054.1 GCA_017962495.1 Bacteroidaceae bacterium
TCAAAATTCAAAATTGAATGGCAACATGCAAAAAAAGAGCCGCAGACGAATCCGCGACTCTTTAGTTCCCCTCTTTGAAGGAGTTAGATGTGGCTCTTACTTAATGAATTTCTTACCATTCATGATGTAGATGCCCTTTGTAACCTTCTCTACACGGCGACCGCTGAGGTCATAGATGGCATTGTTCTTTGTCGTTTTTCCATTGTCAATTGAATGGATGCCATCGGTTGTGCCGTTCAGGCTGTAGATGAAGTTGTTGGCAGCTACCTCGTAGAGTTCGTTGTACTTGGTCAGCTGACCATAGACGATTACTTCGTCACCTACCTTGATTTGGTCGTTGGCGGTGAAGTCGGCACCTTCGAGATAGTAGCCGTTGTAGATGCGAACCTTGGTCTCACTGCCAATCTGGTCAACGATGTCGTACTGAGCACGCTTCCACTGAGTGACGTCAAGTGAAACAATCTCGCTGATGATACCCTTTACATATACCTTCTGCTCCAGTCCCTTGCCGGCATCAACGAGTTCGATAACCTTGGCAATGCTGTAGGCTGTTTCGGGGGTGTTAGAGATATCCACCTGCTCGCCCTGACCATCTACCGTTACCTTTACAGCCACGATGTTGGCATACTTGCCACTGCTGGTGGTGTACATGGCAAAGCCTTCGACAGTGATGGTGCTACCGTTAGCTACGTCCTTGAACAGGTCGTCCTGTGCGCCAATGATGCTACCTTGTGCAGTCTTTCCTTCGATAATGAGGTTGTAATAGTTGCCGCTGATGCTCAGTTCGCCCTGCAGTTTCACGTACTGGATAACGGGGGCTGCTACCCATGCATCAACGTCAATCTCCGTTGCTGTGGGATAGGTGACAGCTGCAGAACCGCTCTTGGTTATGGTGGCAGAGTTGGTGAACTGCTTGAAGCCGCCATAAGTAGTGGGCTTACCTTCGATGGTCACCTTGTCGCCTACTGCAAGTCCTGAGATAGTAGTGTCATAATAATAGATGTAACCTGTTCCGTCGCCAAATACAGCACCATTCTTACAGATAACATAGACAATGGCATTCTCTACCTTAACATCGATATTGCTCTCCAAAGCTTGAACTTCGGCAATGGTCTTCTTCTCGGCGGTAGTCTCTTCGGCATGCTGACCGTTCAACTCATAGATTTCGTTGTTCTGGTTCATTTCGTAGGTGTCGCCATACTTGGTCAACTGACCATAGACGATGACATTGTCGCCCACCTTCAGTTGGTCGTCAGACGTGAAGTCTGCGCCACCCAGGTAGTAACCATTGTAGATGTAGAACTGGTTTTCGGTGGTGCCGTCCTCGCTGATGTAGTACTGAGCGCGAGCATATCGGCTGGTGTCGAGCGACTTGATTTCGCTCACGATACCCTTCACGTAAACCTTGGTGTTCAAGTCCTTACCTGCATCGATAATGGCAACAGCCTCAGCAGGGGTGTAGGCAGTCTCAGGTGTGTTGGCAATGCTGACAGGGTCAACAGGATCAACGCCTTCGCCTGAAAGTTCCCATTCGGCGATTTCCTTGATGCCGGCAACGCTAAAGTACTTCTGGATTTTACCGCTTACGAGCAACAGTTTACCCAGATTCGTGGGATTGTCGATGAGGTTCAAAGCCGTGCGTGCAGCCGACTTGCTGGCCAACTGTGCGGGAATGCACTTGGTGTAGTCGGTCTCGCTCTGTGCGTCAGACAGCATCAGGTTCGATGCTACTGCACCGGCAGCCGTCGTAATGAAAGCGCTCAGTTTGTTGTCGGCAGAGCCTGAAATGTAGGCTTTTACCCAAACCAGCTCTTCGGTGGCCAAATTGTTTACATCCATAGCCTGAATGTCGGCCACGGTGTAGGGATTCTCCTTCGTTCCGTTACCGGCAAAGGCAAAACTTGCAGTCAATACTGCGAAAAGAGTGAGTAGAAATTTTTTCATAAATGTGATTTTTTAAGGTTTATTGTTCAATTGTTTTTATTCGCTGCAAAGATACAAAACTTTTGGGATATAATAAAGAGGAAACACGAAGCTTTTTTCGCTTTTCTTTTTTCTTTTTCACTTTTATTCGTATCTTTGCGGGGAAATAAAGGAAGATGGAAGAAACATTCGACATCAGAGAACAGCGTAACCAAAGGGAAAAGGACTTTGAGAATGCCTTGCGACCCTTGCGTTTTGCTGATTTTAGTGGCCAGCAGAAGGTGACCGATAACTTGAGCGTGTTTGTTGAAGCTGCACGTTATCGTGGTGAACCGCTCGACCACACACTGCTGCATGGCCCCCCAGGATTGGGTAAGACCACGCTGTCGAATATTATTGCCAACGAGCTGGGTGTGGGCTTTAAGGTTACCAGTGGCCCTGTGCTCGACAAACCAGGCGACTTGGCGGGACTGCTTACTTCCTTGGAGCCTAACGACGTATTGTTTATCGATGAAATCCATCGCCTTTCGCCAGTTGTGGAGGAATACTTGTATTCCGCGATGGAAGACTATCGCATCGATATTATGATTGACAAGGGTCCTTCGGCTCGAAGTATCCAGATAGACCTGAATCCCTTCACGCTTGTGGGTGCAACCACGCGAAGCGGACTCTTGACTGCTCCTCTTCGTGCACGCTTCGGAATCAATCTGCATTTGGAATACTATGATGCTCCCACGCTTAAGAAGATTGTTATCCGTTCGGCAGGCATTCTGGGAGTGCCCATCTCTTCGGATGCGGCAAGCGAAATTGCCAGTCGCAGTCGTGGTACACCACGTATTGCCAACGCTTTGTTGCGTCGTGTTCGTGACTTTGCTCAGGTGCGTGGAAATGGTGAGATAGACCTAAAGATAGCTCGCATCGCATTGGAAGCTTTGAACATCGACAAGCATGGACTCGATGAGATTGACAACAAGATATTGCTGACTATCATCGACAAGTTCAAGGGTGGACCTGTGGGCATAAATACCATAGCCACTGCCGTTGGCGAGGATGCTGGAACCGTGGAGGAAGTCTATGAACCATTCCTTATTAAAGAGGGTTTTATTAAGCGAACGCCTCGTGGTCGGGAAGTAACAGAACTGGCTTATACCCATTTAGGAAGAACCATTGGCACGCGCTTTGGTACACCTGAACAGCCCGACTTGTTTGGGTAAAATCGTCAAATCGTAAATAAATAGTAAATAGTAAATCGTCAAATCGTAAATATTAAGATGAATTTTGTAGAAGAACTAACATGGAGGGGCATGATACATACTATGATGCCTGGAACAGAAGAGATGCTGAGTAAGGGAATGCAGACAGCCTATGTGGGCATTGACCCCACAGCCGATAGTCTGCACATCGGTCACCTGTGTGGCGTCATGATGCTTCGCCACTTCCAGCGCTGTGGCCATAAGCCCATCGCTCTTTTGGGTGGCGCTACGGGTATGATAGGCGACCCCAGCGGCAAGAGTCAGGAACGCAATCTTCTCTCTGAGGACACGCTTCGCCACAATGTGGCTTGCATCCGTGAGCAATTGTCGCGCTTCCTCGATTTCGATAGCGATGCCCTCAATGCTGCTGAACTCGTTAACAATTATGATTGGATGAAGGACTTCACCTTCCTCGACTTTGCCCGCGACATCGGTAAGTGCATCACCGTAAACTATATGATGGCAAAGGACAGTGTGAAGCGTCGCTTGAATGGTGAGTTCCAGGAGGGAATGTCGTTCACCGAGTTTACCTATCAACTCTTGCAGGGTTATGATTTCCTGCACCTCTATCAAACGAAGAACTGTCGTTTGCAGATGGGTGGCTCTGATCAGTGGGGAAACATTACCACTGGTACTGAGCTCATACGTCGCAAATTAGGCGTGGAAAATGAAGCATTCGCACTCACTTGTCCGCTTATTACCAAGGCTGACGGCAAGAAGTTCGGAAAGACGGAACAAGGCAATATTTGGCTCGACCGCAATCGCACCAGCCCCTACGTCTTCTATCAGTTCTGGTTGAACGTGGCTGACGAAGATGCTGAACGTTACATCAAGATATTCACGTCATTAGACAAACCAACCATCGACGCACTCATCGAGGAACATCGTCAGGATCCTGGTCGTCGTGTACTGCAGAAGCGCTTGGCAGAGGAAGTAACTATTATGGTTCATGGACGCGAGGACTATGAGTTGGCCCTTGAAGCCTCCAACATCCTTTTTGGAAAGGCCACGAAGGAAAGTCTTGTAAAGCTTGACGAAAAGACCTTGCTCGATGTCTTCAGTGGTGTGCCTCACTTTGAGGTTAGTCGTTCATTGCTTGAGGGCGATGGATGCAAAGCCGTTGATCTCTTTGCTGAGCATACACCTTGCTTTGCCTCGAAGGGTGAGATGCGTAAACTCACACAAGGAGGTGGTGTTTCCTTAAATAAGGAGAAACTCACGGCTTTTGACCAGATGGTAACTGCTGCGGACCTTCTCGATGACCGCTACCTCCTCGTTCAGCAGGGAAAGAAAAAGTACTTCTTGCTTCTTTTCAATAAGTAAGCGTAAATTTGTGTTTTGTTTATCGTGAAGTAAGGCCTATGAAACGTTTTTTCATAGTATTAGTTTTGTTATGCCTTTCTTTTACAGGAATTAAGGCACAAATCCTTTACTGCATGTCCTACGCCGACTTTCAAGAAGGCAACTGGACAGAATTGGACACGCTGAAAATGAAAGGACGGGGACAGAATCATCGGATAAAGACCGAAAACGACTCGTTGGACAAGGTGCTCAAGGATGAAGCATTTGCAGTGTCATACCACGATACCCTATTCGTGAATAAAGCACACATGTACTACAATGGAGAACGCTTTGGTAAAGGCTATGCTCCAGCCTACATATATGGTAGGGGGCAGATATGCTTTGTCAGTAGTCTTCCTCGAGACAACGGAGCATCGGGAGTTCCTGCTGTCATCTCATTTGGGGTTATGTTTGGGGCCATTGGTGCTGGACTTATGGCAGGAGCCTACGAAGCATCATTGAAGGAGTACTATTGCTTCCTTGTGAAGCGAGAATACGAAGGTGGACGCAAAGAGGCACGGATGATTGACGACAAATTCATGGAAAAGTATGAAGAGAGCAGTCCTGAGTTCTATGCCGAATACATGTCTGTCAAGAAACAGCGGAAGCGCGAAGCCGCCTCTCATGTTCTGCCTTTGCTGAAAGAGTGGCAGTTGATACAATAATGTATAATGAAGAGAACAGTTAAGCCTTGACTCAATCGAGCCAAGGCTTAATCCTTTTTTGATATCACCTTATGTCTTATTCAAGAAGCCCTTAGGCCTTATTGCGGAGGACCTGAGGTGCAAAGTTGGAAGACCTAAGGTGCAATTTCCTCGAACCTAAGGCCTTCCGACGGAAGACCTTAGGCTTAAATCGATAAGGCTTAATCCTAAATCAAATTAAGGTTGCTTGCCAATGTAGGCCAGGATACCGCCATCGACGTAGAGGATATGACCGTTCACTGCGTCAGAAGCATGAGAGGCGAGGAACACTGCGGGACCACCCAGTTCGCTGGGATCGAGCCAACGGCCTGCGGGAGTCTTGGCACAGATGAACTTATCAAAGGGATGACGACTGCCATCAGGCTGAATCTCGCGTAAGGGAGCAGTTTGAGGTGTAGCGATATAGCCCGGACCTATGCCGTTGCACTGGATGTTGTATTCTCCATACTCTGAGCATATATTACGGGTGAGCATCTTCAGTCCGCCCTTGGCAGCTGCGTAGGCACTAACGGTCTCGCGACCCAGTTCCGACATCATGGAGCAGATGTTTATAATCTTACCCTCGCGACGTTCCATCATTTCGGGTACTACTGCTGCAGAGCAGATGTAAGGAGCAACCAAGTCTACATCGATGACCTGCTGGAATTCGGCACGCTTCATCTCGTGCATAGGGATGCGCTTGATGATGCCAGCATTGTTAACGAGGATGTCAATCTGCCCCACTTCTTCATGAATCTTGTCCACGAGAGCCTTTACGGCATTTTCGTCTGTCACGTCGCAAACGTAACCTTTCACGTTCTCGATTCCAGCCTCCTTATAGTTGGCCAAGCCGCGCTCGAGAGCTGCCTCGTTGATGTCATTGAAGATAATGGTTTTGATACCTGCCCCGACGAATGCCTTGGCGATGTTGAACCCGATACCGTAAGAAGCGCCTGTAATCCAAGCGTTCTTGCCTTCAAGTGAAAAAGGATTTGCCATAATAAAAAGGTTTTAAAGTTTATTGGTTATAGTTAATGTGCTTGCAAATATATAAAAAAAACGTGAATATCCCGTAGGCTATCCGCGAAATTTTTATGTGAAGTTGAACTCGCGTCTTGAGAAGTTGAGCTTTGCTCGACTTCCACTCGCCTCGGCAGTTTCAAGCAAAGCTTGCTACTGCTGTCTTTTTGATTTGAAGTCTTGCGGATGAATCATCACTCATCCGCCTTCCCTCAAAAACTGCAAAGAGCAACAGCGTTTGCTATTGCTCTCAGCTTCGTGGAAGTTGGGCTATCCGGTTTCGAACCAGAACTAAGACGACCAAAATGTCTTGTGCTACCATTACACCATAGCCCAATCCGGCAGCTGCCTATGACCCGCAGCGAGGTTTCGGGCGACAAAGGTAGTGCAAATTAAGCGAAAATACAAATAATGAACAATATTTTTGCAGAAGAAGGCACGAAAAGCATGCTTTGGCATACTTTTTCTGACTAAGTCTGCTAAATTTTGAAGCCGAAAGGCTGATAAGGGCAACGCCCGTTCATTATTTGTATTTTCCAAGATGCAGCCTACCTTCGAGGCTTTGAAGAAGACTCAAAGATACAAATAATCTTTAATTATTCTATCTTGTTTAATTCCTGCATCATTCCTTCCACATTCGACCAACCCCTAATATGTTTAGCGAGTTTACCTTTGCGGTCATAGATGAGATAATGGGGAATAGCACTTTCATAACCAGGTATTTGCATTCCCAACATCTTTTCTTTGGGCACGATGTAATGGTCGCCCGCATGTTTGTCGATGTACTTCTGCCATTCGTCGACGCTACTGCTGGTGTTGGTAATATAGACAAAGTCCACACCACGCTCTATTAGTTCTTTCTTCACGCTCTCCATCTCCTTCATACCCATCAAGCAGGGACCGCACCAAGTTGCCCAGAAGTCAACGAGTACGATACGGTCCTTATGCTTGGCAACGATTTTAGGCAACCATTCCTGCGGTTCCCCTTCAGGCAATTCGCAACGAATGCCTTTGCTCCCTACGGTTTCCGGAGTTTCCTCTTTGCTGACAGAGGCTTTCTTTTTTAAATGCTCCTGTACTTCTCGAATCTGTGATTGGAATTCTGACGACAAGGCATTCAGTTCGCTTTCGGCTACAGGTTGCATAGCTTTGGCTCGCTCCATCATAGCCCGAGCCTCTTCCAACTCTTTGAACCAACGCCCCAAAGGAGAATCTTTCAATCCGTTGGCCTGAATGTAATTCCATCCTTCGTCCCGCATATTACTCAGGCAAGCATAGAAGCCTGTAATGTTACGATAGTAGGTCAGTTCGGAAGCATGTGGGTCTTTGAAGGTCATTTCTTTCTCTATCATTTCCAAAGAGTCTTTATCCTTTATTCCCCCAACCCTTTTCATGAAAGTGAATTGCCTTAGCTTTTGTAAATAAGTCTGTTCAGTCAACATTCTACGATATTCCTCTTCGACAGGCGAGAGATTGAGCGAAGGCAACTGCTTCACAACATCCTGAAACTCGTTCCAGCACGCTTCGCGCCATTCGTCATAGGTGTCACGCAAGTGAGCCTGGGCATATTCTTCGCTATAGCCAAGATCCATTCCCTTCATGCGAATAGGTTGGAGTTGCTCAAAGCTTCCACCTTCAATGCGAACGGCCTTCTTCCAGAGTTCCTGCAATTTGGAAGTGGTGATGCTGTCGCGCGGAGTTTCTTTGTTATAAGCCTCGTATGCGGCTAAAGCACTCTTGTTAATCTCAACTTTCACGGTATCGCCTGGAAGAAGCATAATATACCACCCATGAAAATCGTGTTTCAAGGGGTAGCAGATGTCCCATACGAGAGTGAAGCGGCCAGCGGTGGAATCGACAGTCACTTCAGGAAAGTTATTGCCTTTCAGCGAGGTGTGATTGCCCCAATAACTTGGAGGGAAACTCTTGTCACCTGGCTTCCAGTCAACATACCGCCCAAGTATGACGGCTGGGGCGCTCTTGCGTTCCCAAAGCGGAAGGGCTGAGCGAGTTTGCGACAAGGCTGGTACGAATGCCGTAAGGATAATGAGAAACAGAAATGATACTTGAACCTTCTTCATACTTATCTTATTGCTTTTCGAGGTTTAACTATCGTTATTCCTTATTAAAATAACGTCGATAGAAACATTTTATTGTGCAAGTCGCGATGAATAATTTGAAGGGTTTAGATTAAGATATAGGTCTTCCGTTGGAAGGCCTTAGGTTCTTGCTCCGTTTCTCTATGCAAGCGTAGCTTCGCGTCCGATTACGATTGCCGATGAACCTATGTTCGATAGATGTTGAACCTATATTCGATAGTAAATGAACTTATTTTTATCTTTGACCCACCTGCGGAGGGTCGAAAATACTTCCGCTCGGAAGAGCTAAAAAAGAGAAAAATATTACTTCGTAATCATGGCCCATGGCCGAGAAATCGTCCCACTCTCCGCTTTTGTAAGCAAGCTTACTAGCGAAGAGGATACTTTTTCTCTCATTTTTCTCTTTTTTTGGTTCTTCGCTCGCTACCGTATTGTTGCCTTTGATAAAGTGCTTGTATGGTAAAAAGCGTAGATTTACGCTGGCTTCTTTGTTATTCAGAGTGGGTTGGCGTTGATTTGTGCAGAGGATCGATGTGTGCGTAGTAGTGAGTGTCTTGCCAAAGGCTATGGAAGTAAATAACAAAGAGATTGAGGCTAATGAAGATGGCTGCGAAATCGAGTGCAAGCAGTGTGTGGTTATGCCCTAAAAGAGAAAATGTGTATGACCATGTTTGCAAGGTGGGGGAGAAGAAGAAACATGCGTTTACCAGAATGATAATGAGTCGCAGTTCTGTTGGTCCCAGTTTAGCAAAGGTAAGCTGGAACTCGTTTTTCAGGTGGGCATTAATCATTACAAACACATCGAGCATTAAGTAGGGAACGATGATGAGCAAGGCGGAAGCTAGGCTCATATATGCCGACATACCAGCTCCCAGCACCATGAGAAAGGCACAAACGCAGTCGAGGTTGTGATCGATAAAGAATCCGTAGAGAGGTCGTTGTTGGTTGCGATAGCGTGCCAGAGTGCCGTCTAGCGAATCGCCAAACCAATTGATAAAAAAGCCAGCATTGGCTAACCATAGCCAAGCAGGGTTGTACATTGTTAGAGCATAACCAACAAGGACAAGTATTGCTCCAAAAGTACCAAAGGCCGTTAGATGGTCACTGGTGACATTCTGTGGCATTCTGCGTGCCAAAGCATGTAGAACCACTTTCTCATACGGATTTAGCAGTGAGGTTTGTATCCTGGCTGACTTCTCCGTTTTCACATTTTCCATAATAACTAATGTATTAGTTCGCCCGCTTCGCTGAACTTTAGGTATATGTCTTTTCTGTTATCTCTATCTAATTCCACGAGATAGTACTTCTCAGTGGGGCTTTCCACCCAATCTACATCATCGACTTCTACACTTTTGTAGTTCGCGTCCAGATAGTCGAGTGTTTTCTGTGGCAGTTCACTGATCGAAATGTCCTTTTTGGTTCTCACCCATGTGCCATCGTTCTGGAGCCAAACCTCCATTTCGTGATAGTTGAAATAGAATTCAGCCTTTAATTGTCTGTGCTTCTCTTTTTCCCACTGTGCTGTGGTGTTTGGAAACATCTTTTGGAAAGTTGTCATTACTACAGTAGGAACATCAGACGACTTGACGTCGTCGTTGCAACTTACATTGAACACAACCATTGCCGCCATTATTAGGCAGGGAAACAGATTCTTCAGTTTCATCGCTATTTATTATTAGATGTAAAAAGTACTATTGTACCAAAAACAATTAATCCAATGCAAAAATGGCGACTTCGGACTGATTGAACAAATAAAAGGCGTTACAATTTGGTTACATTTTCGCTTATGTCACTTTTTGAGTGTGAAGTCGAATATGATACCGGATTCGGAACGAACGGTGATGTTACCACCATGTTGTAAAATAGCGTTCTTGACAATGGCAAGACCAAGACCTGTGCCACCCTCTTGTCGGCTTCGACTCTTGTCTACACGATAAAAACGTTCGAAGATGCGAGTGAGGTGCTCTGGTGGAATGCCGATACCATTGTCGGCAAAGGTGAAATGCCAGTGAGTCTTGGATTCTGTGGCGGATATCTCTACGACAGTGCCTTCACCGGCATATGCAATGGCGTTATCAGTGAGGTTGCGGAAAATGCTGTAGATGAGTTGCTCATTGCCATTGACGATGATGTCCTGTGGCAGAAGGTTGTGGAACTTCATCTTGCGATTTTGAAAGGCGATATGGGTTTCTTCAACAATATCAGCAACGAGTGCAGACACGTCCACGCGTCCTGTTGTAAGCATTTCGCCGGCATAGTCCATGCGGTTCAGTATGGAGATGTCCTGCAAGAGTGAAGCAAGTCGCTGGGCCTGTGTGAAAGTGCGTTCGGTAAACTGCCGACATTGTTCGTCGTTTATGCCCGGGGTGTGGAGTATGGTCTCTGCATAGCCAAGGATGCTGGCCACGGGAGTTTTTAGTTCGTGAGCAATGTTTTGCGTAAGTTCGCGACGCATTTGATTTTCTTTTGTAGCCTGCTCGCGGCTGATGCGTTCGTCCATTCGATGGGCATACCGATAGAGCAGCATGCCAAGCCCACCCATCACAACAACGGAGAAGAGAAGCAAGTGCCAGTCGCTGACCTCATCGAAGGGTTCTAACTTTTTTCGGTCATAATCCTCAAACAAAATAAACACTACAGCATAAACGACGAATACTGTCATCACGCTGAGGAACATTTTTCCTCCCTCTGTCAGTTTCCTCATGCTTCGCCCTCCGTATCAAATAGGTAACCATAACCTTGCCGTGTTGTGATGTGTTGTCCGTAGTGTCCCAATTTCTTGCGCAGTCGTGTGATGTTGACATCCACTGTGCGGTTGGTAACAACAACGTCGCTTGGCCACACTTCACTGAGCAGTTGCTGGCGCGAGAATACCCTCCCTTGGTGGCTTAAGAGCAGTCGAAGCAGTTCCAGCTCTGTCTTTGTCAGGTTGAGGGCTTCGCCATCGGCTATTACTTTCCTTTGTGAGAGGTCTATCGTTAGCCCTTCGAATACTAATGGACTGGCTATGTCCTTGTTACTCGTTGCTGTTCTTGCCAGCACAGCACGGACTCTTGCCATCAGTTCTCGCACAGAGAAAGGCTTTGAGATGTAGTCGTCTGCACCCAGTTTGAATCCCTCCAATTTGTCCTCTTCTGCATCCCTCGCTGTAAGGAAAATAATGGGTGTGTCATAGCCTGATGTGCGTATTTGTCTGGCCATCTCGAACCCCGACATGCCAGGCATCATTACGTCGAGCACCAGCAAGTCGAAGTTTCCGACATCCTTCCGAAGGGCCTCCATTGCTGAATAGGTCATCTCTGCCTCATAACCTTCTGCCACGAGGTTTACACGCAGGATCTCGCACAAGTCTTGCTCGTCATCAACGATTAAAATCCGTTTTTTCTTCATTTCCGGGTCAAAGGTACAACTTATTTTCCAAATCTTGCTTCTACGACATTGACAATATAATCACAAAGTTTTTCCATCTCGTTTACAATATCAAAATAGAGCGTGCCGAGAGTATAACTGTATTCGTGGTCGTTAATGGCTTGAATGTTTTCCTCCTTCAATTTATTGCGCAGCAAGTTTATCTCATTCTCAATACGATAGGTCTCATTTATATTGTGCTCGGAACGATGACCGTGCATCACTTTGCACATTTGCCGCAGTGCTTTGTCTGTAAGATCTCTCATCTTGTGCAGGTTGTCAGTTTGTGAAGTGATGAAGGCAAAACTGAGTTCACGATGACGGGCCAGTGTACGGCTTATTTTGTAGCAAGAATCACCTATACTTTCCAATTCACTCACTTCACTTAGCATTTGCCTTATCTTTTGCTTTGTAGTGTCACTTAGGTGGTCATTCGATAACTGTGCCAAATACTCGGCTATGGCTTGTTCCATTTTGTCTGATGCATCTTCCTCGCGCTCTATGTTGGCATACTTTTCATCAAAGGAGTCGGCATGGATGTCGTCCATCAGTTGGGTGACCATCGTAAACATTGTGTGCATACGCTCTGCAAAGAAAGCCGTTTCCTTTTGTGCCTCGAACACCGCGATTTCTGGCGTTGCCATCGGACCTGCCTGTATGTATTTCAGGTTTTGCCCATCATGGGCGGATTCGGCCTTCTGTGGTAGCAACCAACGCACTACGCGCTCCAATTGCGGGATGAAACTTATGAGTAGTAGCGTGTTCGTGATGTTGAAACAGGTGTGGAACATGGCCAGCACTACAGGTAGTCGAGTAGCCTGCCCGGAAACCGAAGGGTCGTATCCTGCCAAATAGCATACTCCATTGACAAAGGGATAGAACACGCAAAGCACCCAAAACACACCAAAAACGTTGAACAGAAGGTGGGCCAATGCAGCCCGTCGTGCCTCTATTCCAGAGCCCATCGCCGCTAAATTGGCAGTGGCCGTGGTGCCAATGTTCTCACCCATGACAAGAGCTATGCCGAGGTGGATGGGCAGAACGCCCGTGGAGCAGAGCAAGATGGTGATGGCCATGACGGCTGCCGACGATTGGACGATGCAGGTTATCACGGTGCCGATGGCTAAGAAGGCATGAATGGTGAGATGGCTTGATGTGTCAAATGAGGCAAAAAAAGATACTACAGTTTCGTTATGCTCCAGATCTAATTCCTTGCCTGCCATGCTAAGCATTACCAGTGACCAGAACATGAAGGCGATGCCAAAGAGGAAATCGCCTACGTAGCGTTGTCGCTTTCTATATATAAGAATGATGCCTAATATGAAAGCTGGAAAAATGATGTTGCTAAGGTCGACATTATAGCCAAGTGACATAATCCATGCCGTCAGTGTTGTGCCGATGTTTGCACCCATTATGACTGAGATAGCTTGCCCAAGCGTCAGCAGTCCGGCTGAGACAAACGACACAGTCATCACCGTTGTGGCTGACGACGACTGTACAGCGCACGTCACCATAGTTCCTGTTAACATCCCCGCTAGTCGGTTTGCTGTCATTTTCCCTAACATGTGTCTCAACTGTGGTCCTGCCATCTTCTGTAAAGCGTCACTCATCATTCTCATACCGAATATGAGTAAGCCAAGGGCACCCAAGAGTTTGCTCGCAATAATTGTGTATTCCATAACAATAAATATAGATTGTTGGCAAAGTTACGCTGATTTGGTATTCTTGCAAAACATAATGTGTTACGATATTGTTACATCAACTTTAACTTCATGTTTAAGCGAAAGGATATGATGGCCTTCGTCTCTCCAAAAATCGAGAATTTCCCTTGCATTTACCTTTGGTATTTAAATATTCGTGCTCGAAAATGCTCAAATAAATTTGGCATTTCCCTTGCTTATTTGTATCTTTGCAACACTTTACACACATTATTTATACATATAGATAGAGAAATGGCTAAACAAACAGAGAAACTCTTCTCTGATTTTACTGCGCCCTCGCGTCAGGAATGGCGTGAGAAGATTGAGGTTGACCTCAAGGGTGCCGACTATCAGAAGAAGATGGTGTGGAGAACCAACGAAGGTTTCTCCATGGAGCCCTTCTACAGAAAGGAGGACGTGGACAAGTTGCCCCTCGTCAATGCCCTGCCTGGAGAGTTCCCATTCGTGAGAGGTAACAAAAAGGCTGACAACCAGTGGTATGTTCGTCAGAACATTAAAGCCGATGATGCTAAGGAAGCCAATGCGAAAGCACTTGACATCCTGAATCGCGGCATCGACTCACTGGGATTCCGCATCCCTGGCGACAAGGTGAGCAAGGAGTTCATCGAGACCCTGTTGGATGGCATCCTGTGTGACTGTGTGGAGGTTAGCTTCCGCACCTGTCAGCGTCACGCCTTGGAACTGGCCGACATCGTAGTGGAATACTACGAGAAGAAAGGCTACGACAAGGAGAAGATTGTCGGTGGTATCGGTTTCGACCCCATCGAGCGCATGCTCATGAAGGGCAAGGACACCACGATGTTGCTGCCCGACATGCCTAAGTTGGTGGAGAAACTGAAGGACTTTCCCAACCTGCGTTGCGTAATGGTACACTCGGATTTGCTTTGCAACTCGGGTGCTTACGTTTATCAGGAATTGGGCTATGCTCTGGCTTGGGGTAAGGAATACCTCGACGAGATGGTAGAAGCCGGTGTTCCCGTTGACCTTGCTGCAAAGAAGATTAAGTTCTACATGGGCGTGGGTGGCAACTACTTTATGGAGATTGCCAAGTTCCGTGCAGTTCGTATGCTTTGGGCACAGATTGTGAAGCAGTATGAACCCAAGTGCGACTGCGCTTGCAAGATGGTCATCAATGCTTCCACTACTACTTACAACCAGACCGTGTTCGACTCTTACGTGAACATGCTTCGTTCTCAGACCGAGGCCATGAGTGCTGCCCTCGCAGGTATTCACTCCATGGTTGTTACACCTTTCGACACTCCTTATGAAGTGCCAACAGACTTTGCCGAGCGTATTGCTCGCAATCAGCAGTTGTTACTGAAGGAAGAGTGCCACTTCAACACGATTGTGGACGTAAGCGGTGGTTCTTATTTTGTAGAAGAACTGACAAATTCTATTGCCAAGGAAGGTTGGAAACTGTTCCTCACCGTTGAAGAGGAGGGTGGTTTCCTGGCCGCTGTCAAGGCTGGTACCATCCAGAACACCATCAACGAAACCGACAAGACGCGTCATGCTAATGCCGGTAAACGCAAGGAGTTCCTTTTGGGTACCAACCAGTTCCCCAACTTCACTGAGAAGAGCGAAGGCAAAGAGCCTCTGGCTTGTGATTGCACTTGCAAGCACTCCAGTGATCCCGATGTTCCTGCTCTGCACACCAGCCGTCTGGCTTCAGAATTCGAGACCCTGCGCCTGACTACTGAGAAGGCAGCAAAGGTGCCCGTAGCCTTTATGCTCACCATCGGTAATTTGGCCATGCGTCAGGCTCGTGCTCAGTTCTCGTGCAACTTCCTTGCTGCAGCAGGCTATCAGGTTATCGACAACCTGGGCTTCAAGACTGTCGAGGAGGGCGTTGACAAGGCTTTGGAAGCTGGTGCCGACATCGTTGTCATCTGCTCCAGCGACGACGAGTATGCCGAGTATGCTATCCCCGCTTTCCAGTATCTGAATGGTCGTGCTATGTTTGTTGTAGCAGGTGCCCCTGCTTGCTCTGAAGACTTGAAGGCCGCTGGTATTGAGAATTTCATCCACGTACGTGTCGACCAGCTGAAGACGCTGCAAGAGTATAACGCTAAACTTGGTATTTAATCATGAAAAAGAATTTCAAAGACATCGATATCTTTGCCGGGATTGAAGCCAAGAATGGCCACGACTGGCAAAAGGAGAATGGAATCACTGCCAACTGGAAGACTCCTGAGCAGATTGACATTCAGCCCGTTTACACGAAAGAAGACCTCGAAGGTATGGAGCATCTGGACTTTGCCGCTGGTATTCCTCCCTTCCTCCGTGGTCCGTATAGTATGATGTACCCCTTCCGCCCGTGGACTATCCGTCAGTATGCAGGTTTCTCTACGGCTGAGGAGTCTAACGCCTTCTATCGCCGCAACCTTGCTGCTGGTCAGAAGGGTCTGTCCGTAGCCTTTGACCTGCCTACGCATCGTGGTTACGACCCCGACAATGCCCGTGTGGTTGGTGACGTAGGTAAGGCAGGTGTGAGCATCTGTTCACTGGAGAACATGAAGGTGCTATTCGATGGTATTCCCTTGAACAAGATGTCCGTCTCCATGACCATGAATGGTGCTGTACTGCCCGTGCTGGCATTCTACATCAATGCCGGTCTGGAGCAGGGTGCACAGCTCGAGGAGATGGCAGGTACCATCCAGAACGACATCCTGAAGGAGTTCATGGTGCGTAACACCTACATCTATCCTCCTTCGTTCTCGATGAAGATTATTGCTGACATCTTTGAGTTTACCTCGCAGAAGATGCCGAAGTTCAATAGTATCTCCATCTCTGGTTACCACATGCAGGAAGCTGGTGCTACGGCTGACATCGAGTTGGCTTACACGCTGGCTGATGGTATGGACTACCTGCGTGCAGGTATCAATGCCGGCATCGACGTAGATGCTTTCGCACCCCGTCTCAGTTTCTTCTGGGCTATCGGCGTGAACCACTTCATGGAGATTGCCAAGATGCGTGCCGGTCGTCTGTTGTGGGCAAAGATTGTGAAGAGCTTCGGTGCTAAGAATCCTAAGTCGATGGCCCTGCGTACTCACTCGCAGACATCGGGTTGGTCACTCACCGAGCAAGATCCCTTCAACAACGTAGGTCGCACCTGTATTGAGGCTATGGCTGCCGTACTGGGTCATACCCAGAGTCTGCACACCAATGCCCTTGATGAGGCTATTGCACTGCCCACCGACTTCAGTGCTCGTATCGCCCGTAACACGCAGATTTATATCCAGAACGAAACTCAGGTGTGCAAGCACATCGACCCATGGGCTGGTTCGTACTATGTAGAGAAACTGACCGATGAACTCGTACACAAGGCTTGGGAACACATCCAGGAAATCGAGAAACTCGGCGGTATGGCTAAGGCTATCGAGACAGGTCTGCCCAAGATGCGTATCGAGGAGGCTGCTGCTCGCACGCAGGCTCGTATCGACTCGGGTGTACAGACCATCGTGGGTGTAAACAAGTATCGCCTCGATCACGAAGATCCTATTGATATTCTGGAAATCGATAACACGGCAGTACGTCTACAGCAGGAAGAGAGCCTGAAGCAGTTGCGTGCCAACCGCGACGAGGAACAGGTGAAGAAGGACCTCGAGGCCATCACCAAGTGCGTTCAGGAGTTTGCCGATGGCAAGAAGTCGGAGAACAACCTGCTCGACCTCGCCGTTACGGCAGCAGGCCATCGTGCTACATTGGGAGAAATCAGTGACGCTTGCGAGGCTGTCGTAGGACGTTACAAGGCAGTAATTAGAACTATTTCAGGCGTGTATAGCAGTGAAAGCAAGAACGACAAGGACTTCGAGAAGGCTTGTCAGTTGACCGAAGAGTTTGCAAAGAAGGAGGGTCGTCGCCCCCGTATCATGGTAGCCAAGATGGGTCAGGACGGTCACGACCGTGGTGCCAAGGTTGTAGCAACAGGCTATGCCGATTGCGGTTTTGACGTCGACATGGGTCCCTTGTTCCAGACACCCGCTGAGGCTGCTCGTGAAGCAGTTGAGAACGACGTGAATGTGGTTGGTGCCAGCTCTCTGGCCGCTGGTCACAAGACCCTCATCCCACAGCTCATCGATGAACTGAAGAAGCTTGGTCGCGAGGATATCATGGTCATTGCTGGTGGTGTCATTCCCGCTCAGGACTACGACTTCCTCTACAAGGCTGGTGTAGCTGCTGTCTTCGGTCCCGGTACTTCCGTTGCCAAGGCTGCTTGCGAAATCATGAACATCCTTCTGGATAAGGAATGATTTGAATGATTGAATACTCGGAGAACTCCGAATAATCTGAATTCTCTGAATAACCGATAGGCAAAGGCGGAGCATTCGATTGGGTGCTCCGCTTTGCTTTTACCCTTGCTGGATTACTTTCAAGTTTGGAATTCGACAGTCATGTTTTCGATAAAAACTTTCCATCCTCATGCAATGTTTTGCTAAATTGTGGATTATAGGGATAAGAGAGGAGTAGAATGAAAGGAACGATATGCTTGCAACTCATGTCGCTTTTGGTGGGAATCAGTCTACGAGCGAGTGAGGCTGACAGTCTGCAGACGGACACGATGTATGTGGACTGGTACATTACTCCAGACATAACGGGCGAGACTGATAAGTTACCGACATTCGGGGACATGGTGGAAAAGTATGGTCAAGATGCCACGTCAGGATTGGAGGATTTCAGTGAGGAGACAAGCATAGAAATCGACGAACCGTGGCTGGCGTTGGTGAATATTACGGGACTGACAGACTTGCCTGCGAACAAGACGGATGTACGACAAGTCTGGGTTGAGGTGTACGACGGTCACAACCACTATTTCCGGAAGCGTGCGATTGTAAAGGCACAAGGCAGTTGGTCGCTTAAATTCCCCAAACGAAACTTCGCATGTCAGTTTTGTGAAGACGATTGGACGGGCACTAACACAGCCGATATCCGTATCGGTGAGTGGGTGACGCAAGACGAATTCCACTTCAAGGCATTCTACACCGACTTCAGTCGTGGCATAGGTGAGGTGGGATACAAACTCTTCCGTCAGATGGTGGCTGACCGTGCTCCTTATTGGGAAAGGGGTGGATATCTCGTAAACTCAAAGCGTGCTCGCTGTCTACCCGACGGATTTCCTTGTATCGTGTACATCGAAGGAAAGTTCCACGGACTCTATGCATGGCAGTTGAAGAAGAGTCGTAAGAACATGAATATGGCAAAGACCGAGGAACTGCACATACATTTGGACGGTAATCTAAATAATACGACCTTGTTCCGAGGCTCAGTCGCGTGGGGGCAGTTCGACATTCGACATCCAAAGGACACGTACTGCACTGACCGAACAAAAGAAGCCATTCTTCAACTTAGCCAATACCATGCCGAACTTGCAGCACTTGAGGCTTCGGGTGCCGACAGCGTGGGAATGAGGCAAGCAGTGGAGGAACGTTTTGACATAGCTAGCCTACTGGACTATGATGTGTTTTATCAGTTTGTGTGCAATTGCGATGGGTCGCTGAAAAACTGGCAGTGGTTTACCTACGATGGGCGAAAATGGATGGTCGTTCCCTATGATCTGGACCAAACCTTTGGTCTCAATTTGTATGGTGTGGTGCGTCCTGCTGTGTGGAATCACGACCCATTGACCGAGGGCCCCTTTTATTGGGTAGAGCGTTATTATAAGTTGGAGTTGCGCCAGCGTTATGCCGAACTTCGGAAAAGTGGAGTGCTTACAACGGACAATATATTGCCTCTCATGCAGAACTGGTGTATGCGCATAGGGGAAGATATGTATGGGCAAGAAAGAACTCGCTGGCCCGATAGCCCCTGCTATGGTGATGCTATATGCAATACGGGCTGGAAGCCAAGTACTGAATGGGCGTTGTATAAGTCGACACCTAATTACAATGCCGCTACGAAGTATCGTGCTGGTGATAAGTGCAAGTTGGAGGGTCGTCTGTGGGAGGCTCTTCAGGAAGTTTCAGGCGTTCGGCCATACCTGCGTAACTCACAACTCGACTCCCTGCAGCGGTGGGAGCAATGGGTAACCACCCGCTTGCTTTATCTGGATGAACAATATCACTTGAATGATGTTCCTCAGGAGGTCACGCCAACGTATCAAGTCATAAGAAACACTAAGTACTATAACCTTTTGGGACAGCCCGTGAGGCGACCAAGAAAAGGTGTATACATAAGGAATGGGAAAAAGGTGCTCATAACTCAGTCTCTCTGGTGATGATACAATGAAGGCGGAGCATCCAATTGGGTGTTCCGCTTTTCTTTTCCCCATCCCTCTGCTTCCTGCTACACCTTTTTACGCGATTTCAAGCCGATTTTATGCATTTCAGTTCGAAAATCACGCACTTTTGGTCGGTTTTCTTGCCTGTTTGGGCACTCGCAGCATCATGCAAACCGTGCTTTTTAGGCGGAAGTAAAAGTTAACACGCTGTTTTTCAATCGCTTACAAAAATCATGTGACAAGTGTCACAAATGCAGTTGTTGCCGAGACGAAGGCCTGACAGGTGGGGGTGTAAGGTGTTGTGAATAAGGAGCTTATGCTCGATGGCTGACGAATAAGTGTTCCCTGCCTCTCGAACAAGGGTTCAACGAACATGTTTATTTCTTGTATGATGATGCACGAAAAAGGGCAAAAAGAAAGCCAGGAAGAAGAAGTTGGAGCCAATTTCTATCATTCCTGACGCTGTGTGAGCAATATTTTCGGTTTCTAAACGAAGCCGTTCTTTTCGATGCTATTTGTCTTATTTCGGACGCAAGGTGAGGACGAATCCGCCCTTGCCCAGGCAATCGACAGAGATGGTTTTCTTCTTATTAACCTCGGTTTGAGAGGACTTAAGCAGACTGGCATTTGCCCCATCGCCGATGAGTGTTGCCTCATAGTTGCCCTTGCCAAGGAAGGTGAGGGGAACGGAGAACGCCGTATCGGTGTTTTTACCATTCAGGCCTGCGACATACCAAACGTCGGCCTTGCGACGCGCCACCACAAAGGACTGACCGGGATAGCCATCCAGGAAGCGTGTCTCGTCCCATGCCACAGGAACATTGCGCATGTGCGTTTGAGCCTCCTCAGGCAGGGCATAGAAGCCTTCGGGACGGTCTGCCCAGTGTTGAATGCCTGATTCAAAAACAACGGAAAGTGCCAGTTCGTGGGCAAAGGTTGTCGTGTGGGGATGTTGTGAATTGGTGAATGCCACAGGCGTGTAGTCCATAGGACCAATGACATTGCGCATATAGGCTAGCGAGCAGTTGATGCGTGCACCTTCGGTGGTCATAATAGGGCCATTATTGTATTGTTCGGCTCCAAAGACAGCCTCCTGCGACATCAGGTTGGGGTAGGTTCGACTCCATCCGCGAGGTACTGTGCAACCGTGGAAGTTCACCATTATGCCGTATTGTGCAGCATCCTCGAGAATGTCGGCAAAGTATTGCATGGTGTGTTGTTTGTCGCTCTCGAAGAAATCGACCTTGATGCCTGCAACGCCTATACTGTTGTGCCACTGGAACTCCTTGATGCGTTCGTCGTGGTTTTGCATTTTGGGATTGTTGGAGTGATACCAAATCATGGGCTTAATGCCTTTGCTCTTGGCGTAGTTGACTGCGTCCTCCAGATTGCCTCCATTGCCCATAGTCTCCCATTCCCAGTCGAAAAGCACATACTCCCAACCCATGCGAGCCGCCAAATCGACATACTGACAGCATATCTTGTAGTCTTTCGTCCCATGGTTGTATGCCCAGTAAACCCATGCCGCACGGCCTGGCTTCACAAAGTCGGTGTTTGCCAATCGACAGGACTCCGAAACATCCTCCACGAGTGTTGATTCGACGATGGTCTTCAGACTGCCGATGATGAGTACGCGCCAAGGCGATTTCCAAGGGCCTTTGCATGAGGGATTGACTTCGCCTTTGTTGTAGCCTTCATAGGCAAAGGGATAACTGACTTGATACTTGTTTGCGGCATCCTTATTGTCGAGGTGTGTCGAGCAATACGAACGGCCAATGTTGGCTTCGGTAATCAGTGTGAATAAGCCGTCAGACTCAAACAGGGCAGGGAAGCACCATGTACCAGTCTTGCCTGCCCCAGCTTGGAAAGGGATGTCGGCCTCGTAGGATGTGTTGAAGGGTTGCAGCCAGCGGTGGGCAGTGGCAGGCATTTCGTAATTGGTTTGCTCATTGGCGAAGGTAAGGGTCTTCCCTGCTTCGTTGGCAAGGTCGTATCGGAAGGTGACTCCGTTGTCATAAGCGCAAACCTCCACGTTGAAAGGTGTTCCCTTTTGATTCTTGAAGTTGATGGTCATGCGCTTGCCTGCATTGCTAACCTCGGCACATTTCCCATGAAAGGCATGATACTGCTCAGTGAAACTTACAGGCTTAGTAGCCCCAACGAGGGTGATGCCTGTGGAGAAGTTATCTTCATTCGTGTTAAAACCGAGTTGCACTTTCGACACCTGCTTCCCTGCTTTGTCCTTAATAATAAGGTAGGGAACACCAGACAGCATTTCCACATGGGTTTGTATGCCAGTTTTAGGACTTGTCAGTGTGCAAGCGCTGTCGCCTGATTTATTGTTGGGGTCATAAGTGATTTCGATGACAGGGGCAATCTCGTTGGGATGCTCGGCAGGAAGGGTTATAATGAGTCCCTCTCCTCCTTGGCGATAATTCAGTTTGCCATAACCAAGCAGGCGTACACCCTTAACCTGTTCGTCCTTCAATGCCTTCAGTGTGAAGTCGCCAGCCTCTGGCCACATCATGATGGTGGCATAAATGCGGTTCTTGCCTTTCTGCACATATCGAACATCTTTAGCCGAGTATTTGATGCCCTCATTAAAGCCTTGTGCGTTGAGGGGATTGCTGGACTCTGCCAAAGGACCTTCGCCAAAGGTTTTCCAAGGACGTGTGTCGTAGATGCTCTTTTTATTAATATCCATCCAAGCCTTGATGTCGTTGACGATGGCACGTTCCTTTTCATCGATGGTGCCATTGGCGCGGATGGGGATGGAGAGCAGCAGGGTTCCGTTCTTTGAAACCACATCGACAAGCATGCGGATGACGGTTGCGGCAGACTTATAGCCATTGCGGTTGTAGAGGCCACGCTCATAGTGCCACGAACCAATGCAGGTACATGTCTGCCAAGGCATGGGTTGACAGCGGTCGGGAATACCGCGTTCCACATCCCACATCATGGCTTGCTTATGGACATCCTTAAGAATCTTTCCTGTAACCACCACGTCGGCTTCTCCCTTATGGCGGTTGGCGGTGTGGTTGTAGTAGTGTGTAAGGATGTTCAATCCAACCTGTTCGTTGCAACCATAGAAGGGCAGGACGGTATCATCGAAGTACAGGACCTTCGGGTCGTACTTGTTGATGCATTGCAGAACACGGTTTTGGAAATTTTGCATATAGGCTTGTGATGGTATCGATGCACCATTCTTCCATTCCCATTGGGCGTGTATGGAACCAGCCCTTTCCCATCCTGTGCTGTGTTCATGGCGTTGGGCATAGAGAGCCTGCGGGTCCATTCCTTCCCACCATTGACCTTTGCCGTCGGCTTTAGTCAGGTTACCGTCATAGCGCTGAGACCCTTCGAGCCACGTCCAGGCATGACTGCCGTGCATCGAGATACCCAGAGGTAACTTGTACTTTTTACATGCCTTAGCCCATTCGCCCACGATGTCGCGCTTGGGACCGATATTCACGGAATTCCATTCTTGATAGGGCGAATCCCAAAGGTCGAAGTTGTCGTGATGCTGGCCAAGTGTCATGAAGAACTGTGCTCCAGCGTCTTTGTATAAGCGTACCAGTTCGTCGGGATTCCATTCCTCTGCCTTCCAATCGCGGATGAGTTCCTTCAGTCCATATTGTGCAGGGTCGCCATAGTGCTCGACATGGAATCGGTTTTGCCATTCCCCAGGGTAGTACATATGGCGTGCATACCAGTCGCCAGATTCTGCTTGGCACTGAGGGCCCCAGTGAGCCCAGATGCCAAACTTAGTGTCGCGGAACCATTCAGGACACTCCCATTGCGAGAGACTTTCCCATGTGGGTTTGTAACTGCCCGTTTCCACGGGTACATTGTCTTGTGCCTGAAGCGCAACTGCGAAGGCGAGCATCAGGGCGAGAAGAGTAGTGCGTCTCATTGCTTAAATTTTTTTTTGTCGTTGATGATATACAGTCCATGCGTGGGATTCACAAGTAGGCGTCCCTGCAAGTCATAGATGCGATTTTTTGTGATGGAACCGCCATTTATTGCGTGTAAGCCATCTACCTCTTTGCGGGTTAAGACCACGTTGTCGAAACCGATTATCTTCTCTGATCCGTCAGAGTTATGCATGGCTGTCAGACGGATGATGGTTGCGGCTTTGCCATCACTATTGAAGACCATGCTTATTTGTTGCCATTCCGTTTTATTTGCCAACGAAGGAGAGGTAACGGTTGTTCCACCCTCTGTGGACACAGACACGAATGCGTCTCCACCTAATCCACTTTTCCATAGGTCGCAGGTTAGCGTGTACTCACCTTCGGGAAGGCGTAGTTCCTGAGTCAGGGTCAATGTGGGTGTACCCCAGTTCTGACGAATCCAGTACGTCTGTTTGCTGTCGTTGCTGGGCTTGGGCAGACTATTAAAGAATTGGTCGAAAAAGGGGTCGCCTGCTTTCAGGGCAGTCAGGTCATATTCGTTCGGTGCGGTGCGTTCCACCGTCCAACCTTCAGGCACATAGATGGCACGGTCGCTTTTCACGCCACTGCCTTCCTGCACGGAATAGTTACCCTCGAAGTCGCCATTTATAAGTTCAGAGGGCAGGTTAGGGTTTGTGATGATGGTTTGGTCGACCAATGCCTTCACCTCCTGCGGAGTGAAACAATGATAGGTATATTGCTCGTGGACAGCACATATGTGTGGAAAGTCCTTGCCCTCAGTCGTGAGTGTTCCTTCGAAGGTGTCGCAAATGTCGAATATAACTTGATCAACCAATCCATTACGATAGATGATGAGGCGATGGTTATCATAAGTGATGGTGATTTGCACCTTCTTCAGTTTGGTCGGGTGGTTGTCGCCATTCGTGCCAGTTGATGCATTGGCCCAGTTGTCGCTGGTATAGAGCGCGTTCTGGCTTGTGTAGATGTTGCCGTGGGAATACACTTCGGGTCGCTTGGTTGTTGCATTGATGCGATATATAAAGTTGTCGTCGTCACCAATGGAGAACAGCGTGCCTTCATATTTGTCGGGATTGAGGATGAAGGCAAAGTGAACCGTTGTGCGTATTTGTCTGGAGCCGTCCGGTTCGTTGCTCGTGAGTGAAGTCTTCTCTTCCCACTCGTTGTCGCACAAGATGCTGGTTGGGTAGCCTTTTGGGTAGTTCTTGTTCACCATCCAATAGTAGTAGTCGCCCTGCATCCATGCGAGTCTCAGTTTGCTCTTCTTCGAACCCGGAAGGATGAAAGGACGGACATTGTTCTTCGGCGAGTCTTTGGTTATTTGTTCCGATGCGGCAACTTTCCCTTCGTCGTCTATGGTGTACTTCCAAATCTCGTACACCCCATCTTTATTATATGCCCCATTCTTTGTGGGAATAGACAGGTATAGGTCGTTAATGTTATCGGGGTCGAGAGCCATTCCGCCCGAGTAGCATCGTTCGGTGGAGTTCCAGTTCTGATGGAAGGCGTGTCCGGCATACTGCACCCATGTGCGTCGCCACTCACTTCCAGTCCATCGTGCATACCAATAGACGTGACTGGTCTTGGCATTGTCTATGTGGGGGTATGCAATAACGGGTCGTTCGTCCTTGTCCAGTGCTATCTGCCACACCCAATTGCGTATGTTGGCCGAATTATCGACTATCGTTAGGGGATAGCTGGAGGCATAGCTGTCGGTCTTATTCACGTTGAAGACTCCATTCTGAATGACACTCAGTTGCTTGCCTCCCAAGTCGCGCAGGATGGGACCATTGCCTTTGTTGATATCGATTACGTTGAAGTAAAGCCAGTCGGGCATCTCATTGTCGGGGTGTCCAGTTGTGTAAGCCAGATAAATCTTATCTTTTCCGTTTGACTGGTATTTTGCATACGGACGAGCACCCGTTGATTGCACGATTTGCTTAGGTCCGAAGTCGAACTTGCAATTGTCGTTCTCGTCAGGCATAGTCAGTCGGGCAATGGTGGGATGCCAACTGATGCCTCGCCAACATAGGTATATGTGGTTGGGGTCGTCCGAGAGGATGAAAGGCGAGGGGTATGTCGTGTTGTTGGCAGTCGCCAGATACTTCTCTTCGCCCAAAGCCGTGATGTCGCCAGGTTGCTGACTGATGCGATACCAAATCTTGGCTTCATCGGTGTGGCGTGTATAGAATATCATCACGCGTTCGTCGGGCAGAACGATGAAGGTTGGGTTATTGTGGTCGTCGGGTTGGAGGTATGAACGAACCAGAACATCGGTCTTCCGACCTGTAAGCCAGTCGTACTGAGTGGCACAGACATTGCCGTGAATGTCGATATATCCGATATAGGAGGCATTGATGCTACCGTCCGAGTTTTCATAATGCGTGGCACGAGGGTCGGCAAACCAGCACCATGCACCTTCCTGAGCTACTACATTGCTTTTGAAGTCCTCGGCTTGAATGCTCATGCCGAAACATAAAAGGAGGAGTAGGACCAGTGTATTCTTTCTCATAATATTAAATATATAGGTATGTGACTTCATGTGACTTTTCATCCATCAATTCGTATAAGTGTGTACACTGCTTCCTATGGCAGATGGCAGATAATTGATTCCCCACCAGCACATTTGCAACAACAGGAAACAGAGTATAAGTCCCCAGAGAGCTATCCTTGTATTGTGGCGAGGCAGACGAATGTAGTGAAGATAGACGAGATACGACATCCAAGTGATGGCCGCCCAAGTCTCCTTAGGGTCCCACGACCAGTAGTGACCCCATGCTTCCTTTGCCCAAAGGGCTCCAAAGAGCATGCCGAACGTCATGAAGGCAAGTCCGATGTTTATCAAACTCTCGAGTGGATTCTCGTCTGCTCTTGCGTCTCTCACTTCTGACTTTCCACCCTTAATCAGCATCCACGCGGCTACCAGTGTTGCAGCACCCAATAGGGCATAGGCAAACATGTACACGATGACGTGCGGAACAAACCACGGGCTTTGCAGGGCAGGCATCAAGGCCTGTGTGTGAATCTCGGGCTTGAAGATGTTGATGCAGATGAAGACCGTTGCCATCATGGTCGAGAAGGAAAGAATCCAACGATATTTCCATCGCGTATAAATGATGAGGCCTACCAGAGGAAGGAACAGGGAGTACCACAGACGCGTTTCTCCTATCGTTCGCAAAGGTGGGTGTTTCATCGTAATCCACATCGCCAGAATGAAAGAAAAGAAGATGAGGAGGCCGATGGCGGTTATGACGATGGCGGCACGCCGTTTTCCTTTCCATGCTGCCCAAGCGCCAAATGCCCAATGAATGAGTGCAAAAGCTGCAAAATAGATAAAAAAGTCCCAATTCATCGACATTTTTCCTCCTTTCTACCTTTCCGCATGAACATGAGCAAAGCACCAAACAGCATCATGTATATCCCAGTGTAAACCGCAGGCAACCAAGGGTCGCGAACCAGTTCGAGGATGCTCATCTGCGACTGAGCTCCCTTTTGCGTGTCATAGCCGTATTGATAGATTTTCCATCCTCCTATGCGAACGGGTTTGTTCACGTCAACAACGGCGTGTTTGACATCCCCGGATTTCGTGCGTACAACTATTTCTGAAGCATAGCGCTTAGGGGCTCCGTTGTCGTACGTCTCCATGATAAACCGCTGAAGCTCAATGGCTAATGGTGTCTCAACAACGCGATTCTCCTCATTCATTCCTCGCCATTCAATCTGTCCCACGAAGGTGATTAACTTCAGCCTTTGCATGTCAGCATTGCCAAGCGTGGCTGTGAGGAGTACGATGAAAAGACCCAAGTGGAAGGCCATGAATTGCAGGTTTGCAATGGAAAAGCGAAAGTGGAGGAGTCGACGCAGACAAACCATTCCCAGGACGATGGCCATGAGGGCGTAGATGAGAACAAAAGGCCAGTACGAGAGCATATTGTCGATGCCTCGTCCATCCGTTTTCTGCTGGGTAAGTCCCATGACGATGGTCAGCACGACTGCATAGACGAGTGTGGGAATGGCGACCTGCTGGGTTCCGAGAAAGCGGAAGAGGCGACAGCGGTTTGCGAACAAAGTCATGAGGGCGATTGCCAAAAGGAAGAGGGCCAGCGTGATGCCGTTGACAGGCCAAGAGAAGACCGACCACGAGATAGGGCCTACGCTCCATTGCAGTATCAATCCAATGCCGATGAACACTGCGCCTATAGCAAAGCCTTCAAGCATGTTCCAGGACTTCCGCTCCATCGTTTTATCGATTGTTTCTTCCTTCATGGTGACAAAGATACGAAAAAAAGTCGAAACTAAACTAATTACCTTAACTTATTAATATAGATGTAAGTACACACGGATAGGTGTTCGAGTTCAAATGAGCATAGGCTCAAGTGAAATCGAATATAGGTTCTTGCTCCGTTTCTCTACGCAAGCGTAGGACTTCGTCCGTCCGATTACGAGTGCAATTGAATATAGGTTCGACGGCATTCGAGTATAGGCTCGAGGTCCATCGAATATAGGTTCGATTGTTATAAGGCATAAGTCCGTGTAAAAGAGTGATATTGTTTGGTTTTACTGCCTTCTTTTTCCCGTTTTTGGCATAGAACTGGTTTCGCGTTGTCGCTTTTTTGCATGATTCATTATTTATTCTTATCTTTGCCGTTGAAATGTCTATCTCTTTTGAGATAGACCTTATAAATATGCTTAATCGGACAATAATGAAACGAATCGCATCTCTTATTTTACTGATTCTCAACCTTTCAAGTGCTTTGGCTCAGAATCCCACTACACTCGACGGATGGGCTCAGCGCTTGCAACTCTTTGGGCAGAGTCTGCCTCAGGAGGAGGTTTTCCTACACATGGACAATAGTTGTTACTATCTGGGTGACACCATATATTTCAAGGCCTACATGCGCTTGAGCGACGGCAAGCCTTCCTCGTTGAGCCGCTTGCTGTACATAGAACTCTTCAACAACGATGGCTATCTCGTTGAGCGCCAGAAAATTGAGATGAACGCAGGCACTGGTTATGGTTCGTTCGTTTTGCCTGATACCATTTACAGCGGATATTATGAACTGAGAGCCTACACCCGTTGGCAACTCAACTGGGGACGTACGGAACACCCTCACACGACGCAGGCAGAGGATTGGTTCTTCTCAAAGGAGATGGCCAAGGAATACTATCGTGACTACGAAAAGCTCTATAGCCGAGTGTTTCCCGTCTATGACCACCCACGCGAGGCTGGCGATTATGCACAGGAGATGACCTTGCGCCCACTGCAACGACTGGTGGCTCAGAAGGAAGAGAAACCAAAGGCGGTTGTCACTTTCTATCCAGAGGGAGGAAACCTGGTGGCCGGTGTGAAGAACCGCATCGCATTTGAGGCTAACGACGAAGACGGGCGTCATCTTAAGGGAACGCTCACCATAGGAGACCAGAATGTGGAAACCTTTAATCGCGGACGAGGAGCCTTTTTTACCGATGGAATGGCGGAAAAATGCACATTCAAGTGGGAGGGAGGCACTCAAGAAGTGCGTCTGCCAAAGGCTGTTCAGGAAGGCGTGGCTTTGCAAGCCGACGTGCAGGCCGATGGCATTCATCTTACCCTCTTTGCCAAAGGGCAGGCGGCTCAGGAACCATTGGGTCTGACGGTATCGAGTCATGGTGTACAGAAGGACTTTCAACAGTTAGGACCTGGTGGCGAACTTTCGGCAATCGTTCCGTTGGAGAAGTTGCCTACTGGCGTAATCCAACTCACCGTGTTTAATGCCGAAGGCCGAATCTATGCCGACCGCCTGGTCTTTGTTCGTCAACCTGATTTCACGGCTCAGAACATTTCCATTACAGGAGTAAAGGACAAGTATGAACCATACGAACAGATTGAGTTGAATGTGCAGACGCTTCCTCAGCCAAGCCTCTCCCTTGCTGTTCGCGATGCGGCTCATTCCGATTATACCTTCGACTCGGGCAATATCCTAACCGAGATGCTGCTGGCAAGCCAGATACGTGGTTTCGTGGAGAATCCCGCCTTCTTCTTTGAAGCGGATGACGAGGAACATAGGACCTCTCTCGATTTGTTGCTGATGGTGCAGGGTTGGCGTCGTTATTCTTGGCAAGAGATGGCTACGCCTGGGGCATTTGCAATGAACGAACCCTATGAACGAACGGAAGTTCTGACGGGGGACGTAAATCCTTATATGGCGGAAGAACAAGAGGACCTGCTGTCTCGTGCTTCTTATATAGAATCGTTCATAGTAGGAGCCGACTCGATGGAGATACCTATGTATGAACGTCCGTCCTCTCCTGATGTTGTTAACTTGGTAGAGAAGAATGTTGTTCGATTATATAGCTCGAGAGATACTGCATCTATGGGTGGAATGCGTGCAATGATGGCTCTATGGGGTAATCAACGTGAGATGGACCACACGTATCTTGAGGGTCGATTGACGAAGGAAGACGCTGGAAGCATGAAGAACGAGGTGCTGTTGCACGCCGAATTCGTACAGCCTGGTGTGAAGAACGGTATTGTGGAAGGCGATATGCCCACATTCGACAAGGGTCACTTCAAGATTGAGGCACCACGTTTCTATCAGGCTTGTCACTTCTCACTCGCGGCTTCAGACACCACCAAGTGGAAGCCCGGCAAGAAACACATCTGGGTGGCTGTGAACGAAGACGAAAAGGAACGACTCAACTATCCTGAGTTCTACGTGAAATTGAATTCCATCTTTCCCCGTTTCGTAAAGCCTTATTCGTTCTATCAAACGGCTGTTCCACAGGCTCGTGTTGGGAAGCAGATAAAGCGCCCGGGCGATGACGTCGTGGTGATGGATGAGGTTACAGTACGCGCCAGTCGTCGTACGGTCTTTCGTAAGTTTGACCCCACGAAACCAGCCTTCGTGCTTGATGCCTACGACGCCTTTAATCAGACCATCGATGCAGGCTTGTGTCCTGGTTATTATACGGGAGCTCGTCGCTTCGTGGACGATATTGCTCGCACATTCGTTGGCGATATGGGAATGGAACGACCCTATACTGTAGAGACTCGCATCAATACGAAACCGGTCGGGGCTGGAGTGATGCTTTTCAAGGAAGCCGAACTGCATTCGACCTCTCTTAATACTGATCCGCGCTATGATAATATGCAAAGGATGATAGAAAATGCGCCTCTCGTCCCCCTGCAAACCAAGAGCATGTATGACCATCTGCCTCGCCTCGACAAGGTATATGTCTTCACAGACTATGCACCTCGACGTGAGGGAAGTGGGACTTACACTCAGTCGAATCAGCCAACGGTTGTCGTTGACTTGCATCGGTTTGAGGATGGTGGACAGCGCATGACCTGGCGCGATCGACGAATGGTTCTCACGGGCTTTGCCGTATGCGAGGACTTCTATCAGCCCGATTATTCGAAACAACGTCCAACTGAGCCAACTGACTATCGTCGAACACTTTATTGGAATCCTAACGTGGAACTAGATGCTCAAGGGCATGCTACCGTTCGCTTCTTCAATAATAGTCGTTCCACTCGTCTTACGGTGTCTGCCGAAGGTATGACCAAGGACGGACAACCGCTCACGGGCATAAGCTATCCCGAAGATAGGTAGGTTTTCATTTTGTATTTTAAATATATTATTGTATCTTTGCGCGCGAAAACAAGAAAAAACATATAAAACAATTATTATGGCAAAGAAAGCACTTTTGATGATACTCGATGGATGGGGTATCGGTAACAAGTCGAAGGGCGATGTAATCTATCAGACTCCTACGCCCAACCTTGACAAGATCAATGCAACTTATCCTCATAGCCAGCTTCTGGCAAGCGGTGAAAACGTTGGTTTGCCCGACGGACAGATGGGAAACTCTGAGGTGGGTCACCTGAACATCGGTGCTGGACGCATTGTCTATCAGGACTTAGTGAAGATAAACCGTGCATGCAGGGATGGAAGTATTATGAAGAACCCCGAGATAGTGAATGCTTACGAATATGCCAAAGCTAATGGTAAGGCCGTTCACCTGATGGGTCTGACTTCGAACGGTGGCGTTCACTCTTCATTGGACCACCTCTTTAAGCTCACCGATATCTCGGAGGAATACGGCATCAAGGAGACATACATCCACTGTTTCATGGACGGACGTGATACCGATCCCAGAAGCGGTATTACTTTCATTCAGGAGCTGACGGACCACATCAAGGGTCGCAATGCACACATCGCCAGCATTATAGGTCGCTTCTATGCAATGGACCGCGATAAGCGTTGGGATCGCGTGAAGGTTGCCTATGACTTGCTCATCTCGGGCGAAGGCCATCAGGCTACCGATATGGTGGAGGCCATGCAAGACAGCTATGACGAAGGCGTGACCGACGAATTCATCAAGCCCATCAATAACACGAACGTTGACGGTACTATCAAGGAAGGTGATGTGGTTATCTTCTTCAACTACCGTAACGACCGCGCTAAGGAACTGACCATCGTATTGACTCAGCAGGATATGGAAGATCAAGGCATGAAGACCATTCCCGGACTTCAGTACTATTGCATGACTCCTTACGATGCTTCGTTCAAGGGCGTTCACATCCTGTTCCCGAAGGAAAACGTGATGAACACACTTGGTGAGTACATTGCAGCCAAGGGCCTGAAGCAACTGCATACTGCCGAAACAGAAAAGTATGCCCATGTTACCTTCTTCTTCAATGGTGGTCGCGAGACTCCTTATGAAGGTGAGGACCGCATTCTGGTGGCCAGTCCTAAGGTGCAGACCTATGACCTGAAGCCTGAAATGAGTGCTTTCGAGGTTAAGGACAAACTGGTTGCTGCCATCAAGGAGAATAAATACGACTTCATTGTCGTTAACTTTGCCAATGGCGATATGGTTGGTCATACGGGTGTGTATGAGGCTATTGAGAAAGCCGTTAAGGCAGTCGACCAGTGTGTGGGTGAGGTTGTTGATGCCGCTTTATCTACTGACTATGAGACCATTATTATTGCCGACCACGGTAATGCCGATAATGCCATCAATCCTGATGGTACTGCCAACACCGCACATTCCTTGAACCCCGTGCCTTTCATCTATATAACAGAGAATCGCGAGGCTAAGGTTGAGGATGGTGTGCTGGCCGATGTTGCTCCCAGCATCCTGCACATCATGGGTCTCGAACAACCGGCCGATATGACGGGTAAATGCCTGATTAAAGATTAATATGAATGTAAAGATTGAGGCGAGTTGGGGTAACCAGCTCGCCTCCGAATTTGAAAAGCCTTACTTCGCCCAATTGGTGAAGTCGGTGCATAGTGAATATGCCGCAGGGGTGTGCTATCCCCCTGGAAGGTTTATATTTAATGCCTTCAACCAGACCCCTTTCGACCAAGTGAAGGTGATTATTCTTGGGCAAGACCCCTATCACGAACCCGGTCAGGCGCATGGGCTTAGCTTCTCAGTGCAGGACGGAGTGCCATTCCCTCCTTCGCTTCAGAACATCTTCAAGGAAATATCTAACGATTTAGGTGCGCCTATTCCTCCCTCGGGTAATCTGACTCGATGGGCAGAACAGGGTGTGCTTCTCTTGAACGCCACACTTACCGTCCGCGCACATCAGGCCAATAGTCATGCAACAATCGGATGGCAACAGTTTACCGATGCAGCAATTCATGCCTTGGCAACACATAGAGAGAATATTGTCTATATGCTTTGGGGCGGTTTCGCTCGAGGAAAGGCTTGGATGATAGACAAATCGAAAAATTTTGTCCTCGAGTCTGTTCATCCCTCTCCGCTTAGTGCCAATCGCGGTGGTTGGTTCGGGCAGCACCAGTTTAGTCGTTGCAATGCTTACTTGCAACAGCATGGACAAAGTCCGATAATATGGTAAATATTCCCTCTCCCCACTCCCCCGAAGGGGAGAGTCTCCCTCCCATCTTGCAGGTCGGAGATGTACTTCTTTCTCCTGACATCATTACGGAATACTTTGCATGTGATATTGCGAAATGCGGAGGACGTTGTTGTGAGGAAGGAGATGCAGGTGCTCCTGTAACGATGGATGAGATTGCGGATATTGAAGAACAATTGGACGACATTTGGCACAAACTCTCGGCTTCGGCTCAAAGTGAGATAGATAGGATAGGCGTGGCTTATCCCGATCCCGAAGGAGAACTTGTAACTTGTATCGTAAACGGTCGTGATTGTGCCTTTCGAGGCCCTTGTGGTTGTTTGCTTCGCCAGCGCCCCATCAGTTGTCATCTCTATCCCATTCGAGAAAAGAAACTTGGAAGCCTTGTCGGGTTGAATTATCATCGTTGGGACATCTGTAAGGATGCTGTTGAGAAGGGTAAACGAGAGAACACTCACCTTTATGAATATCTTCGTGAGCCCCTTGTCCGGCGATTTGGCGAAGCTTGGTATCAGGAGTTGGAGACAATGGTAGAAGAACTAAAGAAAAGCGGAATACTCAGTTGAGCATCCCGCTTCTTTTTATAACCCTATCATGGCAAGAACGGCGGCAATGATTATGACGATGTTCCAGATGTTGTCGGAACGCTTGTTCTCTCGCCAGTAATAGAGTAACCCCAAACTGGGAAGGGCAATTAGGATGAGGCTTGGCCAATAGAGAACCTCCAACCATCGACGGCAGAGGAAAAGCACGATGCCTAATATTCTCAGGTTATGCAATACGGTCTTCATAATCCTTAATCCCTAATCCTTCATCCTTCATCCTTCATCCTTATCCCTTAGTCCTTCAATATTTGACTGGCGTGTTCCTTTGTCTTGATTTCCTTGGGAAGCATGATGCGCTCGACTATGCCTTCCTCGTTGATGATGAAGGTGGTGCGGAACATGCCCATGTACTTGCGACCATACATCGATTTCTCGCCCCAAGTGCCGAAGGTTTGGCTAAGTGTTTGCTCGGTGTCGGCAATGAGGTGGAAGGGCAACTGGTTCTTCTCGATGAACTTCTGGTGGCTTTTCTCATCCTGAACGCTCACACCAAGCACCTCGTACCCTTGTTTGCGGAGTTCCGAATAACCATCGCGTAGGCTGCATGCCTGAGCCGTGCAACCAGAGGTCATATCCTTGGGATAGAAGTACAGTACCAACTTCTTGCCGGCATAGTCCGACAGACGAATCTCTTGTCCGTTCTCGTCGCGACCAAGTATCTCGGGGGCTTTGTCACCTACTTTCATTATGCGTCAATGTTTGCGAAGGTGGCATTCTTCTCGATGAACTCACGACGTGGGCCTACATCCTCACCCATAAGCATGGAGAAGACATAGTCTGCACCAGCGGCATCCTCGATGGTCACTTGCTTCAGGAGACGGGTTGCAGGGTTCATGGTTGTTTCCCACAGTTGCTCGGGGTTCATCTCACCAAGACCTTTGTAGCGCTGGGTGGTAATGCCATCCTCGCGACCATTGTTATACTTCTGCATGAACTGCAGGCGGTCCTGCTCGGTGTAGCAGTATTCCTCGTTCTTACCCAAGCGGCAGCGGTAAAGGGGTGGGGTGGCGATATAGAGGTGTCCGTTCTGGATGAGTTCGGGCATATAGCGATAGAACAGGGTCATCAAGAGGGTGTCGATGTGCGAACCATCGACGTCGGCATCGGTCATGATGATAACCTTATAGTAACGCAGTTTGTCGTAGTTGGCCTCTTTCGAGTCCTCGCCAAGTCCGAAGCGAACGCCCAGTGCCTGGATGATGTTGTTCACCTCTTCGTGTTCGAAGGCTTTGTGCCACATCACACGCTCCACGTTGAATATCTTACCGCGAATGGGCAGGATGGCTTGGAACTGACGCGAACGGCCCTGCTTGGCACTACCACCGGCGGAGTCTCCCTCGACGATGAACATCTCGCAGTTTGCGGGATCTTTGTCAGAGCAGTCGGCCAACTTGCCAGGCAGACCGCCGCCACCCATAGGCGACTTGCGCTGTACGCTTTCACGAGCCTTGCGGGCTGCCACACGTGCGGTTGCAGCTAGGATAACCTTATCTACGATGAGCTTTGCCTGAGCGGGATGTTCCTCCAGATAGTTGGCTAGAGCCTCGCCTACAGCTTGTTGAACATAACCAGATACTTCCGAGTTACCAAGCTTTGTCTTTGTCTGTCCTTCGAACTGAGGTTCGGCAACCTTGACACTGATGACAGCAGTCAGTCCCTCGCGGAAGTCCTCACCACTGATCTCTACGTGGTTCTTTACCAGTTTCTCCAATTCCTTCTGGCACTCTTGCTCAGCATAAGTTTTCAGCGTGCGGGTCAATGCAGCACGGAAACCGGCCACATGCGTTCCACCTTCAATGGTGTTGATGTTGTTGACATAGGAGTGCAGGTTCTCGGAGTAGGCCGTGTTGTACATAATGGCCACTTCGATGGGGGTGTTCTGCTTTTCGGTGTTCAGGTAGATTACATCATTAATAAGGGGAGTACGACTCGAATCGATGTAACGAACGAAGTCGCGCAGACCGCCTTCGCTATAGAACTTCTCAGTACGGACGCCTTCGATGCCCACTTTGGCATTTTCTTCCAGACGCATGTCCGTGAGCGTGATGGTGATGCCTGCATTCAGGTAAGCCAATTCGCGCATACGGTTGGCCAGCGTATCGTACTTGTAAGTTGTGGTGATGAATATCGTATTGTCGGGCCAGAACTGCTGACGCGTACCACGAATATCGGTCTCGCCAACAATCTCTACATCCGTTAAGGGCTTACCCTTGGAGTATTCTTGACGATAAACCTTGCCGTCGCGGAACACCTGCGATATCATCTTTGATGAAAGGGCATTGACACACGACACACCTACGCCATGCAGTCCACCGCTCACCTTGTATGAACCCTTGTCGAACTTACCGCCAGCGTGCAGCACAGTCATTACGACCTCCAGCGCACTCTTGTGTTCTTTCTCGTGCATGTCCACGGGGATGCCTCGACCATTGTCCTGTACGGTAATCGAGTTGTCTTCGTTGATGGTCACTTCGATGTGGGTACAGAAACCGGCCAATGCCTCGTCGATGGAGTTGTCGACTGTTTCGTAAACCAGATGATGGAGACCCTTCTCTGAGATGTCTCCAATGTACATGGCCGGGCGCTTACGCACGGCTTCCAGTCCTTCCAGGACCTGAATGTTCGCGGCCGAATACTGGGCCTGCTCTTGCTCTTCTATGTTATAATTTTCTTCCATAATTCAAACCTGATTTTTAACCTTGCAAAGGTACGAAAAAAAAGTGAAATACGGAAATAAATTCAAAGAATTTATGCAGGACAACTCAAAGCCATGAAATAGATGCTTTCTAAGAGCAGAACAAGGGCCTGTTTTCCACTCAACTGCCACCGTTCTTTCACCGTCCTTCACCCGTCTTTTCGCTTCCTATTTGCCTGCTTTCTGCACAAACTTAACCTCTTTGGGGAACCCAAGTCAACGCTATCCACATATAAGGCTAAAAGTAGTTAACCAAAACCGTCAAACTACAGAGTAGCGACGACTCTTAGTTGCTTCAATAGCATCGCCCCCGTGCTGGAGGCCTGCCTCCTAATACTCCGGCCAGCAGCTCTTAGGCGTCGGACGCAAATCACTTAGGCGATTGCTTTATAAGACCTAGGTCTTTCGCTTATAAGACGTACATCTTTCACGTGTAAGACGTACATCTTTCAGCTATAAGACGTACATCTTTCATTTGCAAGACGTACATCTTTCGTATGTAAGACGTACGTCTTTACAAGAGAACGCTTAGGCGTTGTGCCTAAGACGCCTAAGAATTTGGGCCAAAACTTACAGGAGTCTTGCCTTTTGCTTGCTTTTGCAAGGAGAAACACAACTAAGGGCGATAAAACATACCACTATGTTCATCCGATACAGCCTTCTAAAACGCTCGTCGAGTCCCCGCGACGACAATGCACCTCGTCTTGTTTACGCTGCCGCACAAAGCACGGAGACGGTTAACCTGAAAGCAATTGCACGCCATCTGGTCTCTCATAATTCGGTGTTCTCCGAGGGAACTGTCATTGGCATTCTCACCGACTTCCAACGTTGTATACTGGAACATCTGCAACGTGGAGCGCGTGTCGACCTGGATGTGCTCGGTTCTTTCTACACCACCCTGCAAGGGCGCGGGGTAAACAGTTATGAGGAGTTCACGCCGGACCTTGTGGACCGAGTCAACATCCGTTGGCGGCCTTCGCACGAGATGGAGAAGACCATACAGCACACTCCTCTGGTACACACCATCAACCGTGCCAGTCAGCGCAGAGCGAAGAAGCAAATGGCGGAAAACGTGAATCGGCAGGTGGAGGAGGATCGTCGCAGAAGAGAAGCGCAGTAATAGTTGGTCTCTTAAAGCGTGCGCCCGAGTCGGGCAGCCTTTCAAAAAGAACGACCGTCCCTCGGTGTGAGGAACGGTCGCTTAGTGTATCCGTCAGTATGGCTTAACCCAACTTCTGAATGTAGCGGGCCAGCTTCGACTTCAGGTTTGCAGCCTTATTCTTGTGGATGATGTTGGTCTTGGCCAACTTGTCCAGAATCTTCTGTACGCCGGGGTACATCTCTATGGCTGCTGCCTTGTCGGTGGTTGCACGAAGCTTGCGGACAGCATTACGCATAGTCTTAGCATAATATCTGTTGTGCAGGCGGCGCTTCTGCTCCTGACGGATTCTCTTAAGAGATGATTTGTGGTTTGCCATTTTACTTCTTACTTTTATTTTTATCTTCTTTGTAGTCCCTAGGAGAGTCGAACTCCTCTTTAGAGAATGAAAATCTCTCGTCCTAACCGATAGACGAAGGGACCAGCCTTCGTGGCCTTTCCGCCACAGCTTCGCGACCAGGTGGTCACGATTGCGGGTGCAAAGTTACTGCTTTTCCGTGAACTGACAAAAACTTTTAGGATTTTTTTTCAATTTAAACGGGCAAACCGTTAAACTTTTAAACTTTTATTAGTAATTTCGCACTCGAATATGTTAGAAAAGACACGCGGAATTGTATTACACACACTGCGATATGCCGATCAGAAGCAGATTGTGACGATGTTTACCGAAGGTTGTGGGGCGGTGAGCTTTATGGTGCGTATGCCTCGTGGCAGGCGGTCGGTTATGCAGAATGTCTTGCTTTCACCGTTGAGTCTGCTGGAAGTGGATATGGACTTTCAGGATTCGGCTCGCTTACAGCGTTTGGTCGATGTTCGAGTCAATGAGCCTTACCAGTCGTTGCCCTATAATCCGATGAAGCAGACGATAGCCCTGTTCTTGGGTGAATTCCTGTTTTATAGTTTACGTGAGGAGCAAGCAAATCCCGAGCTTTATGCCTATCTTGAAAAATCCCTCATGTGGCTCGATAACCGTCGTGAGCGTTTTGCCAACTTTCCTGCTACTTTCCTTATCCGCCTGTCTCGCTTCTTGGGCTTCTGGCCTGATACAGAAGAGGTACAGGCTGTCCTCCACAAAGGAGAGGAACAACTTGTACCCCTAATGTTGCGCATGGATTTTGCTACCATGCATCTTTTTCATTTCTCACGCGAACAGCGCCAGCGTTTGATGGAGGTCTTGAACGATTATTATCGCCAGCATGTGCCTCACTTTCCTGAGCTTCGCTCGATGGCAATCTTACGCGAGGTGTTGAGCTAAGTGTGCTCAATAAAGACCTTAATCCTCACCTAATTGGAAGCCTACGAATGGCTCCTCGCTTGCTGGAGTAGCTGTGCCGCTTGCCTCGCTTGGTTGTGATTCTTGCAAGGCCTCTGCCGTCTTCTCATCAACAATGATGGTTGTGAGTTCCGGCTCTTCCTGTCGGTTGCGAATCTGGTTGAGTTCCTCTTTCGTGCGACGGTAGGTAGGTGTAGTTTCCACACGCGAGATGATATCCTCGTCGTCGAGCTCGTCGGGAGTGAACACAAAGATGTAGGGACGGCGACGAATGGTAGGACGATTCTCTCCACTGTAGTACACACCACGCAGAGTATCGCGCATCTCCTGCTTCTCGCGGTCATCCTCTTCCTGTTTTTCCAATATGTCCTGCATACCAGGAACGTGCTGCAGGCCAAAGCCTGTTGCCAGCAGCGTAATCTTGATACGATTGCCCAGAGCTGGATCGGTGGCCATACCCCACTTGGTCTCAACGTTCTTCGAGAACTTGCTCATGAAGTTGTGTACCTCGTTCATCTCTTCCATTGTGAACTGCTGGCTTTCTTCGGCATCACTGAAGTTGATGTTCAGCAGTACCTTCTTGGAGTTGAAGATGTCGTTGTTGTTGAGCAAGGGCGACTTGATGGCTTCATCGATGGCCTTGCTAACACGATTCTCGCCTTCGGCATAGCCTGTCGACATAAGGGCAACGCCTCCATTCTCAAGAACGGTCTTCACGTCTTGGAAGTCGAGGTTGATGCGTCCGCGCATGGTGATGATTTCTGCAATGGAACGTGCAGCTACGGTCAGGGTGTCGTCGGCACGGGCAAAGGCATTGATGACGGTGAGTTCGGGATAAATTTCACGTAGGCGCTCGTTGTTGATGACGAGCAATGCATCGACGTGTTTCTTTATCTCCTCTACGCCCTCCAATGCTTGGTCAATCTTCTTATTGCCTTCGAACAGGAAGGGGATGGTGACGATGCCTACCGTCAGTATACCCATTTCCTTGGCACACTTAGCAATGATAGGTGCTGCACCTGTTCCAGTACCACCACCCATACCGGCAGTGATGAATACCATCTTAGTGCCATCGCTGAGCATGTTCTTGATGTCGTCCATGCTTTCCATCGCTGCCTGGCGAGCACGCTCAGGACGGTTACCTGCTCCGAGTCCTTCCTTGCCCAGTTGCAGAATAGTGGGTACAGGACTGTCCTCGAGGGCTTTCTTATCAGTATTGCACAACACATAGGTGACATCGTGAATACCTTCGTTAAACATGTGGTTCACGGCATTGCCGCCACCGCCTCCCACGCCAATCACCTTGATGATGCTGGGATTATTGACATGCTGGAAACCTGTGAACTGGATTCCTCCGTCCATTCCGAAGATGTCTTTCGTTTCTTGGTCCATATTCTTATGTGATTACGTGGTTATTATTATTCGTCTTCTTCTTCGTCGGTGAATATCTTCTGCAGAACGCGTCCAAACTTCTTGAAACCTTCGCCGAATTTTCTCTTCTGTTTGGACTCTTTGTTTGTCTCCTCTGCCTTCTCCTCGACTTCGGTTACTGGTGTGCTAACGGGAGCACCGGTCTGTTCTTCACCATTCTCTTCCTCGGCCTTGGGCTCTTGTTCACCATCCTCGCGTATTTCGGCACAGTTGGTGTCGCCATGCATGAGCAGAGCTATCAGTGTATCGCAACTGTTGCCTTGGGGTGCAGTAACACCTGCCCCTACATCAACGGTGGTGATAAGTGATTTAGCCATCTTCACTCGCTGGAACTTCGTAAAGTGCTTGATTGCCTCGGGCATGTCCCTGAGTTGTGCTGCTGCTCCGGTAATGATAATGCCTGAGAGCAAAGTGTTGCTTACGTTCTCTATTTGATGCCAAACGTTGGCAATGATTTCTTCCTGACGAGCACCGATGATGTTTTGCAGTTCATTTTCTGATAGTGTGCGCTCGTTGCTGATGGATAACTGTTGCGGTGTGTCGCTCTCAGCAGCCACATAAGCAATGCCATATTTGCGTTTAAGTCCCTCTGCCTCTTCGAACTCCATTTGGTGAGCGGTGGCAATGTCATTTGTAATGTTATTGCCTCCCAAGGGGATGACTACGAGGTGGCGGAGGAGGTTGCCGTTATAAACAGCCACAGTTGTAGTACCAGCTCCAAAGTCAACCATGGCGCAACCCGAACGCTTCTCGCTATCGGAGAGTAACACGTCGGCCAGCATCATGGGGGCAATGAACATGTCGGCTATCTCAATACCAGCCATGCGCATGCACTTCTGTATGTTCTCTACCAGCGTGTTCTTTGCCACGATGTTAAGGAAACGAGCTTCAATCTGGTCACTTTGTATGCCCACGGGATCGGCAATGGTGCGATTGCCTACGACATATTCCTGAGGCACTACATCAAGAATCTGGGCATCGGTGTACTGTGTGGCACGATTGTTGTCCATCAGGTTGTCCACCAACTCGGGTGTAATCTTTACTTTCATCTCCAATCCGCGTGAGATGAAGTTGCCATCGGAGTGCAGCGACTGTCCACCTATGCCTACGTATGCACGGCGGATGTGGATGTTCAGACTCTCGCCCAGACGTGACACGATGTTCATGATGGCTTGTGTCGTTTTGTCGATGTTGTAGATGACGCCACGTTGTATGGCATCGGTGGTACGCTCTTGCTCAATGTCAAGAATCTGGATAGTGCCATCGGGCTTCTTCTTGCCAGCGATGCCTCGGATGGAGGATGTTCCGAACTCCAGAGCTACGATAATCTCTTTTTCTGCTCCCATAATTGTATATATTTATTGTTTTATTCTTTTGTGCAAATGATTTGGTCAGCGTATGTCGCGTCAATGACATTGTATTTGTTCCACCCCGCCTTAGGCATAGCCTTTTCATAGAACAGGCGTACGCGAGCCAGTTTTTCAGAAAGATCTTTAGGCTCACCAAGACGAATCTTTTGTTCGCAGAATCGGGGTATAATCTCTATGCGACCCTGCTCGTCAACATCGATTTGCTGAGTCTGGCGTCTCCAGTAATCATCCGTCTTAAGCAAGCGGCCTAACGGCAGTAATTTGCTTGCGGCAAATTTGCGACTGACGTATCCAGTGATGACAGGCAAGTCGTTGTTGAGTCCGCCTGCAGGCATAATTTGTCCTTCTTCTCCAACATAGAACTCATCGCCATCATTGGGGAAAACGTGAAGCATGGGATGGACGGGGGTGATGCGTATGCATATCTTGCCTGATGCCGTGTGATAACAAGAGACAGTGTCGATATAGGGATTGTCAGCCAGCAACTTCTGAATGCCACGCACATCCACATCGGCCAGTTTCTTTCCTTTGGGACTAATCTTCTTTTGAGCCAGCAGGTTGGCCACCATCGGTTCGTCGATAAGATGGGCTTTCACAGAATCCGTGAACTGGTATTCAATGCCCGTACACAGCATCTCCTGTGGGGAACGACTAACCTTTATTAGGGCAAAGATGAGATAGCCCACGGCGGCCAGCAAGAGCAGTGTTTTCAGTAGGGTCTTTATCATGCCTTTTCGTTCAGTATCTGGGTGATTTCTTGGGCATAGTCTTCGATATCGCCTGCTCCAAGTGTGACAAGAACGTCAAAACCTCCACGACGCACGATGTCGGGAATCTCCTCCTTGTGGCACATCTCTCTCTTCATGTCTTGGCGCAGGTTGTCATAGATGAGTTTGCTGGTAATACCAGGGATGGGTAATTCTCGGGCAGGATAGATGTCGACTATTGTTACGTCGTCGAGCAATGAAAGTGCATCGGCAAATTCACGATAGAAGTCACGCGTACGACTATACAGATGGGGTTGGAAGATTGCTTTTACACGTCGGCCTTCATACAACTGCTTTACACTGAGTACACTCTGGCGTATCTCCTCGGGATGGTGTGCATAGTCGCTCAGGTAAACCATCTTGGGAGTGCGTACGTGAAAATCAAAGCGACGGTCAACCCCACTAAACGAAGCCATTCCCTGACGAATTTCTTCCTCTGTTGCTCCAGCCAGCTGAGCCAGTGCCATTGCGGCAATGCCATTCTCAATATTCACAGTGACGGGAACTCCCAGGTTGATTCCTTGAATGTTACCTAATGGGGAAATGAAGTCGAAAGTAATTTCACCATTGCCTATTTTTACATTCTCGGCATGGAAATCACCATTGTCTCGGCTATAGGTGTAGGTAGTTACTCCTTCCTTTGTGTCGGGTTGCATCTTCAGTCCTGTGTGTAGGATGAGATAGCCGCCCGTTTGTATGAGACTGGTGTAATGACGGAAACTTTCAAGATAGGCTTCTTCTGTTCCGTATATGTCCAAATGATCGGCATCGGTGCTGGTAACAACCGTCGCCCATGGACGAAGCCAATGGAACGAGCGGTCAAACTCGTCGGCTTCTATGACAACGAACTCACTCTTTGTACTAAGGATGTAATTTGTGCCATAGTTCTTCGTGATGCCACCCAAGAAGGCATTGCAGTCAACATGGCTTTGGTGTAATAAGTGGGCTGCCATCGAACTGGTTGTGGTCTTACCGTGTGTGCCAGCTACGCAAAGACCCTTAAGGGTGCGGGTAAGCGTGCCTAGAACTTGTGCGCGTTTTTGCAGGTCGAAGCCATTGCGCTTGAAATACTGCAGTTCGGCATGTTCGGCAGGAATGGCTGGAGTGTAAACAATGAGACAAGTGTCGGGGTCGAGGCATTCGGTGGGAATCAGTCCGATATTCTCTTCGTAATGTATGTGCGCGCCTTCTTCAACAAGGCGTTTGGTAAGGTCGGTGGGTGTTTTATCATAGCCACCCACGGTAAGTCCTTGATTAAGGAAATAGCGGGCTATAGCACTCATACCAATGCCGCCAATGCCAATGAAATATACTGCTTTTATTTGTGATGCTTCCATAATTAATGTTCTGCTCTCTTTGCGAGTTTGATAACTTCCTGTGCGATAATCTTAGCCGAATCCTTATAGGCCATCTTGTAAGCGTTTTCCCCAAATGCCTTCAGGCGTTCTGGGTTCGTTACGGTCTCCATAGCCAGAGGAATCAGTTTTTCTTGTGCCTCTGCATCCTTAATCATCAATGCGGCATCCTTCTTGACAAGGGCCATAGCGTTACACGTTTGGTGGTCTTCTGCAACATTGGGCGAAGGAACCAGGATGGAGGGTTTGCCCAAGAGGCACAATTCACTTATGCTACTAGCGCCTGCGCGTGAGATGACTAAGTCGGAAGCCTTATAGGCTTGGTCCATACGAGCAATGAAGTCGGTAACGTATAGGTTCTCGGGTTTGCCTGTTTCCTCCAAGGTTTCTTGGATCTTCTTATAATAAGAACTGCCCGTTTGCCAGATGAATTGTATACGCGATTTTTTAATGATGCTCAAGTTCTTTAATACGCTTTCGTTAATCGTGCGTGCTCCTAAACTGCCTCCGATAATAAGAACTGTAGGCAGGTCAGGCTCTAAACCAAAGATTGCCGATGATTCGGTCTTTGTAAGGGTAGGGTCGAGTAGACCTTGGCGAACAGGATTGCCAGTAAGGATGATGTTTTCTTTGGGGAAGAAACGTTCCATGCCTTCATAGGCCACGCATATCTTTTGTGCCTTCTTGGCCAAGGTCTTGTTTGTCAGTCCGGCATACGAGTTTTGCTCTTGGATGAGACAAGGAATACCCAACTCATAGGCCGCATTCAATGTGGCACTGCTCGCATAACCTCCTACGCCTACGGCTACATCAGGCTTGAAATCCCGTAAGGTCTTCTTGGCTATGCGTTTACTCTTTAGGAAATCGATAACCACACCAATGTTGGCAGGCTTCCACAAAGGACGATATAACCCGCGAATGGGTAGTCCCACAATTTCGTATCCCGCAGAGGGTACGCGCTGCATCTCCATGCGCCCTTCGGCGCCAACGAAAAGTACCTTTGTACGAGGCTCTATTTCACGGATAGCGTTGGCAATGCTTATGGCGGGGAAGATATGGCCTCCCGTTCCGCCTCCGCTTATGATGATTTTTAGTTCGCTCATTATATTTCAGTTTGCTCTGGTTTTTCTTCTATCTTTTTAGCTGTATAACTTACGCTTAATATCATTCCTATATAGGCACAGGTGATGAATGTAGACGTTCCTCCCTTTGACACTAATGGTAAGGGTTGTCCCGTTACAGGCATAGCTCCTACGCTTACTGCCATGTTGACCATGGCTTGTACGACAAGCATCAACGACAGTCCCATTGCCAGATAAGCAGGGAACCGATTTCGACAGCGTTCGGCTATGCGCATGGCTCGATAAAGCAACAACAGATAAAGGAACATGACCAATATGCCCCCTTCAATACCGGCTTCTTCGATGATGATGGCATATATGAAGTCGCTGACAGCATGGGGAAGGAAGTCGCGTTCCACGCTTTGACCAGGCCCTTTTCCTACAACATTACATGTTGCAACGGCAATGCGTGCATGTGTCACTTGTACATTATCGTGAATGTTATATTCTGCAGGGTCGTTGGGTAGGTCACTTCCGCTCTTGATGCGATTCGACCAAGTCTCAAAACGATGCAGCATGGGCAATTCACTGACTTTATGAGCCGTTCGGTCAGGAGTAAACTTTAATATGCTATAGCCCAATCCACCTACAGCGACTATGCTGATGATGACTATCCACATCCATTTCTTTGGAGCTTGGGCATACCAGGTCATAAGGAACATGACGATAAAGATGATGCTGGCTGTGGAGAAATTCTCACCAACGATAAGCAGGCAGATGACTCCTGTAAGTAAAGCCACACAATTGAAAGCCAACTGTGAAGCTCCGCCCGTCGTTTTGTCTCGGAATGTAGCCAAGAGCATGGCCACAGTACCCACTAGGGAAATCTTGGCGAACTCTGACGGTTGTATAGTAATGCCAAAGATACGAATCCATCGTGCAGCATCGTTAATGCTTCCCATGAACAATACTACGATGAGCAGAATAAAGGAGACAAATAGTCCCAAGACACTTAAGAATTTGAAACTCTTACATGGCATCTTGTGTATGAGCCAAGTAATGAACAAGCCGATGGCGACATATGAGGTATGCTCGACCACGGGTCCCCAATAGTGTCCTGAGCTATAGGTCATTCGGCTCGACGCACTGTAAACCTCAACAATGGATATCATGCAAAGCGCCAGTAATATCATCCACACGACACTATCGCCTTGCAGGAATCCTTCTTTCTGTATTTTGATGCCAGATAGCTTCATCTTCTAATTATCTTACCTTTTATATATTGCATGTGCGTACGAGGGACTTGAATTGTTCGCCTCGGTCTTCCATGTTCTTGAATAAATCAAAACTTGCACAGCACGGGCTCAACAACACCACATCACCTGCTTTTGCCATACGCATGCAAGCCTCAACGCAATCCTTCATGCTATGGGTATCAGCAACGGGTAGTCCTAGATGGTCGAATGACTGATGTAGTTTCTCGTTATCAGCTCCCAGATATACCAGTCCGGCACACTTCTCTTTCACGATGTCGTATAGCACAGAATAGTCGTTGCCTTTATCGCGTCCGCCTACGATGAGGATGGTGGGACGATCCATGGCTTGCAGAGCCACAAAGCAAGCATCGACATTTGTTGCTTTCGAGTCATTGATGTACAAGACCCCATCGCGTTCTATTACACGTTCCAATCGGTGCTCCACACCAGGGAAGTCTTTGAGACATTGACGAATGAGGTTGTCAGGAGCACCAGCCTTCTTGGTGGCAAGAAAAGCAGCCAAAGCATTGCGCTTATTGTGTTGCCCCATTTGAGAGAATGTCAGATTAAGACTCTCAAAATCACTGTCCTTGAAAGGGCACAATGTGGGCTTGCCTTCTCTTACCGGTTGTGATGAGGGCGTGGGTTTGGGACGATAGCCTTCGGCACGCTTGTGTAATTCATTTTCGATATGCTCGTCTTGTTGCCAGAAGACAAAGATGTCTTTGTCGGTTTGATTCTGGATAATGCGCATCTTCGAATCGACATAGTTCTGCAGATTAAACTCGTATCGGTCCAGATGGTCTGGAGTAATGTTCATGAGTACAGCAATATCTGCACGGAACTTGAACATATTATCGAGTTGGAAAGAACTAATCTCTAATACATACCAGTCGTGATCCTCTTCTGCAACCTGTAAGGCATATGAGTGACCTATGTTCCCAGCTAAACCAACATCGACGCCCCATTGCTTCATGATGTAATAGATGAGGCTTGTGGTTGTGGTCTTGCCATTTGAGCCTGTGATGCATATGGTCTTACCATGACTGTATGGTTGGGCAAATTCCAATTCAGAGAGAATGGGCGTTCCCTGATTAATAAGCTTGCGTATGATGGGGGCCGTATCAGGTATGCCAGGACTCTTTACTGTAGTTTCGGCATCTAAGATGCGGGCTTCGGTATGCCCACCCTCTTCCCATTGTATATGATGTGAATCGAGTTGCTCTTTATAATGGTCCTTGATGACGCCCATGTCGCTGACAAACACATCCCATCCTTGCTTTTGTGCGAGGATGGCTGTGCCTATTCCGCTCTCTGCGGCACCAAGTATAACAATCTTTCTCATATTCTCACTCTCTCTTTATCTAATCTTCAGCGTTATTATAGCTAATGCTGATGTGATGACGGTCACAATCCAGAAACGGGTGGTGATTTTAGACTCCAACCAGCAACCCTTAGGCCAGTTCCACAAGATTCGTAAGTCGGGGGATAACTGACCAGGTTTGATGCGGAATGCATCGTGTATAGGCGCACGCTTGAAGACCCTCCATTTCAGTCCTCTGCGGTTACCCATTTTGGCATAGTTGGTTTGTAATAGCACACTGACACTTTCACACAAGAACACGAAACACAATACGGGAATAAGTAGTTCCTTGTGGATGATGACACATATCACAGCAATTATACCACCAATGGCCAAACTACCCGTATCACCCATGAATACCTGAGCTGGATAGGCATTATACCAAAGGAATCCTATTAGTCCACCCATGAAGGCCATGAGGAAGATTACCAGTTCCTCACTTCCTGGCACATACATGATATTGAGGTATGAGGCCATTCCAATATGACTACTCGTATAGGTTAGGATAGCAAGCGCAAAGACAATGATGGCCGAGTTTCCGGCACACATACCGTCCATGCCATCGTTCAAGTTTGAACCATTGCTGACAGCCATGACCACAAAGGTGGTGACAAAGACAAAAAGAATCCATCCGGCAGCATTCTTATATTTGCCTGTCCAATTCATCGCTTCCGAATAACTGAGGTTGTTGTTCTTGACGAAGGGAATCGTGGTAATAGTGCTTTTAACGGGTTCGCTCTTGTATACGACTTCTGTTCCGTTTTCGTTAGAAACCTGTACGTTCTCTCGAATCACAGCGTCAGGACTAAGCCATAACGTCAGTCCAATGCCAAGACCCAACAAAGCTTGACCTGCCAGTTTTAAGATAGGACGTAATCCGTCCTTCGAAATCTTCATCTTAATATAATCATCAACAAATCCAATGCCGCCCAACCATAGCGTGGTGACAATCATCAACAACATATAAATGTTGCGCAAACGACCAAGCAACAAACAGGGAACCACTGTGGCAAGGATGATAATAATCCCACCCATCGTAGGCACCCCTTTCTTTTCCACACCATAGGGATCAATGGTTATGTCGCGTTGGGCTTCGCTTGCATTGTGGCGCTTCATCCATTTGATGAAGTATTCGCCAAACCAGATGCTGATAATAAGCGAGAGCACCAAAGTGAGGATGGCGCGGAAGGAGATATAGGACCATAGGTGAGCTCCTGGTATTCCAAATTGACCGAGATATCGAAAGAGATAGTATAACATCTTTTAGTTACGATTACAAGTTTGTTCCCAATTATCAACTTATTCCAAAGCACTCACGGATAACCTCATGGTCATCGAAGTGGTGCTTCACACCTTGTATGATTTGATAGTCTTCGTGTCCTTTACCAGCCACCAATACAACATCTCCAGGCTTTGCCAACATGCATGCCGTGCGAATCGCTTCCCGACGGTCGACAATTGTTAGCACTGTGCGACGCTCTTCGTCGGTTAGTCCGGCCAGCATATCATTTATGATGTCTTGTGGCTCTTCGAAACGAGGATTGTCGCTTGTGATTATGACGCGGTCGCTATTCCTGACGGCTTCCTGTGCCATAAGTGGACGTTTGCCTTTATCGCGATTACCACCTGCTCCACAAACAGTCCAACATTGCCCCTTCTTCTGTAGAACTTCGTTGATTGTGGACAGGACATTGACCAAGGCGTCGGGCGTGTGTGCATAATCGACGATGGCAGTCACGCCTTCTCGACTGCGTATAGCCTCGAAGCGTCCATTAACGGGCTTCATCGTACTCAATGCAATAAGCACTTCTTCGGGATCTTTTCCCATCATGACAGCAGCACCATATACGGCCAGCAGATTGCTGACATTAAAGCGTCCCACAAATTGTACAAAGACCTCTCTGCCATCGATGTTCAAGTTCATACCCTCGAACCCTTCTTCTAAGATGCGGGCTTTAAAGTCAGCAGACGTGCGTTGGGCATAAGTGCGGACCGTTGCTTGAGTGTTTTGTACCATAAACATCCCATTCTTGTCATCAGCATTGGTGATCGCGAAAGCGCCTTGAGGCAACATGTCGAAGAATCCTTTCTTGGCATCGCGATAGGCTTCAAAGGTCTTGTGATAGTCCAGATGGTCGCGGGTAAGGTTTGTAAATAAACCTCCAGCAAAGGTTAGTCCTCCGATTCGGTGTTGTACAACGGCATGCGAACTTACCTCCATGAAGGCATATTGGCAACCCTCATCAGCCATTTGTCCCAAGAGGCGGTTGAGTGTGATAGGGTCTGGGGTAGTGCATTCCGTGGGGATGGGTCGTCCGTCGATGTAGTTGCAGACCGTACTGCACAATCCCACTTTGTATCCAAATTGACGGAACATGGTGTAAAGCAAGGTTGCAATGGTGGTTTTCCCATTAGTGCCCGTCACACCGATAAGTTTCATTCGCTTTGTCGGGTCACCATAGAAATGTGTTGCCAATGCTCCAGCAATGCTTTCAGTGCTTTCGTATTGAACGAAGGTAACGCCTTCTTGCGGTTCTGCAGGAAGTGTCTCGCAAATGATGCAGGTTGCACCCAACTCCAATGCTTTGGGAATGAACTGATGCCCATCCACTTGCGTACCCTTCATGGCTATAAAGGCATTGCCTGGCCCGATACGTCTCGAGTCTATTTCTATGCCCGTGACTTCGAGGTTGTCATTGCCGACAATTCTTAGGGGCTTCGTTTCTTCAATCAGTTGCTTTATTGTCATCACTCTCTAAATTATCCTTATAAGATGTTTTTATTTTAGGTTTAATGTAATTGTTCGTCCTTTTGCATTTTTAGTGCCGGCAGGTATGCTTTGTTCTTGTACGATACCTTTTCCTCTTAAGCGTACTTTCAGTCCCACGCTTTGCAAGGCATAAACGGCTTTGCGTGCACCCATTCCCACTACATCAGGAACTTCTCCTGCCACCACATTGGTTTTCTCTCGAACCAGTTCGGGGGTAAAGATGCTGGTGGAGTCTGAGGCCTCGCGTGGGTCGCGATATACGCCTTGGTTCATCACCAATTGGCTGATTTCACTGAACACAGGTCCGCATTGCCCTCCTCCTGATGCAGGAAGGCCACGCTTGCGGATGCAAACGATGCACGAATACTTTGGATCGTCGCTGGGGAAGTATCCGCAGAAGCTTACCATATAGGCGTGGCTGGCATAGCTTCCGTTCTCGGCCACCTGCGCTGTTCCAGTCTTTCCGCTTACCTTGAAGCGCTTGTTGCCGGCTTTCTTACCCAATCCCTCACTGACCACTTTCTCAAGGATTGTACGAATGTCGCGTAGGGTATGGGGAGAGCAGATGCGTTCCTTGATGACCTCAACAGGGAACTCCCGTATGACTTGTCCGTTTTGCATTTCAGCCTTCACGAATCGTGGACGAACAAAGCGTCCGTTGTTCGCAATAGCATTGTAGAAAGCCACGGTGCTGATGGGAGGAATCATGGTCTCATAGCCGATACTCATCCACGCCAAAGCCGTCTTTGACCAGTTCCCCTTTATCTTGTCGGTGTTGGGCATTCGGACGCGTGGCTTTGCACCCATAGGCAATCCCAAATCAATACCCACACCAAGATTATAGAGCCCTTGAACGTATTTCTCAGGACAATCGTGATAGGCATCATCGATAAGGCGACTCACGCCCACGTTTGAACTATATTCCAACACTTGAGTCACGTTCAGAGTGCCATATCCACCACGATGCCAGTTATGGTCCTTCATAGGTCTGCCATGCATGATGTATATGCCGCTACCCGTCTCAACAGTGGTCTCAGGCGTAATCTTTCCATCTTCCAGAGCCACCATGATACTACCTGTCTTGAAGGTGGAACCAGGTTCCCATAGTGCATTGATGGCGTCGTTCTGTGCCTCGATATAGACGCTTTCGCCAGTTTGCTCGTTGCGATAGCGTGTCATGCTGACCATTGCTTTGATGTCGCCCGTCTTCACTTCCATCAGGATGACTACACCCTTGTCTCCGTTCACCTCTTTCAGTTTGTTGACGATTGCTTTTTCGGCAATGTCCTGCATAGTGACGTCGATAGTTGATACCAAATCGTGTCCGTTGACGGGCTCTGTATCAAAGAAATCGACAGTTTGTTTATAGACGCGTGAACGGTGTTTTATGCCGTCCTGTCCACGCATGATGGTGTCATAGCACCATTCCAAGCCGCTTGTTCCACGTATGGAATCGGAGAGGGAGTCCTTAGCTACATCGCCTAATGTACGGCTGGCAAGCGAGCCATAAGGTTTCACGCGAAGCATGATGCGCTCTGGGTTGAAGCCGCCTTTCAAGGGCGTTTCACACAAAAGGGGAAGTTGCTTCACTTGCTTGTACTGGATATAGCTTGCCATTCGAGGATAGAGGTTCCACGCATGTGAATTACGCTTTCTTCCCTCGAGGAAACGGTCTTTGAACCATTGTTTCGATTTGTCTGGGAATATGCGCGCCAATCCCTCGGCAATGCTATCGGCCTTGCAGTATATCATAGAGTCGCGCCAAGCTTGCGCCTTAACTCGGGCTGTCGAGTCTTTGTCAATGACAACATAATCCATGAACAGGCGATACTTGGGCAGTGAAGCCACCATTACTCGACCATCGGCAGACAGAATATTGCCTCGCATAGCAGGGACAACAATGCTATCCGATTCGAATCGCTTGCCCACCTGCCGCCAGTAATCGGCCTGCACAAGCATGGTCTTCAGGGCTGTGCCTAAGATATACACCCCAATGAGACACATACAAATCAGTATCACTCGGAAGCGCTTGATGGATTTTCTGTTATTGCTTGCCATGTGTACTTAATCATTGGGGTTAATGGTAAAAGGCGGTTCCTTGGGTGTGGTTATGGAACTGTCACCCATTGCCTTCAGTCGTTCTTCGATTTGGCTTTGACGTGTCTTCGTCGTTAACTCGCTTGAGCGGGTAAGTGAGCGGAAACGCCAGTCCTCCACTTCCTTTTGCAGTTGTTCCTTCTTGATGATTTCCTGCTGGGCTTGATAGCGATTGGTCACCATAAGCAATATGCCCGCCAGGATAAGTAATAGCAAAGGAATCTGGCGAAAAAACATTTCTCCGTCGATTTTTATCGAACGCACAACGTCGCCAATGCTTTTGCTTTCGTTGGCGTCCGATTCACCCTCTGTGAAGAGAGAACCCCATAGGCGACGGCGTTGCTGTTGCCTTTGGCTCTTCACGTCCTCAGTATCTTTCTTCTTTATTTCGTCCATTTACTCTGTACACTCAATTTTCAATTCTCCACTTTCTCCGCTACACGCAGCTTGGCACTACGACTGCGGGGATTTTGATTCTGTTCCTCTTCGCTTGGAACCTGCATCTTCCCTACAGCACGTAAGGGTGCAAGAAAGTTCCCATATATGTCTTGTTCCACCTCGCCCTCGGGATTGCCGCTTCGCATAATGTTTTTCACCATGCGGTCTTCCAAGGAGTGGTAAGTAAGCACTACCAGTCGTCCTCCTGACGAAAGCAGGTTGGTGGCCGATGTCAACATTTGCCGCAAGGCCAGCATCTCACCGTTTACCTCTATGCGCAGTGCTTGAAACACGCGTGCCAAGTCTTTCTTTTCTCGCGACGGACCTACCAATGGACCCAACACCTGTGCTAATTCGCCAGTAGTGTTTATGGGGTTGATGGCGCGAGTCTTCACTATTGCGGCTGCCAGGCGTCGGCTTTGTTTAAGTTCGCCATACAGGTAGAAGATGTCGGCCAACTGGCTTTCCGTGTATGTGTTTACAACGGTGTGCGCTGTCAGGCGTGCGCGCTGATTCATGCGCATGTCAAGGGGCGCGTCGAAGCGAAAACTGAATCCGCGTTCTCCCTCGTCGAGATGATGACTGCTCACGCCAAGGTCTGCCAGTATCCCATCCACATGTTCGCACTCATAATACTGCATCCAGTTCTGCAAGTAACGGAAGTTGCTTCTCACAAAGGTGAAGCGCTCATCCTCGGGTGCTCCAGCCATAGCGTCCAGGTCTTGGTCGAAGCCGTATAGGTGTCCGCAAGGACCAAGGCGATTAAGTATTTCTCTACTGTGTCCGCCACCTCCAAAGGTTACGTCTACATACACTCCGTCGGGTCTGATTTGCAGGCCGTCGAGTGCTTCTTCAAGCATTACGGGAGTGTGGTAGTTGTAACTCATTTTCAGCTAAAATCCTATATTCGTTGATATTCGGGCGTAAAGGTACAAAAAAACTTTCATATTTCGGTTTTAAAATCTAAATTTATTTTTCAAAATTTTGCTTTTTTTTTGCCGCGTTGCAGAAGGGGGTTAAAAAGGGCGTATTTGGGGGTGTCTTTTATACGCGCGCGCATTATAATATAATAATGTATGCTCCCCCGAAAGCTTCTTCAAAAGTAGCCTTATTTGGCGGGTTTAGAAACTTGTATTTTCCTCCTTTTCTCTCTTTTTGGCTTTCTTTTTCAAGAAAAAGGACGAACGCTTGTTCCCTTTTCGTCGAACCTATGTTCGATGCGCTTCGAACGCTTGTTCGATTGCCTTCGAATATAGGTTCGTTTTACTTCGTGTTTAGGGGTGCTTGGAGAGATACTTTTATTCGTCAAAAATCGCCCATTTCATCGATAAAAATCATTCTTCTGGATGTGGTGTAACAGAATTGCGTCTAAGGTCGGTTCTGATAGGTAAAACCGATGAAATTTGGGTAATTTGGGCTGATAATACCAAAATTTCACGCGCGTATGAGAAGAATTGTGTTTCTTTGCACTCGTTTTTAAGGAATAAGACATAAAAAGGTAATTTTTTAAGATAAAATGATGAAGAAATTTCTTTTACCGTCACTCGCTTTAATGGGTATGCTGATGAGTGGTTGTATTGGTGATGAACCCTTGAACGCTGAGTGCGACATCGAAGAAGTAAGCCTAACGATGGCAGATGCTGAAAGCTTTTTCTATCACGAATACGATACCTTGCAGGTTGTTTCTTCTGCGGTTGATAGTGTAGGCTTCCTCATAAGATACGATAAGAATGTTGGCGAGTTGCCTCTGAACCTGAAACTGACAGTTGGTGCAAAGCCTTATATCATGGAGAATGGTGAATATGTGCCTTTCAAGCAGGGTTCATTGGTGGATTTCTCTAACGAGCAGGTGCGCCATTTCCGCATTGTTTCTCAGAACGGCAAGTGGGCTCGTTTCTATCGCATCAATATTGTACATGACCAAGCACCAGCAATGGAGCACTTGTTCATGAACATTACTTTCGATAATTTCGAACTTAACAGCACTGGCAAGTATCATGTATGGTATGGTGTTGAGGAAAATAGCATTAGTTACGACCAATGGGCAACGGGCAATCCTGGCTTTAATTTGAGTAAGTCGAGTGCCAAGGTTGATGAATACCCGACCGTAGGTATTGAGTCGGGTGGTGTTGATGGCGGTCGTTATGTAAAACTGGAAACTCGCGACACAGGTGCTTTCGGTCGCATGGTAAACATGCGTTTGGCCGCTGGCAATCTCTTTATTGGAACCTTCGATGTGGCCAATGCCTTGAAGGATGCTATGGCTGCAACGCGTTTTGGACTTCCTTTCAAACACAAGCCCATAAAGGTGTCGGGTTGGTACAAGTTCAAGGCTGGCGAGCGCTTCCAAGATCGCAAGGGAAATGCAGTTGACCGCGTTGACCAACCTGATATTTATTGCGTGATGTATCGCAACCAGAATGCCGAGGGCAATCAAGTGCTTCTTTATGGCGACGACGTGCTTACCAGCCCCGCCATCGTAGGTCTGGCGCGTATTAGCGGTGTTGTGGAGACTGACGAATGGACAAGTTTTGAGATGTCACTTAACTATAGTAGTGAATTAGATGCCGATTTGCTGGAGAACAATGGTTATAGCATGACCATCAGCTTTGCCAGCAGTATCGAAGGAGCCTCATTTGAGGGCGCTCCGGGCAGTGTCTTCTGCGTGGATAATGTGACGATTGAGTGCGAATATTAAATGGATTGACATAAAACATAGAAGATTGAAGATAGAGATGAGAAAGATAACACTTTTGCTTTTCGCTATATGCATTGCACTTCCTGCTTTGGCTCAGGAAGACAAGTGGGAAAAGTGGGGACCGACATCGCCCTCACAGGCTGGTTTCCTGGTGCGTGCAGGATACACCATCGGTGGTACTACACCCTTACCCCTTCCCAATGAAATCCGTTCCATCAACGAGTTCTCTCCCAAGGGAGGCGCAACTATAGGACTGGACGTGTATAAGATGTATTCGCGTCGTTGGGGATTAATGGCCGGCTGGCATTTCTATTACCAAGGATTCCATACGGGTGCTGATGTCAAGAACTACAAGATGTCGCTCACGCAAGAGGGTAATACCATGTCGGGCTATTTCACCGGTCGCGATATCACGAATACCGATATGTGGGGTGTGTTGATGCCTGTGATGTTTACCCTCCGCATGTCTTCTCGTTGGAACTTAAGTGTTGGTCCGTACCTGTCGCTCTTCTTTAAGAAGCATTTCAAAGGAGAGGTCTATGACAACAAGGACGGCATAGGCTATTTGCGTGTCGATGACCCGACAGGCGAGAAGATTAACATCGACCGCGAGAATCCCGCCACCTATAACTTTAGCGACGATATGCGCAATTGGAATGGCGGTATGGAGTTCGCATTTGACTTCAAGGCAACACGCCATCTGAACTTGTTTGGCATTCTCGACTGGGGACTTTCAAGCATCTGGAGCAAGGACTTCGAGGCTGTGGACTTTAAGATGTATCCCATTTATGCAACCGTTGGCGTGGCTTACAGATATTGATTTATTTAAATGGAAAATTGATAAAGAATAACTGATAATTATGAAGAAACTTTTACTTATTGCAATTACTGCCCTGACGAGCCTTGTGGCTATGGCAGAGACGAAGACGTTTACAGACCAACTGACCGTTTCGGTCAATGGAGAAAGCAGTACTCAACAAGCAACCGTGATGGTTGAGGATTTGGGTAATGGTAACATCAATTTCCGATTACCCAATTTTGTACTTGTGGCAACAAGTGAAGACCCTGAAACTGGCGAGGTCACAGAGGCAAAGATGGGTGTCGGCAACATAGTTGTCGATAATCTACCTTTGACTAAAGGTGACAACTATAACTACTTTGAGTACAGTGGCGATTTGATGATAACAGAAGGTGATATGGAGGGAGTTGATATGTGGATTGGCCCAATGATAAGTCCTATTCCTTTGGTCCTTACTGGTAAGATTACCAACGATAAGGTTTATGTCAATATCGATATAGATATGATGGCAACGTTGGAACAGATTATTCATGTTGAATTTGGTAAAGATTTGGTTGAAGAGAAAGTTTTTAAGGATAAGTTGCTAGTAAGTGTAAATGAAGAAAGTAGTACACAAGATGCAACGGTTATTGTTCAATATCCTCTTGTGATGAACAATGAAGATCCTCAATCTATTAATTTCCGATTACCCAATTTTGTGTTGGTTGCAACAAGCGAAGACCCTGAAACTGGCGAGGTTACAGAAGCAAAGATGGGTGTCGGCAATATTATTATTGATAATCTTCCTTTGACTGCAGGAAAAGGTTTTGATACTTTTTCATTCCAAGGAGACTTGATGATAACTGAGGGAGATATGGAAGGAGTTGATATGTGGATTGGCCCAATGATAAGCCCTATTCCTTTAGTCTTGACGGGTAAGATTACTGATGATAAGGTGTATGTCAACATCGACATTGACATGATGGCGACATTGGGTCAGATCATTCATGTGGAATTTGGTCAAGACATTAAGCCTTCATACACCGTTACCTATGCCATCGATGGTGAGACCATTGCCACCGAGCAGGTAGAGGAGGGCGGAACCGTAACCTTGCCTGAGGCACCTGAGAAGGAAGGCTATACCTTTGCAGGTTGGACGGGTGTTCCCGAGACTGTTACCAATGATGTAACGATAACCGGTTCATATAATATCAACCATTATACCGTAACTTATGTTATCGATGGAACAACTGTTGGAACAGAAGAAGTTGAGTATAATGGCACTCCCTCTGCCCCAGAAGCTCCTGAGAAAGAAGGCCACACCTTTGCCGGTTGGACTGGTCTTCCCGAGAAAGTAACTGCCGATGTCACTGTTACTGGTTCGTACACTGTTAACACCTATACTGTTTACTACAAGGTTGATGGTCGTGTGGTTTATAGCGAAGAAGTTGCTTATGGCAATCCTATTCCCAACTTCACCATTACGCCTGAGAGTGACGATCGTTATACCCGTACTTTCGAAGGATGGGATGGTGAGAAGTATGACACGATGCCTGCTCACGATGTTACTTATGAGGCCATCATCTCTGTCGTTGACGGTATTGAGTCAATTCACAATTCACAGTTCTCTAATGAGGTTTATGACCTCAGTGGCCGTCGTGTAAGCCAAACAAAGAAGGGCTTGTACATCAAGAACGGTCGTGTAGTAGTATTGAAATAATCTGATATAAGGTAAAACCTGTCCGTCGTTTATCATAAATTTTGGTAAAGGTGGCAGGTTTTACCATTATGTTTGAACCCGTTTACGCGTAATGGCGTATCTTTGCAATAGTTTTTAAGGTATTTAGTAATCGAAAAATCAAGTAATTATGAAAAAGCTGTTTACATTCATAGCAGTAATATGCCTTGCCCTCAATGCAAGTGCACAGTATCAGGTGGAGAATTCGGATTTCGAGAAGTGGACAGCCTCTTCCGGTGAACCTGATCATTGGCATGGGTTTAAAAGCGCAAAGGGAGGTTTTGCTTATATGGCGCAAGGGAAGTTAGCTTCTTCTACCGACGTACGCCCTGGTACAACTGGAACAAAAAGTGCTTTGATTACCTCTGGTTCTGTGTTGGGTATCATTAATAACGGAACATTCACTACTGGACAGTTGGCTGCCGCAAACATGAGTGCGGCAAATACCGCTAATAATGCCCAGATGGATAAATCCAGTTCTGCAACAGATAATAATGGTGAGAAGTTTTATATGCCCCTATCTGGTCATCCCGATGCGGTGAAGGTGTGGATAAAGTTTTCGCAGGGTAGTACAAATGCTGACCATCCTTATGCAAGTGCAAATGCCGTCATCTTCGATGGCAGTTATTATCAGGATCCTGAAGATAAGACATATACTAATAAGGTAGCGATGGCAAAAAATAACCGAATAACAGTGTGCGGTTGGACGGAGTTGACAATTCCATTTGACTACGAAAGCTATAAGGATAATGTAGGCGTAACAAATTACAATAATGCTGGCGGAGCTATATTAGTAACTTTTGGAACAAATGCTGATCCTGGTCAAGGTAGTAATGGTGATAAGGTTTGGGTGGATGATATGGAGCTTCTTTATTATAGCGAGCTTGCTTCTGCTACATACAATGGAAATGCCATTTCGTTCAATGGAACTTCGGCTACTGTCAATGAATATTATGATGCTAGCAAGCTGAACATTACCTCTAATGGACATGGTGCAAAGGTTGAAACCAGCATGGATGAATCCAAGCAGTTGTTGACTGTTACCATCAAGGGCGATAATATCAGTGAAGATGCTAATAATTTCCATACTTATACCATCCAATTCAAGCAGTATGGATATGACCTTTTAAGTCTTGCATACAATGGCGTAGCCATCACGGGATATGAACAAGATGGCGATGCAATAGACGTGGTATTGGATGAAGCATTTGATATAAACAAGTTGACCTATACCCTTAGCGAATATGCCGAGCCCACGTTTGAGTATGACGAAGAGACGGGCTTCTTGGCAATTACCGTTACGAGCAAGACTGGTAGTAGTTCAGAATATGACTTTAATATATATCGTCGTGGCGACATAAACAACGATAGTCAAGTGTCAATTGCAGACGTAACAAGTTTGGTTAATATAATATTGGGTAAGCAACCCGATTACAAAATGCTTGTTGTCGACGTTAACGGTGATGAAGGCGTATCTATCGCCGACGTTACAGCACTTGTTAACATCATTCTGGGTAAGACCAACTAAGAACAAAGAATAACTACTAAAAAAGCAGTAACCTTTTTGTGGGGTTGCTGCTTTTTTGTATTTTTGCAGGCAGAATAAATATTGTTTGCTCATGATTTCACCTCAGACGACGCTGATAATCCTGCTTTGCTGCAGTGTGGCACACTTTGTCATAGCGATGGTTATGGCATTGTTTGCCCGCCATCAGGTGAAGTATCTGGCCATAGCATGGATTATGGGCATCTTTGCAACGTCGATGTTGGCAGTAAGCCTATTGTCGGAGATGATAGCCAACGGGCAACCAGGCATGTTGCATCCCTATGCCTTGTTGGCGGTAATGGCCATTAGTTACCTACAGAGTATCTATCCGTTAAGCATCCCTATGCCGGGTTATCTGCAATGGGGTCGCATGTGGCGTTATGCCTTGCCTGCAATCGCCCTCATCCTCATTTATTTAGGGGCAGTCATGTTAGGCAGCAAGTCTGTCATCATCAGGGATGTTGACGACATCCGTCAGCATTTGCTTTCCGGTGATATGCTATTACGTTTGGCCATGATGCTTACCAGTTTCTGGTACATTATCAACATCTTCCGCCTGCCCCATCGCCTCACACACGTCGAGTTCCCTCGTTATCTGGTGGGTTACAGCACGTTGGTAGGCCTTAGCGTCATTTTCTACCTTGTGGTGGCTGTCGATTACGATGCTCGCCTGATTATGGTCTATATCATCATCTTTACTTTGCTGAACCTTTATCTTTGTTTCCGCACATTGGAGACTACGGCTTTGGAATTGCCCAAACCCGTGATTCAGGAGGTGGAGACGGCGCCTACCGACGAGGAGATGCAAAAGGCCGAGGACGACTTTAACGAAGCCAATCGTCATCGATTCCAGCGCGTGGAGTTCTGGATGCAGAACAATGGTGCAAGTTGGACGGATTCTACCTTCAACCGCGACCAGCTTTGTCGCGAGACAGGCCTTAATAGGCACTTGTTGTTGCAGTGCGTTCGAAGTCAGGGATATAATAATGTACACGACTACATCAATAGCTATCGCCTGGAGGAACTGAAGCGACGCATCTGTCGTGGTCAAGTTTCCACGTTGACCGAATGTCTGGATGCAGGCTTTGGCACGGTTAAGACGGTTCGCTCTTGCTTCCTGAAACTCGATGGCATAACTCTTGACCAATACCTTCGCGAGCATTCGTCGTGGAGGGCATAGGCCATAGGCCTTCCTTCATCGAACCTAAGTTCAACCATCCTCGAACCTAGGTTCATTTGCCATCGAACGCTTGTTCAATCGTCATCGAACCTAAGGCCTTTCGAGATAAGCCTTAAGGCTAACGCTCAGCATGCCAGTGGATAAGGATGAATATTCATAAAACTGCACAAAGTGCAATTTCTACCAAATTTATTTGTACATTTCCGTTTTTTATGGTATTTTTGCGCTTAAGTTTAATTTGGCTTAATGTGCATGTATAACACACGCCCTTTCTTTCGCAGTATTGCGCTTGTCATCCTGATGCTGACAGGCACGTCGACGATGGCCGATAGGCAGGAGGTTCGCCAGATGGCAAAGGACTCGCTTACGGTGGTCACTACTTCGTGGCAGGAGACGCCTTCGTCTCGTATGGCTCATAGTGCCTATCCCGTGAAATTGATGGTAAAGGGACAAAGCTTGCGCATTACGTCAAAGCACGAGCAGGTTCTTCCTATCTACACGCAAGGCGGAGTGCTGTATCTGGCAATGCAACTGACCCCTGGCGTGAACTGGCTCAATGGTCTGCCCCGTGGTCGCTATCGCATCAATAACCGCACTATTCGCATCAAGTGATGGACTCTAAAATCGAGGAGATAGACATAGAGGCTATTGTCAAGGCACGTGCAGGTAAGAACGCCAAGTTCATTCCACACTTTGTCTATTCATGGCTCAAGCGATTGATCCATCAGGATTTCATCAACACCTATCTAAAGCGGGGTCACGAGGGTGTGGACTTCTGTGAGGGCGTCATCGACTATCTGGGTGTGACGGTTGATGTGGAAGGCGAGGAGAATCTGCCCACCGCCGAAGAAGGCTTTTGTACTTTTGTATCGAACCATCCCCTTGGCGCGATCGACGGCGTGACCTTGGGCGCTGTCTTAGGACGGAGGTACGACGGACAAATCAAATATTTGGTCAACGATTTCCTCATGAACCTGAAGGGTTTAGCACCCTTGTGCGTACCCATCAACAAGATTGGTAATCAGGCACGCAACCTGCCCGAGATGGTGGAGCAGATATTTTCCGGACAGAATCATGTCATCATGTTTCCTGCTGGATTGTGCAGTCGTCGCATCGATGGGGTAGTGCAGGACCTGCCTTGGAGCAAGTCTTTCATCATTAAGAGCCGTAAGCATCACCGTCCAGTCGTGCCCATCCACTTCATCGGACACAATTCCAATCGCTTTTATCGCGTAGCCAATTTTTGTAAGCGCTTCCACTTACCCAACTTCGCGATGGCGCTTCTGCCCGATGAGATGTATCGCAGTCAGGGCGGACACTATTCCGTCCGTATCGGCAAACCTATTCCCTGGGAGACATTCGACAAGGAAAAAACACCGATGGAATGGGCAAATTTTGTTAGAGAACAGGTGTATAATCTATAGCATATATGGAAGAGATTATAGCAAGGATTCCGCGTGAAGTGTTGAAGCAGGAGTTGACAGAGGACAAACGCCTACGCTTTACGAACAAGAGCAACAACGAGGTGTACATTGTGACTTGGCAGGATTCGCCAAACACCTTGCGTGAGATAGGACGCTTGCGCGAGATTGCTTTTCGTGATGCGGGCGGAGGAACAGGAAAGGCTATGGACCTGGACGAGTTCGACACCTGTGAGCATCCCTACAAACAACTGATTGTGTGGGACCCTGAACACGAGGAAATCCTTGGAGGCTATCGCTATATGCTGGGTAAGGACTGGCCCATCGACCAGGAGACAGGTCAACCCCATTTGGCCACCAGTCATATGTTTAGTTTCAGCGAACGCTTCATGCACGACTATGCCCCTTACACCATAGAACTCGGTCGCTCTTTTGTCACCCTCGAATATCAGAGCACTCGCATGGGTTCCAAAGCCCTCTATGCACTCGATAACTTGTGGGACGGCTTGGGTGCTTTGGTCGTTATCGAACCGTCCGTGCGTTACCTCTTCGGCAAGTTCACGATGTATCCCACCTACGACCGCATGGCTCGCGACATGATTCTGTACTTCCTACAGAAGCATTTCCCTGACCCCGACCGCCTAATTTCTCCGATGAAACCGCTGATTTTGGAGCATGATCCTGCCATATTCAGGGCTTTGTTCACAGAGGATGAGTTCCGCAAGGACTATCGCATCCTCAACCGCGAAGTAAGGCAGTTGGGTTACAACATTCCTCCCTTGGTAAACGCCTACATGAGTCTAAGTCCTACGATGAAACTCTTCGGCACAGCCATCAACGACGGCTTTGGCGATGTGGAGGAGACGGGCATCCTGATTGCTGTCGACGAAATCCTGCAGGAGAAGCGTATGCGTCACATCGATACCTTTGCCGCCGAACATCCCGAACTGGTAAAGATCATCGATGGAGCCCACCGCATATTCTACAAGGTTTAGAACTTGATAGTTCCTGCGCCACAAGTCTAACGCATTATTCTTTTATAAAGATTCATTGGTTGGGAAGATGTTTTTCATATTCTTCCCTATAGTAGATGTTGGTGTTGTGGGTGCGCATTATTGCCCACCAGTTGAGAGGGATGGTGAGGCGTGGGGCTTCGTCCGTGTTGAGCTCCAGTATATGCAGAGCGTTGCCACATCCCTCAACATTGTTACCAAAGGCCTCCGCTTCCAACTGGTATATCATCCGTCTTTTCCCCTTGATGGTAGCATACTGCCAGTAGTGCTGCAACCTCCTTTTTTCACAGCCAGGAAGGGCGGCCGTCTGCAATCTGGAGAAGACGGGCTGCTCCGCAGAAAACCGTATCATACGGTTGCAAAGCTCATTTTCCAGCTCTTGCGCTTGTTCAAATCCCTTGACGGGAATGATGTAATGGGTGCCTGTGACCAATGAGGCGGCCAGAGAATCAGCACCATGCCCCATACGGAAAGTGAACGAAGTATAGATTTCCCCTTCGGTGGGGAAAGGCACTCCTTCGTCCCACTCGTAGTGGACGGGGTACTGCTTAACACCCTTCTGCTCTGCCAGCAACTGTTTAAGTAATGCCTGCATAGGCTTGGGGTCAGCTGATTTCGGTGTAACCTTCGTGGTTTTCTTTATGGTATAGAACAGGACAATGCAATCTGCATTCCGCTCACCCTTGTAGTGCCGGAAGGTCAGCATCTTTCGCGGCTCTTTTTCTATCGTAATGCTGTAGTCCACAGAGTCGGGTGTGGTGTATCGATAGCTTTCTTTTGCAGTCTTGCACATCTTTTCCACCAGATACGTTGCATTGCGTAACAGAAAGCGCTGATTGTCGGCCGCTTGCCGATACCATTCCTTGTCAACCACATCTGTCATTTTCGTCGTATCCTCTACAACCGTAAAGATGGTATATTCGTCACTCATCGTCGAATCCTGTGCACAGCTAATTACATGCGATGCGGGAGCTCCGCGGTTTGCCAGACTGTCGAACAGTTCTGTGAGGGTTTCTACTTCATGATCCGGTTTCTCCGTTACGTTTTGGGTGCACGAGGCTATGCTCATGGTGGCGAGCATCATTATATATATAAGGTATCTTGTATTCATATGTTTGTATGTTTAATATTGTTCAACTATGGGTTCTTGTTGCTCTTGGATGTAGGCGGCTAGTCGTTCGCCTTTTTCCTTAATCTCCTGCTGATAGGCAAGTTGTACATCTATCATTGACAGCCCTTCGTCATAAGGCCACATTTGCATTGGCTCCTTTGAAGGGAAATGAGACTCAACCTTCGTTTCTTTTGGAGGCATTAGTAAAATAGCAATGATTCCCGCTGCACAAGCGGCTGCAGCCATAGGCCAGAGACGTATTATGCGAGGCTTGGGTGGGCACAAGCGGTCGTACTCTTTAGTAAGGTCGGCCTCGAAGATGTCTATGTCCTCTGCGGCCTGGTGTATCAGTTCCTTGTCAATCATCGTTCCTTCTTTTTAAGATGTCCATTAATCGTTTTCTTGCTGTACTGAGCATGGCGCTGGCCGAGCGTTTCGGGATGCCTGTCTGCTCCGATATTTCCTTCAGGCTCAGGTCGTCGCCCTTCATGCGGATGAGTCTTTGTTCCGAAGGGGGCAGTCGCCTGATAGCATTCTCCAGAGCCATACATTGTTCCTGTTGCAGAAGAGGCATGTCAGCAGTAAGGTGTCCCGCAGGTTCAGGGATGCTCTCCAATCGTTCTGTTTCTCGCAACTTCTGTCGTCGCCATACGCTTACACACAGGTTCTTGGTGGCTCGGATGAGCAAGGCTTCAAGGTCGTCACCCTCGTGCCATCCTCGACGAAGCATACGTTCGTAGACCTCCTGCACGATGTCCTCAGCATTCTCCTCGTCGTGGAAGAAGTCTGTGGCCACGCGCAGCATTTTGGAGCGTGTTTTCAGGAGCGTCCGTTCAAATTCTATTCGTGTCATCTATTTATATAACGCATGACACCCCGAAATGTTAAGTGCGGGATAATATTACTATTAAGATTTCGGGTAATTAAAAAGCCTGGCTTAAACGGTTGCCAGGCTCATTCCATTAATTTTACGATAGAGGTCGAGTGCGAACACGTCGGTCATGCCTGATATGTAGTCAAGCACGGCAAGTATGCGTTCGTACAGCGTTGGCGCATCTATCTGGTATTGCGAGCTTACGCGATTGATGAGAATCATCGAGTAGGTGCGATCGGAGTGCGTCACAGCCTCCAGCATGAGGTCGAGCAATTGGGTTATGACCTTGTGACCTGCAATCTCGATGTCCACAACCATCTGTGCGCGATAAATCTTGGTGACAGCCGTCTTTACGCAAGTCTTGTATGCTTGGCTTGCCCGTTCACTAATGTGGTCGATAAGACTTCCCTCAAAGCGTCCGTCCAGGATGGCCTTTTCGTTGTCCACGAACACCCGCACACACTCGTTCTCGAGAAGACTGATGACGATGGAACGTAAGTAAACCACCTGTTCGTTAATGTCGTCCAACTGAGCCAGTCTGGCGCGAATCTCCTTTTGCTTCTCCTTGTCGAAGAAGCCCATGAGCAGTTTGTGTGTTTCTTCCGTGGTCAGAATCTTCAGTTTGTGGGCATCCTCTATATCCATAATCTGATAGCAAATGTCGTCGGCGGCTTCCACGAGATAGACCAGTGGGTATCGGGCATACTGCTCTCCGCCTTTGCCATTCTTCACTTTCTTGATGCCTAACTCCTGTGCTATCTTGTTAAAATCGGCTTGTTCGGCTTGGAAGAAACCAAACTTCCCTTTCTTCGAGGCCTGACTACTCGAGTATGGGTATTTGACAATGCTGGCGAGGGTGGAGTACGTCATCACGAACCCGCCTTCGCGTCTGCCTCTGAAGTGGTGTGTGAGCAGTCGGAAAGCGTTTGCGTTTCCTTCGAAATGCACCAAGTCCTGCCACTGCTCAGGTGTGAGAGAATCGCCCGTTTCATCGCAGAAATAGGTCTCATATTTGCGTCCTTTTTCCTCACTGAAGTAGCTTCCGATAGCCCTTTCTCCACTGTGTCCGAAGGGAGGGTTCCCCAAGTCGTGTGCCAGGCATGCGGCACTGACTATGCTACCCATCTCCGTCAGGTGTGTCTTTGCAAGGCGTGGATGACGCTCAAGCAAGAGGCGGCTCACGTCGTTTCCCAGACTTCTTCCCACCGAACTCACCTCTAAGGAGTGGGTAAGACGGTTGTGCACGAAGATGCTGCCTGGCAAGGGGAAGACCTGCGTCTTGTTTTGCAGACGACGGAAAGGAGCCGAAAAGATGAGGCGGTCAAAGTCGCGTTGGAATTCCGAACGGTCGTCCTCGCGATGAGGTGTTTTTTCCTGACCAAATCGTTTATTAGAAAGAAGTTGTTCCCATTTCATCCTGTTATCGTATAATGTTACTGCAAAGTTAGGAATTTATTCGTAATTCTTGAATGAATCGAGCGAATAAATTCGATTACATAATTCATAATTCATAATTATTTGTTACCTTTGAGCGCGTTTTAAGTATAATGTTATGGAAATCCGTATTATTAATAGTTCGCATCACGCACTTCCTCGTTACGAAACCTCGTTGTCGGCAGGCATGGACTTACGAGCCAACCTCGACGAACCCATAACCCTCCAGCCTCTCGAACGCCGACTGATACCCACAGGTCTGCGTATCGCTTTGCCAGCAGGCTATGAGGCACAGGTGCGTCCTCGCAGTGGTCTTGCCCTGAAGCATGGAGTGACGGTGTTGAACACCCCAGGCACCATCGATGCCGACTATCGTGGTGAGATAGGTATAATATTGGTCAACCTAAGTCAGACTCCCTTTGTCATCAACGATGGCGAACGCATTGCCCAGATGGTGATTGCCCGTCACGAACAGCCTGATTTGGTGGCTGTTGAGGTGCTCGATGAGACGGAACGTGGCGAAGGCGGATTTGGGCATACGGGAGTATAAGGGGTTAATGGGTTAAAAGGTTAATAGGTTAATCGAGTTTTAGGTTTTAAGGTTTAATATTGGGATTTGTGTTGAAACGTTTGTTCCTTCTTTTCCTGCTTTTTGTATTGGCACTTCCTTCTGAGGCACGTCGCAAGAAGGTGGTGAAGGAAGTTGTGCAACGAACGCAGTTGGCACCTGCCGATGCGCGTAGGCTTTCGTATTTCTTTCAGGAAGCCATCAAGCAGAAGTTGGCAGGCAATCTCAGTGAGGCTCACGACCTCTTCCAGCATTGTCTGGACATAGACCCCGACGACCCCGATGCCTTGTTCGAGATGGCCTACCTGAAGTTCTTCTATGGTCAGGACAGCATAGGCACAGCCCTGTTCCGTCGTGTGGTGGAACTCGACAATCGCAATCCTCGATACATCCAGTCGCTTGCTGCCGCCTATCTTGCCCAGAACCAGTTCGACGAGGCCATTCCCGTAGTGGAACGCCTGGCGGAGTTGCAGACACGCCGTTCCGATGTGCTCTACCAGTTGGTGGAGTTGTATAAGGCCAATGGCAAGACGGACGAAGCCATCCGTGCGCTCGACCGCATCGAACTGCTCGAAGGACGAACCCTGCAGACCAGTATGCAGAAGTATGCCCTCTACCTCGACCAGGAACGCAAGAACGAGGCCTTCGCCGTGCTGGAGGAATTGCAACGCGAGTCGCCTTACGACTTACGCATCCCCCTCATCCGAGGCAAGCAATATCTCGATAACGACGACCCCGACAAGGCATTGGAATGTTTCAACACCGTGGCACAGGCCGACCCCCAGAATGCGGAATTGCGCATGGCCATGATGGACTATTATGCCCACACCAAGCAGACTGATTTGCGTCAGTCCCTGCGCGACTCCTTGCTCTATGCCAAGGACACGCCCGACGATGTCCGGACGCAGATGGTTGCCGTCTTGATCGATGACTTGAAGGGACAACCCCAGCAGAAGCAGGTGGTGATGGAGACCTTGGATTCTCTGATACGCCTGTCGCCCACGCCTCTCATGTATTCCCTGCGTGTCTCCTACCTCATGCACTCGCAAGCCAGTCAGGACAGCATCACTGTCGCCATGCGCGACTTGCTCAAGGTCGATCCCTCTAACGAGAACGCTCTTTCTCGCATGCTTGCCTTGTATCTTAGTCAGCGCGACATGGAACAGGTTGCCGAGATCTGTCGCATGGGCATCAACACCCATCCCGAGTCGCTCACCTATTACTATTACCTCGGCATTGCTCTGACGCAGATGAAGCAAAACGAGCCCGCCATCGAAGTCTTGCAGGGAGGTTTGAAGCAGGCCGAAGGGCAGGCTCAACCCGAACTCATTGCCGACATCTATGAGATACTGGGAGAGATTTATTACGACCAAGGCAAGCACGACGAAGCCTTTGCCGCCTACGACAGTTGTCTTGTCTATAAGGACGACCATGCCGCTTGTCTCAACAACTACGCCTACTACCTCAGTTTGCGTAACGAACGCCTCGACGAGGCCGAGCGCATGGCCTATCGAGCCATCAAGGCCGAGCCCCTCAACAAGACCTATCTCGACACCTACGCATGGGTTCTCTTCATGCAGAACAACTATACGATGGCGAAGTTCTACATCGATCGCGTCATCTCTCCCTCCACGTCCGACAGTCTCCTCCTTGCCGACGACGATGTTCATGCCGATGTCCTTGAGCATGCTGGCGACATCTATGCCCGGAACGCCGATATGGAACAGGCCATGCGTTACTGGTCGCTGGCTCAGCAGAAGGGGAGCGAGAGTGCCGTCCTGACCCGAAAACTGAAACAGAAGAAATATATTAAGGAATGAAAACGAAGAAACTCATACTATTGGTGGCTGTGGGCGCTTTGGTGCTCTCAGGTTGCCGTTCGTCGAGACACGCCCAGCGTACTGACTCCTCCACAAGTCCCACGCAGACCGAGTACCCCGCCGACACACAAGGGAATAAGAAGTCGAAGGACAAGAAGGAAGCCGACAAGCAAAAGGAGAAGGACGCCAGAAAGACACCCAAGGCCACGGGTGTCAATGCCGTAACGGCAAAGCTGAACATGACGTTGGAGTCAGGTGGCAAGCGTGTCAACGTGGGAGGAACCTACCGCTTGAAGCGCGACGAGGTCATTCAGTTGAACCTAACCTACACGATGATTATCACCGTCAGTGTGGGTACACTGGAACTTACACCCGACTATCTGCTTGTCATCGACCGCCTGAACAAGCGTTTCTGTCGTGTCACTTACGATGAAGTGCCCTCACTGGCAGAAGCAGGCGTCACTTTCGACAGGCTCCAGCGTGTCTTCTGGGGTGAGGCCGAACCCTCGCCAACGCCTATGTTCGAGTGGACCTACAGCGACTGGCAGCCCTTGGGCAATGGTGAGTTCCCTGGCAAGATTGTGTTTGAAGCCAAGCCCAAGCGGACGAGTTACAAGGCCACAATCGAACTCTCTAACCTAAAGGAGAGCGACAGTTGGGAAACGCGCACCGAAGTATCTTCCAAGTACACCCCCATCTCCCTCGATGCAGTCATGAAGGCCCTGATGTCAGTGGCGAAGTAAGCTGACCCCTCGCACTCCCTTAAAAGGAGGCAGATGAAAAGAATATGAGAAACAAACTATCAATACGCACAGCCTGGTTCCCTCTCCTCAAGGGAGGGTTAGGATGGGTCATCCTCTTGTTTTTAGCTCTGCCTTTGCAGGCCCAGAACAGTCAGAAGGTGAAGGACCTGAAGAACCAGAAGTCGCGACTGGAGAAGGACTTGAAGAAGTCGCAGAACGACCTGTCTAAGACCAAGAAGGACGTGCAAAAAGGACAAGTGACCCTGCGCTATCTTGACCAAGAGATTGAGGTTCGCGTGCGTTACATCCACGACACGGAACGCGACCTCGACAGCCTGCAGACGCTGGTCGATTCCGTACAGTCCGAGATACAAGTGCTCGACTCCATCCTGACGGTAAAGAAGAACAAATACACCCACGCCCTGCGCATGGCACAGGCCTATCGCAAGACCAACAGTTCCCTGCTCTTTGCCCTGTCGGCAGGCGATGTAACCCAGATGTACCGCCGTCTGCGCTACACCCGTCAGTATGCCTCCTACGAGCGCACGCTGGGCGAACAGGTACAGGCCAAGCAGATAGAACTCCTCGAACGCCAGAACCTGCTCTTAGGCCTGAAGAGCGAGATGAACCGCAAGATGCAAGTCTTGGTGCAGGAACGTGCCAAACTGGCTCGGCAGCAGGTGGAACAGCAGACTCAGGTGAACACCCTGCAGAAGAAAGCCAAAGACCTGCAGAAACAAGTATCCGACAAACAGGCGCAGATTACTGCCCTGCAGAAGAAGATAGACCAAGTTATTGCCTACGAAATAGAGCAAGCCCGCAAGCGTGCAGAGGCCGAAGCCAAACGCAAGGCGGCAGAGGAGGCCAAGCGCAAGGCTGCTGCAGAAGCCGCAAAGAAGAAGAGCACTACCACCCAGTCGAAGTCCACTACGACGACCAAGACCACGACGAAGTCCACCACCACCTCCTCTTCCTCGAAATGGCTCACGCCCGAGGAGCAGCGACTGAACGGAAGCTTTGCCCAGAACAAGGGGCGTCTGCCTGTCCCCATCACAGGCGAATACATGATTGGAGCCCGGTATGGTGCCAACACCTCAGGCCACTCCCACGTCGTGCTCAGCAACAAAGGCACCAACTACGTGGGTCGCTCAGGAGCGCGTGCGCGAACCATCTTCGACGGCGAAGTGTCGGCAGTCTTCACCTTTGGAGGCATGAAGAACGTGCTTGTGCGTCATGGTAGTTACATCTCTGTCTATTGCAACCTCTCGTCCGTCATCGTTCATAAGGGCCAGAAAGTAAAGGCTCGCGACCTCTTGGGCACTGTTGCCAATGACGGCACGGGTCAGTACATCCTCCACTTCCAGCTTCGCAAGGAGACTGCCTTGCTCAATCCCGAGGCTTGGATAGGGCGATAGTTAGCCTCTCTTCCCGTTTTCCCTATTAGGGCGAGGAATTATTTTAGACACATTGGTTGGAGCATGGGCTGAGTTTTTAGCTCATGTTCCTTTTTACCTATGTTATTCAAAAAGTACCCATTTCATCGAATAAAATAAGGAATGTCTCCCTGCGATGGGATAAAGTCTTGCCTGTACCACCATAGATATAATCGAGCTTCTGAATTGAAATAATCATAATAAGGCTTTTAATCGTTGCAATAAAGGCATAGATAAGCCTATTAATATGCTTTTGCGAGTAACTTGCAAGTGATGGAGGTTTTTTCTATATTTTTCCTTCATTTATTTTGTTTTTTCCCTTACTTTTTCGTATCTTTGCAGTGAAGTTAGAGCCTATAAATAAGGCTGATAGTATAAAAGGTTGCACGACGTGAGACAATGGTTCCACGACGTGCAACCTTCGTTTCATGGCGTGAGACGATGATTCCACGCCGAGGAATTTGTTATCCTCCAATAATGTGTTACCTTTACCTTCTAAAAGTGAGGACTTATCCTCCTAAGGGAAAGAAACTTTCCTCCTAGGCGTCTGGGCCGGAAGCCATAGGCGTCGGGGGTAGCCCTTCTTGGAGTCTGATGTCAAACCTAATAAAGTAAGTACAGAAATGCCTACTTATTACAATCGTCAGATTGCTGTCCTGAACGGCACGGGAAAGAAGCCTTCTATTATCTCAACATGATATATAAAACATGTTTTTATATCATATTTACATAATTTCCTGCTCTTATATTTGTTATTGCGCTCGGTTTGCACTATCTTTGCATGGAACTTAAATTAGGGTTACTATGCTGAATGAAACTCCTATGAGCCGTTTGATACACTCTCAGGCAGAGCGCTACGGCGACCGTGTGGCTATGATGTACCGTGACTACGACCTCGGAAAGTGGTGCGACATCTCGTGGAATGAGTTCTCAAGAAAGGTGCGACTGGTGTCGAATGCACTGATAAGCCTGGGCGTGGAGGTGCAGGAAAAGGTGGGCGTGTTCTCGCAGAACAAGCCCGAATGCATGTTCTGTGACTACGGTGCCTATGGCGTGCGTGCCGTCACCATTCCTTTCTATGCTACAAGTAGTGAACAGCAGGTGCGCTATATGGTCTCGGACGCCAACATACGCTACATCTTTGTTGGAGAGCAGTTCCAGTATGACACGGCTCTGCGTGTGATGCAGATTGAACCGCACGTGAAGAAACTCATCATCTTCGACCCAAAAGTGAAGAAGAACGCACAGGACAAGACGAGTATCACCTTCGACGAGTTCCTGCAGCTGGGCGAGGGACTGCCCTATCAGGAGGAGGTGGAGAAGCGTAGCGATGAACTGCAACCCGACGACTTGGCCAACATCCTCTACACCAGTGGCACGACAGGACTGTCGAAGGGTGTGATGCAGACCCATCGCCAGTATGCAGCCGCCTTCCGCGGACACGTGGGAGTCTTGCCTCTGTCGGAAAAGGACGTCATCATGAACTTCCTGCCTTTCACCCACATCTTCGAAAGGGCATGGAGCTATCTGTGCGTGGGATTCGGTTGTACACTGGCCGTGAACCTGCGTCCGCAGGACGTGCTGCAGTCCATGCTCGAAGTGCATCCGACGTGTATGGCAGCGGTGCCTCGCTTCTGGGAAAAGGTCTATGCTGGCGTGCAGGAGAAGATAAGGAACAGCAGTGCTGTGCAGCGCACGCTTATGCTCGACGCCCTGCGCGTGGGTAAGGAATATAATGTGGGATACCGCATCCGTCAGCAAGAGCCCCCCTTGGGACTGAAACTGAAGTATAAGGTCTATGAGAAGACGGTCATCGCCCTGCTGCTGAAGAACCTGGGACTGGAGCGACAGAACTTCTTCCCCACTGCCGGTGCAGCAGTGCCCGTGGAGGTGGAGGAATTCGTGCATGCAGCAGGCATAAACATGATGGTGGGTTACGGACTGACGGAGTCCACTGCCACCGTGTCGTGCGACCACATGGACGAACCCATCACGCTGGGTTCGGTAGGCCGACTGTTGCCAGGCGTGCAAGTGAAGATAGGTGAGAACAGCGAAATCCTGCTGAAGGGCGACACCATCACGAAGGGATACTTCCGCAAGGCAGAGGTGACGGCAAACGCCATCGACGACGAGGGATGGTTCCACACAGGTGATGCCGGTTATATGAAGGACGGCGAACTGTTCCTGACCGACCGCATCAAGGACTTGTTCAAGACCAGCAACGGTAAGTACATTGCTCCGCAGATGATAGAGACGAAACTGGTGGTGGACCGTTACATCGACCAGTGCGTGCTCATTGCCGACCAGCATAAGTTTGTCTCTGCGCTCATCATCCCCGACTACGCAGTACTGGAGCATTGGGCTCACGACCATAAGATAGCCTTCAAGGATCGTGCCGAACTGTGCCAGAACGAGGAGGTGAATAGGTTCATCCTCGACCGCATCGAAACCCTGCAGCAGGATCTGGCACACTACGAACAAGTGAAGCGCATCACCCTGTTGCCAGAGCCTTTCAGCCTGGAGAAAGGCGAAATTACCAATACCCTGAAGGTGAAGCGCCCCGTGGTGTACGAGAACTACAAGAAGGAAATCGAGGCAATGTATGAGGAGTGATGGGTGTTTTTATTTTAACTGAGTCGTAATTAGTCAAATCGTAAATAACTTTGATTACTGTTGAACAACTGAAAGAGGTGAAGGACCGTACGGAACAACTTCACCGATACCTGAACATAGACGCCAAGCAAATACAACTCGAGGAAGAGCAATTGCGAACACAGGCACCTGGCTTCTGGGACGACCAGAAACGAGCCGAGTCGCAGATGAAACTAGTGAAGGGCTTGGAGAAGTGGATAAAAGGCTACAATGAAGTGAAGGCTTTGGCCGATGAACTGGAACTGGCCTTCGAATACCACAAGGAAGAACTGGTGACAGAGGATGAGGTGGACGACCTGTATCACAAGGCCGTTGACGCCGTGGAGAACCTGGAACTGAAGAACATGCTTCGCCGTGAGGAGGATGCCATGGACGCCGTGCTGAAGATTAACGCCGGAGCAGGAGGTACAGAGGCACAGGACTGGGCGCAGATGCTCATGCGCATGTACATGCGATGGGCTGAGTCGAACGGCTACAAGTGCGTGGTCAGCAATGTCCTCGATGGCGACGATGCAGGCATCAAAACTTGTACGCTCGAAATCATGGGCGAGTTTGCCTACGGCTATCTGAAGAGCGAGAACGGTGTCCATCGTCTGGTGCGCGTCTCTCCCTATAACGCCCAAGGCAAGCGCATGACATCGTTCGCATCGGTGTTCGTGACCCCTCTGGTGGACGACTCGATAGAGGTGAACATAGAGCAGGCTCGCATCTCATGGGACACCTTCCGTTCGTCGGGTGCAGGTGGACAGAACGTGAACAAGGTGGAATCGGGTGTTCGCTTGCGCTATCAATACAAAGACCCCTACACGGGCGAGGAAGAGGAAATCCTGATCGAGAACACGGAGACTCGTGACCAGCCCAAGAACAAGGAGAATGCCTTACGTCTGTTGCGTTCCATGCTCTATGACAAGGAACTGCAGCATCGCATGCAAGAGCAGGCGAAGGTGGAAGCAGGGAAGAAGAAGATAGAGTGGGGAAGCCAAATCAGGAGCTACGTCTTCGACGACCGCCGTGTCAAGGACCATCGCACTAACTATCAGACTAGTGACGTGGGTGGCGTAATGGACGGCAAGATAGACGCCTTCATCAAGGCTTACCTCATGGAGTTTGGGGCGGAGGAATGATATAGCGCGCGAGCGCTAAAGTATAATGAAGAGTGAATAAAGGACCACACTCCATCCCTCTCCTGAGAGGGGCCATAAATTGTAAAATCGTGAAATCGTCCAGCTGTCAAATTCTTGCTCCGTTGATCTACGCAAGCGTCATTGCTTCGCAGATGCCGAGCGGTCCAATTGTCAAATCGTTAAATCGTATAATAAAACTATGAGTATCAAGAAAGAAAACAGAATGAAGAGAGCAGCCAAGCATGCTGCACACGAGGAAGAACAAGCTCGCAAGGTGATTCGTGGAATCATCATCGGACTCGTTATCCTGGGCGTGGCCTTGGTGGTTCTCCTGATGAACTAATTAAGGCGTGGCGCAAGAAATAGAAAGGAAGTTTCTCGTCGAGGGAGACTTCAAGGCTCAGGCTTATGCCTGCAGTCACATTCAGCAGGGCTATATCGGCACTAAGGCCGGTCGCACTGTGCGTATCCGTATTCGTGACGACAAAGGCTATCTGACCATCAAGGGACCTGCTGGAAAGGCAGGCCTGTCGCGCTATGAGTTCGAGACGGAGATAGCTGTTAGCGACGCACGCGACCTGCTGTTGCTATGCGAACCAGGCATCATCGACAAACACCGCTATCTGGTGAAGAGTCCCGATGGAGAACACACATGGGAGGTCGATGAGTTCCATGGCGACAACGACGGACTGGTGATGGCAGAAATAGAACTGCGTAGCGAAGACGACACATTCCTGTGTCCAGACTTCATCGGGAAAGAAGTTACGGGAGATCGTCGGTACTACAACGGACACCTGAGGGCTAACCCTTACAAATCCTGGGCAAAATAAAGTAGCCAACCACTGCGCCAAGGGCAACACCAATGGCATTGGCAACAGCGTCGAGCCAGTCGCCTGTGCGACAGGTGGTAAGGTATGTCTGTCCAAGTTCCATCAATATGCCCAGTATGATAGGCAACAGAATGGCACCTACCGTGATGTGTTGCCAGTTTATTTGGCGATGCTGACGCCAGTATTCCCACCAGATGACAAGGCACAAACCACCGTACATGATGAAGTGAGTCCACTTGTCCAACAGATTGATGTTGGCCAGTCGAGGCATTTCGGGTATGGGTGCCAGTGAAAGAATGATGACAACTGCGATGACGAAGTGGCTTAAGGGGTATCTTTTTAAGTACGACTCTTTCATTATATAAGAATTTGTTGCAAATATACGAAATAATGCGTATTTTTGCAGCGTTTTTCTGATTAATTATTAAGGTAAAGTGATTGATTCCACCAGTAGAGGAAAGTTTGGGAGTCGCTTATGCGTGATTTTGGCTTCGGCAGGTTCTGCCGTGGGCTTAGGCAACATCTGGCGCTTTCCTACCGAGGTGGGAAACAATGGTGGTGCCGCCTTCATACTGGTTTACCTCTGCTTTGTGTTCCTGTTGGCTATGCCTGTCATGCTGGCAGAGTTCGTGATAGGACGGGGCAGCAAGGCCAACACCGTTGGTGCTTATCGCACGCTGGCTCCAGGCAAACCTTGGATTGTAGCCGGTTTCATGGGTGTGCTTGGTGGCATTCTGGTGCTCTCATTCTATAGCGTGGTGGCAGGATGGACGCTTCACTACACGGTACAGTCATTCACGAACCACCTTACGGCAGGGCAGGACTTTGGGGCTGTGTTCCAGCGTTTCGTGTCGAATCCCTGGAAGCCACTTGCCTACCAACTGACTTTCCTGCTGATAACCCACTACGTTGTGTCGCGTGGCGTGGAGCGAGGCATAGAGCGGTTCTCCAAGGTCATGATGCCCGTACTGCTGTTCATCATTGTGGTGCTTGTGTGCTGTTCGCTTACGATGCCTGGAGCAGACGAGGGGTTGCGTTTCCTCTTGCGTCCAGACTTCTCTAAGGTGACCACAGGCGTCGTGCTCTCGGCTATGGGACAGGCCTTCTTCTCACTGAGTGTGGGACTGGGATGCTTGGCCACCTACGCCTCCTATTTCAAGCCTGATACGCCACTGGTGTCGTCGGCTCTGAACGTGTGTGTCATCGATTCCGCAGTGGCCATCCTCAGTGGTTTCATCATCTTCCCTGCCGTCTTCTCAGTAGCAGGCGTGGCACCTAACGCAGGTCCGGGCTTGGTGTATATCACATTGCCTCACGTCTTCAATGAAGCCTTTGCGGGTTTGCCCGTGCTGGGTTATCTATTCTCGGCCATGTTCTATGTGCTGTTGCTTCTGGCAGCCCTGACAAGTACCATCTCCATGCACGAAATAGCCACAGCCTTCATCCACGAGAACTACCGCCTTTCGCGACAACGTGCCGCTATGGTGGTCACGATAGTGTGCATCGTGCTGGGTGCAGCCTGTTCGCTTTCGTTTGGTCCTTGGAGTGATGTGAAGATATGGAACAGAGGATTCTTCGACCTCTTCGACTTCCTCACTGCCAAGTTCCTCATGCCTCTGGGTGGTATCTTGATAACGATGTTCGTGGAGTGGTATCTCGACCGTCGATTTGTTGTTGACCAACTGACCAACGGAGGTAAACTACGGGTTCGTGGGCTTCGCATCCTGTTATTCCTCATTCGTTGGGTTGCCCCCATCGGAGTGGGTATCGTATTCCTTAATGAAATTGCAAACTGATGTCAAATAGAGGTAGTTTTGGAAGCAAGATAGGCGTCGTGCTTGCAGCAGCAGGTTCGGCAGTAGGCTTGGGCAACGTGTGGCGCTTCCCTACGGAGGTAGGTAATAATGGTGGTGCCGCCTTCATCCTGATATATCTTTTCAGTGTGTTCTTCATCGGCGTTCCGGTAATGATAAGCGAGTTTGTCATCGGCAGGAACACCCATGCCAACACCATCACGGCATTCCGCAAACTGGCACCTAAGACTTGGTGGCGCATAGGCGGTATCGAGGGCGTGTTTGTGGCGTTCTTCATCTCGTGCTATTATATCGTCGTTTCGGGATGGACGCTGCATTACACCATCGCATCGTTCTTCAACAGGCTTTCTGGCGATCAGGACTATAAGGCGTTCTTCAATCAGTTTGTTTCCAGTCCTTGGGAACCCATCGTCTATACGGTGGTGTTCATGTTGATGACCCATTTCGTCATCGTTCGCGGTGTAGAACGAGGCATAGAGCGGTTCTCCAAGTTGATGATGCCCATGCTCTTGCTCATCATTGCGGTGTTGGTGATCTGTTCGTTCTCGATGAGTGGTTTCGCCGAAGGCATCACCTATCTGCTTCGTCCCGACTTTGCTAAGGTCACGCCTTCCGTGGTGCTGAGTGCCGTGGGGCAGGCCTTCTATTCTCTCAGTCTGGCAATGGGTTGCCTGTGTACCTACGCCTCTTATTTCGGTCCGAACACAAACTTGATGAAGACGGCGATGAGTGTCAGTGTGATTGATACCTGCGTGGCCATACTTTGTGGCTTCATCATCTTCCCTGCCGTGTTCTCTGTGCCAGGTGTCGAGCCTGGTGAGGGCCCTGGCTTGGTCTTCATCACCCTGCCTCATGTGTTCAACATCGCTTTCCACAACGTGCCACTCATAGGATTCCTGTTCTCGAGTCTGTTCTACTTGTTGCTGTTGCTGTCGGCTCTCACCAGTGCCATCTCGCTTCACGAACCCGTGACGGCATACATCCATGAGGAATGGCATGTGAGTCGCCATCGTGCGGCATGTATGGTCACAGCGGGATGCATCCTTCTGGCTGTTGCCTGTTCCTTGTCGATGGGTGTGTGGAATGGTTTCCGCGTAGGCGGTCTGTGCCTGTTCGACCTCTTCGATTTCATCTCTGCCAAGATAATCCTGCCAATGGGTGGCATCATCATCTGCCTGTTTGTAGGGTGGCGACTCGACCGACAGTTGGTATATAATGAGGTCACGAACAACGGCTCGTTGCGTATTCGTCTGTTCCGGCTCTACATCTTCTTGGTGCGTTGGGTGGCTCCGCTTGCTATCTCAGTTATTTTCATTAATGAATTGTTCCTCAGCTGATGGCGTTCTTCGAACCTACATCAAGCGAACGTCGAGGACTGCTCGTCCTTTGTGCGGCCTTGCTGCTTGTCCTCATAGTAGCGGTGGCAGTCTTCATGCGTCATCCCCGTGAAGTCTCTGTGCCTGAGCAGCGTAAGGCAGAGACTCGCACCAATCGTTATTATGCCGTCATGGAACGTCGGTTTGAGACCTTTGACTTTGATCCCAATACAGCCGATTCCACCACCCTGCTTCGTTTGGGTTTCCCACCTTTCATGGTTCGTGGTGTGTATAAGTACAGGGCAAAGGGAGGTCGATATCACGAACCCGCGGATGTGAAGCGCATTCCGGGTATGACCAATGAATTGTGGTTGCGATTGGCTTCCCATATCCACATCGACAAGAAATACCAGTACGTGACCCCTGAACCTCGCTCGTATTCGCGTCCAGAACCTGTCACTTTCGAGGAACGGGAACCTCAACAGCCTCGTGATACAATCCTCCATCCCGTGAAACTGCAGGAGGGGAGTGTCGTGGCATTAAACGAAGCCGACACCACGGCTTTGAAGAAGATTCCAGGCATCGGTTCATACTATGCCCGTAGGATTGTCTATTATCGTCAGCAATTGGGAGGATATGCTTCTGTGAGTCAGTTGCAGGAGATAGAAGGAATGCCTGAGGACATTGGGCAGTGGCTTACCGTTGACCCTTCGAGCATTCGTCGTATCGATGTAAACCATGCAACGAAGAATCAACTTGTGCGGCATCCCTACCTGCGTGTCTATCGTGCTCAGGACATATGGAACTATCGACATAACCAAGGACCATTGCAGAGTATCGACGACCTGCGTTCACTCCCCAGTTTTACCGAGGAGGATATCGAACGCCTCCGACCTTATTTGGAGTTCAAATAAGGCCTTCCTGTTTCTTCGTTAAGTTTCTTTCGGGGATTAGTGGCTTTTCCACTTTCGACAGCTATGGTTTAATCCTTATTGAACTGCGACTTCCTGTGTTGGATGTATTGCTTGAAACGTCCTTGTTGTATGCCATCGGCGATGGTAAAATCCATACCAGCGTATAGCCACATATATTGGTAGAGGATGCAGCCTTCTTCGTCCTTGTGACGAAGGTTATAGTCGGCTAATGCAGCAAAGAAATCCTCATCGCCAGAACCAGCGAGTTCTATTGCCTTCTTTTGTTCTTTTTTATAGAATTGTCCAAAAGCCTCCCAGTCGCGATAGAATTTACTGCCACTGAGGTGAAAATCGTTAAGTTCTTCACCATAGATTTCTATCTTACACTCCTCACCTGGCACAAAAAAGAACTCCAAGAAGAACTTTCCGATAGAACCGTCCTTTTTTACAGCCTGCAGCATGCCAGAGTAGGGCTGATCCAAATTGCATGAGAATTGGAATTGGCCGTTCTTAACCTCAACAGAATCCATGGGCTGTGGAAACTCTTCTGCTTCATAAGGCCAGATGTATACCAGATATTTGTCGACATTCATATTTGGTAGTACTTTACCTTTCAAAGTGAAGGTCGTAGCGTGTTTGTTGGCATCGTTGCCTTGTTCAATAAAGCTGTTAGTTGTTGGGAACTTAGGGGTGGCAAAAGCATATGGTGCTAATGCCAACATCAAAATAGCGTACAGCATGCGAATGCTACGGCCTGGTTGGGGATTAGACTCATAAATCATCATGGTATATCTTTTTATGTGGTTCGCTGGTTCTTTATTTTCTTTCTGCAAATTTATAGAATAATTTTGGAATGCCTTTCTTGCAAAGGATAATTTTCATTTTTCTTAACAGATAGGAAGCCAAATGGTCTTGTAAGGTAGTTCTCCTTGGGCCTTTTGCAAACATTGATTGATTTCCCCTCGCGCGCGTGTATATAATAATATGGTATAAAGAGGGGATTGGAGGACATTTCCTTTAAGTACGTTCCTCGTAAAAACAAGTATCGCCCCAAGCATATGGCTTAGGGCGATAATGTATAGGGCTTCTGGCAGAGGGCCTAAGGTCTTATTCCGGAGGACCTAAGGTGCAAAATCGTCGAACCTAAGGTTCAAAATCGGAGAGCCTTAGTCTTTCGGTCTTAGTCCTTCGGGTTGCCAACCTTGAGCCTTGAGTTCAAACTCCTGACCATCGCGTGTGATGAGGGCGCAACCCAATTCCGGCTTGGTGATGTATCCGATGACCTTGACATCCTCCAATTGCGAAACTTGGTCGTTGAAGGTGAGGGGAACAGTAAACAAGAGTTCGTAGTCCTCACCGCCATTCAGGGCGCAAGTGCTAACGTTCATGTTCAGTTCTTCGGCCATAACGGCGGTCTGGTAGTCGAGCGGCAGTCGTTCCTCATAGACGCGGCAGCCTGTATGACTCTGCGTGCAGATGTGCATGAGCTCGCTCGAGAGTCCGTCGCTGATGTCCATCATCGCGGTGGGGTGTATGCCTGCTTGACGAAGGCGTTTGATGATGTCGCGACGAGCCTCAGGCTTTAACTGGCGTTCGAGCAGATACTCGCGTCCGCTAAAGTCGGGTTGGAACTGCACTTCGTCCTTCTTGTCTCCGGCCTCACGCAATTGCTGATAGTAAACACTCTTCTCGCGTTCCAGCAACTGAAGTCCCATGTAGGCGGCACCCAGATTGCCTGAGACACAAACGAGGTCGTTGGGTTGGGCACCAGAGCGCAGAACGATGTCTTCTGCCTTTGCTTCACCAATGGCCGTGATGCTGATGGCTAACCCAGTAAGGCTGGAAGTGGTGTCGCCGCCCACAAGATCGACATGATGAGCCTGACAGGCCAGTTGCATGCCGGCATACAGTTCTTCGACATCTTCAACAGAGAAACGTTTCGACAAGGCCAGGCTAACGGTTACTTGTCGAGGCATACCGTTCATGGCGTAGATGTCGCTTAGGTTTACGATGACGGACTTCCATCCCAAATGACGCAAAGGCGTGTATTGGAGGTCGAAGTGTACCCCTTCCATGAGCATATCGGTGGTTACGAGTACGCGATTTGGACCTCCGTAGTCGAGCACGGCACAATCGTCGCCTACGCCCTTTACCGTACTTGGGTTCTCAGGTTTTATATCTTCGGTGAGTCGCCTAATGAGGCCGAACTCACCCAATTCGGCTATTTCCAACTTAAAACTTTATATGTTACACTTTCATCTGCGCACGCTTACGAGCGCTTTATCATTTCTCGCATGATTTCCGTCATCAAGGGTTGAGCCTTGTTTGCGGCCTGTTGAACCTCCTCGTGACTAACCTCCACGGGATTGTCGAAACCACCGAGGTCGGTGATGACGGAGACTCCAAATATGCGGATGCCACAGTGATGAGCCACAATGACCTCAGGCACAGTGCTCATGCCTACGGAGTCAGCACCAAAGCGATGGAACATACGATACTCGGCTGGTGTCTCGAAGGTGGGACCTTGAGTACCCAGATATACTCCGTGCTGAACCTTGATGCCCTTCTCTTCTGCAATCTGGTCGGCCAAGGCTATGAGTTGCTTGTCATAGGCCTCGTGCATGTCGGGGAAGCGAGGACCGGTGGGGAAGTTCTTTCCACGCAGAGGATGCTCAGGGAAGAAGTTAATGTGGTCAGTGATAATCATGATGTCGCCCACCTTGAAAGTGGGGTTGGTGCCTCCGCCTGCATTGCTGACAAAGAGGGTCTTGATGCCCAGTTCGTACATCACGCGAATGGGGAAGGTAACTTCCTTCATCGAGTAGCCCTCATAGAAGTGGAATCTGCCCTGCATGGCAAGAATCTCTTTGCCGCCCAGTTTGCCCAAGAGCAATTTGCCGCTGTGGCCCTCGACGGTTGACTGAGGGAAGTTGGGAATCTCGGAGTAGGGGATGGCCTGTTCCGTTTCAATCTCATCGGCCAGTCGACCCAGACCTGTGCCCAGGATGATGGCTGTTTCTGGTTTGTTGAGCATCCTGGCTTTAATCCACGATGCTGTTTCTTGGATTTTCTCGTACATAGCCTAAAATTTTATCGTTAAAACTGGTTTGTTCGTTTCTCATAAACTGCACCTCGACGGGTAATACATACAACGCCTCGCGAACCTCTGGACTCAAGCCTTCGGCCTTTCGCAGTCGTGAAGCATCCTTCTCGGTTGTGATGATGAGGCGTGGCTGAGGCATGGACTTGAACTTTTGGTTGATTTCCTGCACGTCCTCAGGCGAGAAGTAATGATGGTCGGGGTAGGAGAGTGGCGTGATGTCGTTGCAGTATTGTTTCAGGTCGATAAGCATTTGCTCAGGCGATGCTATGCCTGTTAGTAGCATTACGTGTTCACCACCTGTGGGGGTGGGCAAATCACGACTCGAATCACTGAACAATGCCTGCAATCTGTTGTATCGCAACGAAGTGAAGAAGAGCTTTTGGAAAGGCATCAGGGATAACTGGCGCTGGATGACGCGATAGCCCATTGGTTTGATGTCGTGCGGGCATTTGGTCACAACAACCATGTGTGCTCGCCTGATACTTTCCTTGGGTTCGCGCAATCGACCTGCCGGCAAGAGTTTGTCGTCAGTCACCATGCGGTGGTAATCAACCAACAGGATGTTTACGCCAGGTTGCACATAGCGGTGTTGGTAAGCATCGTCAAGCAAGATGACATCTACGTCTCGCGTCTCCTCGTCCGAACACAGGCGTTCGATACCATGACGCCTGCTGCGGTCGACGGCAATATAGATGTCAGGGAATTTCTTCCTCATCTGCCAAGGTTCGTCGCCAATCTCCTCTACCGTGCTCTTTTCCGTGGCCAGAACATAGCCTTTCGTCTTGCGTTTATAGCCACGACTCAGTACAGCCACCTTATACGTTGGCTTTAACAGGCGTATCAGATACTCCGTGTGAGGGGTCTTGCCTGTTCCGCCGACGGTTAGGTTGCCAACGTTTATAATGGGGATGTTGTAGGTTCGCGATTCCAGTATGCCCATGTCGAATAGTGCATTGCGTAAAGCAACGCCACGGCCGTAGAGCCAACTCAACGGCAACAACCATTCGTTGATGCGTACCAGATCGCCTTCCATCTCTATTCCCTAATTAATGAATGTTGGGGTCGAAGGGCAAACGTGCCTGTATGCGATCCTGATTCTTCAAAGAGTGAAGCAGTGAGAAGGTGGTGAAGTATTCACCCAAGACTTCGCGCAGTTCGGCTTCCAGATAGCCCGACTTCTTCTGGTTCAGCAGTGACTGATACCAAGGAGTAGGTTCGGGATAGTTGACACGGTTGTATTTCTCCAGCTTAGCAAGTTTGGCTGCAGCCTTGATGGCGGCATCCAGATTGCCCAGTTTGTCAACCAAGCCTAACTCCTTAGCTTGCTCACCAGTCCATACGCGACCTTCGGCAATAGCCTTCACGTCCTCAAGTTTCATCTTTCGGCCCATGGCAACGCGACCTGTGAAGGTTTCATAACCGCGTTCTATCATGGCTTGCATCAGGTGACCTTCTTCAGCATTCATCGGACGTGAAATTGTGCCCATGTCACTCAGTGCATTAGTCTTCACAACATCGAACTTGATGCCCACCTTCTTGGTAATCAATTCACTCACGTCGGGAATCATACCGAAGATGCCGATGCTGCCTGTTAAAGTGGAGGGTTCGGCATAAATCTGGTTGGCACCGCACGAAATGTAGTAACCGCCACTGGCGGCCAGACCACCCATGGATACAACAACGGGCTTCTCCTGCTTCAGCAGTTCCACCTCACGCCATATCTGTTCGCTGGCATAGGCAGAGCCACCACCCGAGTTCACGCGCAATACCACAGCCTTCACATTCTTGTTCTCGCGCAAAGCACGCAAGTCATCGATAACTTTCTCTCCTACAATCTGAGGACCAGTGCCGCCCATGGGAGATACGCTTCCTGCCGTCTGTACAATATCACCTACAGCATAATAAACGGCAATCTTGTCGTCCTGCTCCTTGTATTCAGGCATTTCACTGCTGGCCATCTCCTTCGGACTGATGAAGTTCAGACTTTCATCGTCTTTCAATTCCATCTTCTTCTTCAGGTATTCCTTAACCTCGTCCATGTAGGTGAGTTTGTCAACCAACTTGTTTTCCACCATGTAGGTTGCTGGATGCATAGCCACGTATTCGTCGGCCAAAGTATTCAGTTGTTCGACAGTGAGTTTGCGAGATTTCGAGACGTCCTTCTTCATCCCTTCCCAAATGCTGGTGAGGTAACTGGTAACCTGTTCACGGTTGGGTTCGCTCATGGAAGAGTTGATGAAGGGTTCTACGGCACTCTTGAAAGTACCAACCTTGTAGACTTGCATCTTCACGCCCAGCTTGTCCATAGCGTCCTTGAAGAACATGGGCTCTGATGCCAATCCATGCCAGTCGACCATTCCTTCGGGGTTGAGCATAATCCTATCGGCCACAGAACTGATGTAATAGCCCGACTGAGAATAGTTGTCGCTGTATGATACAATGAACTTACCGCTTTCCTTAAAGTCTAAAAGTGCTTGGCGTAGTTCCTGTACTGTGGCAGGTGTTCCAGACAAGGTCGCGTTTTCAATATATATACCTTTCACATGGTCGTTCGTCTTTGCTTTGGCAATGGCTTCGGTCAATGTCTGCAGGCCGGGAATCACTTCCTGACCGCCTCCCATTAACGATGCAAATGGAGTGTCCTGTGTCTGCTCGGCTATGTCACCACCCAAATTAATACGCAGAACGGTATTGTTCTTTACGGAAGGAGTCATACCATCCGAAGCCATCATACCAGCCAAAGACACTAGACCAATTATCATGGTCACTACTGTAAACAATACTAAAGCCAGTAAACTGGCCAAAGTGTACTTGATAAAGGATTTCATGAAATACTGTTTTATTAAATTAATTACTATACATTATTATATATATAGAAACAAAGGTACGATAACCCATTGGCTTAAGCAAGTATTGCAAGAAAAAAGAAAAAAATTAGAAAAAAACTCTCAAAATATTTTGCCAGTCCAAAAAAAGGCCGTACCTTTGCATCCGCAAATGAGAAGAAACCTTCTCGGGAGCACTTAAAAAAGAGTTCTTTGATAGACTTACATAGACAAAAAAGTAGTACAAGAAATGAGAATCGAACCGTCGATTCTGAATGCGAAAAAACGAGTCCAATTATAGCCGCGGGTCCTTTTCGTTGTGCGCTATCCTTTTCTTTGAAAGAAGAGAAAAAAACAAGATAGTACAGTGAAGAGTTTGATCCTGTCTCAGGATTAACGCTAGCTTCTGGCTTAA
>JAGCVH010000055.1 GCA_017962495.1 Bacteroidaceae bacterium
AATCGAGTTCGATGTCGATTAGTTCCTCAGGTTCCTCCTCTTCGAGACGGAAGGGAACGATGCCACCCTGTCGGCTGGTGACTTGAGCAATCTCTACGGGTGCCCATCCCGACTGAATAATTTCGAGATGTCGGGCTGCAGCTCGGCTGAGGTCGATGGTGAAGCGCTTGGAGTAGGGACCTCGGTCGGTAACTTGCACGATGACAGCTTTGCCGTTGCGAGGGTTAGTAACCTTGAGCCATGTACCCAAGGCATAACGACGGTGGGCACAAGTGAAGCTATCCTTATGATAGCGGATGCCGTTGGCCATGAGTCGGCCATGAAAGCGATCGTGATAATAGGAAGCTACGCCACGTTCGGCTCGCAGACCAACACAGAGGCCCGAAAGCAGAGCAAAGAGCATTGCCCAGAGTATAATTCTTGTGCTTTTCATGCGTTTATCGGGACAAAGATAGTGCAAACCGAGTGAAATACCAAATTTAAAGCGATATAATGCATTCAAAAGGGCAAAAGGACAGGCTTGCATGCCCGTTTGCCTTTGGAATACATCAGACCGATAGGTCGAATAGCAGGGCTATGTTGCTTAAAGAATGGCATTTCCGAGGTGCAGCCTATTTTCGCGTTAAGCAGAGATAAATCAAACCGAGGTTTGGCCTATGTTGAGATGCCTGGAAGCCCCAAAGATTAGAATTATTTCATAATTCTGAATGTCTAAAGTGAATAAATACGATTACACAACTCATTATTCATAATTATTTTGTATCTTTGCATGCATTTTAGCGCACAAAGAGTAAGAGTTAAAGTATAAATAAGCAAAATATGAGAAAAATCGTTTACGTTTTGGGTCTGCTGACATTGGTAATGTTGGCGATGTGCACCACGTCGTGCATCTCTACGCAGAAGATTGTCTATCTGCAGGGTGCCGACACGATGTATGCCGTTCCTCAGCAGATACAGCAGGCTTTCGAGCTTGAGATTCAGCCCGACGACGAACTGGCCATTTCGGTCAGCAGCCGGTTCCCTGAGGCTATTGCAAAGTTCAATAACAATACCCTGATTGGTGGTGGCACCAACAGCATGACGGGTAGCAACACTGCTAACACTACTTCGCGTGTGGCTTACTTCCTTGTGGACAAGGAGGGTAACATTGAGTTCCCCGTCTTCGGTACCATCAACACCCGCAACAAGACTTGCAAGCAACTGGCTCTCGAACTGCAGCAGAGGTTCCAAACCAATGATGTGGAAAAGATTAAGGATGCCGTAGTCAACGTGAAGGTAATGTCGTTCAAGGTTACCGTGCTGGGCGATGTGAAGAACCCGGGTACGCAGACCTTCCAAGGCGAGCGCCTGACACTGCTCGAGGCTATAGGTAAGGCCGGTGACATGAATGGTTCCGCCCTGCGCGAGCATGTGCTGGTTGTTCGTGAGATTGGCGACAAGCGTGTGACCTACGATGTCGATGTGCGCGACCCGCAGCAGGTATTCGATTCTCCTGCCTATTATCTGCAGCAGAACGATATCATCTACGTGCAGCCCAACAAGAGTGTGCGCGTGAAGGGTTCTACGGGTTACACCTTGCTCTCTGTGCTGGCTACAGCCGTGAGCGTGCTTGTAAGTGTGGTTTCGTTGGTTATTGCGCTTACGAAGAAGTAAAGGACCTTCCCTTAAAGGGTTTACTATTTATCATTTACTATTTGAGAATAGAAAAGGATTATGGATAATACAACAAACCAAAGTTTGAAGCAGGCTCAGGTAAACGACGATATGCTGTCGTTGCGCGAGATTCTGGACATGGTGCTGAGCAACTGGAAGTGGTTCCTGATGTCAGCTATCGTGTGTCTGGCCATTGCCCGCATTTACCTGGCCACGAAGCCTAACATCTATCAGCGTCAGGCTGTGATGTTGGTAAAGGATGATGCCGGAACGGGTGGTAGTCGTAGGGCTGTAGGTACTGATGCGTTGATGCAGTTGAATGGCGTTATGACGGGAAGTTCCGTAAAGAACGAAGTGTACATCCTGCGTAGCCACATGCTCATGAAGGAGGTTGTGCGTAAGCTTCACCTCGATGTGCTTTATACCCAGAAGCACCGTCTGCAGGACGTGTCGCTTTACGATGTTAAGCCCTTCTCCATCCAGTTCCAGGAGAGTGAAGACTCGGTCATCGTGGCTTCGTTCAACGTAGAAGTGTTGAATAAGAGCGAGTGTAAGCTCAACAATATCGTGACTCGCAATGGTGAGGTGGACTACAATAAGATCGTGCGCTTCGGCCAGATGGTAAAGACTCCGGTGGGCAAACTGATTATTGTGCCCGTGCCTGAGTATCTGGAGAAGTTCGAGGGCAAGACCATTGCAGTGACTCACCTCGACATAGAGCGTGCTGCCAATATGATTGGTGCCCGCATCTCGGCAGGTGAGGTTGACCGCGAGAGTACGCTGGTTCGCATTGTCTGCACCGACACCAACATCCAGCGTGCCGACGACATCCTGGCTGCCCTGCTCGAAGCATACAAGCGTAGCATCATTCAGGACAAGAACCTGCTGGCACAAAGCACGGCAGACTTCATCGACGAGCGTATCAAGATTATCAGTAAGGACTTGAGCCGCGTGGAAGGTGAAATGGCTTCGTTTAAGCAAAGGAACAATCTGGTTGACCTGTCGCAGAATGCCCAGAACTATCTGGCACAAAGTAACACGGCTCGCCAGCGCACCATCCAACTGCAGGCTCAGCAGGCCAGCATCTCGTATCTGCTCAACCATCTGCGCAGTTCGAGTCAGGGTAATACCCTTATTCCCATGCTTGGTGGCCTTACCGATGCCGGTGTGCAAAGCCAGATTCAGCGCTACAACGACCTGATGCTGCAGCGTAACCACTTAGTGGAGAATGCAGGCGAAGGTTCGTCGAGCATTAAGGAAATGGATGCCAACCTGCGCCAGATGAAGCAGGCCGTCATTGCTTCGGTGCAAGGCTATAAGGCTTCGGTTGACCTGCAAACCCGTCAGGCTCAGACTGAAGAGCAGAACCTGCAAGGTAGCTTGGCAACAGTTCCCCAGAAGGAAAAGGAGATTATCGACATCAACCGCCAGCAGAGCATTAAGGAGACGCTGTACACCTACTTGCTGAACAAACGTGAGGAAACAGCCCTGCAACTGGCCATTCAGGAAGCAAACATCCGCGTGGTAGAACAACCCTTCGGAAGCCTGAACCCCATAGCTCCGCGTCGCATGGTCATCAACTGTGCCGCTTTGCTTATCGGTCTGTTGCTGCCCTTCGTTGTACTTTATCTCATCAACTTGCTGAACATGGGCGTACGTGGTCGCAAGGATGTGGAGACATACACCAGCATTCCTGTCATCGGCGAAATTCCTCGTGTCAAGCATGACAAGAAGGACACCAATGTGGTTGTCGATGAACAGAGCAACGATGCTGTCAGCGAAGCTTTCCGTATGTTGCGCTTCAACCTTACTTTCGTCAATAAGGATGCGCGTGTGATCATGTTCACCAGTACCATGCCAGGTGAAGGTAAGACCTTTGTAAGCCGCAACTATGCTTATACTTTGTCGCTGATGGGCAAGAAGGTAATCCTGGTGGATGCCGATATCCGTAAGCGCACGCAGTCGTCGCTCTATGGCGTACAGCGCAAGGCAGGCTTGACTTCGTATCTGAGTGGTACGGTAGAGAATCTGGAAGAAATGATTATCCGTGGTGATGACCAGAACAAGGTAGATATCCTGCCTGCTGGCGTTCTGCCTCCTAACCCTGCCGAGTTGCTCATGAGCGAGCGCCTGGAGACCTTGATTACGGAACTGAAGAAGACGTATGACTACATCGTCATCGATAATGTTCCTGCCCAGGTAGTTGCTGACGCTGGTATCGTTAACCGCGTGGCCGACTGCACCATCTATGTGGTACGCGACCATAAGCTCGACCGTCGTTATCTGCCCGAGCTCGAGCGCCTGTATCAGGAGAAGAAGTTCAATAACTTGTGCGTCCTGATCAATGACTCTAAGCTTGAGAAGAAGCGTTACGGTTATGGCTATGGCTATGGCCGATATGGTTACGGCTATGGTTACGGTAACGACAAGAAGAAAAAGCGCTTTAGCTTAGAAACGCTTAAGAATAAAGTCTGAAAGGTAAAGGCCCTAAAGATAGGGGAAGCCCGCTCATGTATGTGAGTGGGCTTCCTTTTTTAGTTGCAATGATGTTGCAACGTACTGAACAAGGGAGAAAGAAGAAGCCCGCTCGGTTGAGCGGGCTTCCTTGTCTTAGGCTTTCGACTTCTGGCCTTCGTTACTTGATGACGAGGATTCGGTCGATAGTGTCCTTCAGAGCCTGGGCATGAGGCGTAGTGCCTGAAGCCAATTGGCGTTGAAGCTGCTTGAGTGCCTGCAGGGCATAGGGACGAATCTTGGGATTGTCGGTTTGTATGCGTCCGATGAGGTTGTTGACGTACTGAACCTGCAAGGTCTGTCGGTAGGGTGAGAGGCCACGCTGATTGACGTCCTTCATAATCATACGGCTGAGGTCGGCCAGATATTCATCAGCCTTGTATAAGTCATTAAGGCTTCCGAGGCGACCCATCAGGCGCGATACACCGTTTGTTGCGACAGCGCTCGTGAGGGTGCTGGGGTCGGCAGCCAGACGCTTAGCATACGACATGTCGCGCAACCAGGTAGGCTCTGTCAGGATGTTTTGTTCAACGAACTTCATGGCCTTAAGCTGCTTTTCGCGAGGTTGTGGACGATAGACGTCGCCCGACTCGTTGTTCGTCTTGAAGTTCTCCAGCTGACCGCCGATGTTGTTAATTACGTGGCCGCAGTAGCGCATGAACTGGTTGCGAATCTGGCCGTACATCGTCTCCAGGTTCTCATTATAGATGTCGTCCTCAGCATGAGTCCATGCGGGCAGGTTCTGCAGTTCGCGCTTCAGGTTCATGATACCGTATTCACTTGCCCTCATGGCATCGTCGCCCAGGTCCTCGGTCTGTCGGCGTGGGTCGTCCTGACTGGTCTCGCCGTCACCCCACCACAGGCGTGGTCTGTTCTTCACATTCTCCTTCACGAACAAGCTCTGCAGAGCCTTGTAGTCCTCGTCCGGAGTCTCGGCATCCAGCATGGGCGTGTAGCCCCACTCAATAGCCCAGCAGTCATAGTCGTTGATGCGGGGGAATATCTCGTTTTGGCTCATTCCGTCGCCCGGTTGAGCTACATAGTTGAAGCGTGCATAGTCCATGATAGAGGGCGTATGTCCGTGTTCTGCCACCCATGCTTTGTCGCGCAGTTTCTCCACAGGCACGGAGCTCGAAGCCCCAAAGTTGTGGCGCAGACCCAGCGTATGGCCCACCTCATGACTGCTGACGAAGCGGATGAGCTGTCCCATCAGTTCCTCGTCGTAATGCATCTTGCGGGCAGCCTCGTCAATGGTGCTGGCCTGTACCATATACCAGTCATGAACCAGTGACATTACATTGTGGTACCAGCAGATGTGGCTCTCCAGAATCTCGCCCGTGCGAGGGTCGCTTACATGAGGTCCGTAGGCATTGGCGATAGGAGAGGCCAGATAGCGAATCATGCTATAGCGTGCGTCCTCCATCGACATGATGCTGTCCTCGCCTTCAGGCCACTCGAGGGCATAGATGGCATTCTTGAAGCCAGCCTTCTCAAAGGCTTTCTGCCAGTCGTTCACGCCTGCGATGAGGTACTTGCGCCATTGTTTTGGTGTGGCAGGGTCGATGTAATAGACGATGGGCTTAATGGGTTCCACGAGTTCGCCTTGACGCATCTTCTCCACATCCTCGGGCTTCGGCTCCAGACGCCAGCGACTGATGAACACCTTCTGCTTGACGCGCTGCTGGTCGTCGGCATAGCTGTTGTAACCGTGTGTGAAGAATCCCACGCGTGGGTCGTAGTATCGTGGCTTCATCGGATCGGAGGGAAGCAGCACGAGTGACAGGTTGATGCCGAAGGTGGCCTTGCCTGTACTGCGTGCAGACGCCAGTGAAGTGCCGGTGGAGTTATAAGTCTTCACCATGCGAACCTCGGTGTTCAGGGGGAAGGTCTTAATATCCTCGATGTACGACAATGGGGGCATCATGCCTGCCAGTCCAAAGCTGGTCTTCTCCGAACGGCCGAGTCCCGTCGTTGGGTTGTCCTCGTTCAGGAAGGCGTTCACCTTTATCTTGTAGAGGCTGTCCTTATGGCTTTCAATCTTGAAAGCTGCGATGATGGGGTTCTCATTCGATACCGTGATGGCCTTGTTGATATTCTGTGCCGTGTCGCTCACATTGACGAAGAGTCGCACACGCATAAGCAACTGGTTGTCTACGCCCGGCTGGAAGTACACCGTCTGCTGGTTAATCATCTCGCCACCGAACTTTCCACTGCCGGCAGGCGTAGAGGTGTAGCGTGTGGTAGTCAGGAAGTCGCGACCGATGAGTGAGTCAGGGATGAAGAAGAACCAATCGTTCTCCACCTTCTGCACTTGGAACATGCCCTTGCGGTCCACTGATGGTTTGGGAGCAGGCTTCTGCTGTGGGGCGGCAGGTTGCTGTTGCTTCTTCTTTTTCTTGAAGATGCCCAGCACCTTCTTCTGCTTCTTGTCGTTTTGGCTCTTTTGAGCCTGTTCTTGCTTCGGCTTGTCTGCCGACTTTTTCTTCTTCGCTTCAGCCGTCGGGCTTATGAGCGCGAAGGCCAGCATGATAATAAGTAATTTTCTCATATTGATAATATTAAGAGGGTTGTTCCTATATGTCTTGTCGACTGCCATACTATGGCAGTACTTTCTGCCATACTATGGCACTGTCCTCTGCCATACTATGGCAGTCATCACTGCCATATTGTGGCAGTCCGTCGGGCTTGGTATTGTTCATGTCGGGGATTAGTATAGATGAGTCGCCGTAGCTTAGGAATCGGAAGTCGTGCGACAGGGCGTAGTCGTAGACGCGATGCCAGTCGTCGCCTATGAAGGCCGATACCAGGAGCAGGAGTGTCGATTGCGGCTGATGGAAGTTCGTAATCATGCGCTCGACAATGCGATAGCGATAGCCAGGCACGATAATAATCTGTGTGGAGGCGTGCAATACATCGAGGTCGTTGGCGTCCATGTAAGCTCTCAATGCCTCTAAGGCTTTGAGAGGTGAAGGGTGAAGGGTGAAGAGTGAAGAATTAGAGAGGCCTTCATCCTTCATCCTTAATCCTTCATCCTTCACCTCCTCATACGGTTCCCATTGACTAACATGAAGTTCAAGTTGTTGAGAAGTCTGTTGGTGACCACCGCCCTCCTTGCAAGGGAAAGTCTTTTGTAGCTTTCTTCCCAGCCAATACAGACTTTCTAGTGTGCGTACGCTGGTGGTGCCCACGGCAATGGCGCGGCCGTTGTGCCGGATGAGGGCTTCTATGGTCTGCCGCTTAACGGCGATGTGTTCGGTGTGCATATCGTGACCGCCAATGTCTTCCGACTTCACGGGACGGAACGTGCCTGCTCCGACGTGTAAGGTCAGTTCTTCGCGTTCGATACCCTTTTTGTCGATGGCCTCCAGCACCTGAGGGGTGAAGTGCAGTCCTGCAGTGGGTGCTGCCACACTCCCTTCTATCTTGGAGTACACGGTCTGGTACGTCCGCTTGTCGCTCTCCTCGGCTTTGCGGTTGAGATAGGGCGGTATGGGCAGTTCGCCCATAGCCTCGAGGACCTCCGACCAAGTGTATGGACCGTCCCAGGTGAAGGTAACATAAAGACCCACTCCCGTCCCCTCCCTTAAAGGGAGGGGGGATTCCTGCAATATAGGCTTACTCCCTCCCTTTAAGGGAGGGGTGGGGTGGGTCCTCTTCTCTGCCCGAACCTCTATCTTCTCCCCTTGAATCTCCACTTCAGCCTTTAGTGGGCCTTGCTTCCACTTCTTCAGTCCGCCCACCATGCACTGCCAAGTCACCTCCCCACGGGTGGAGAAGTTCACCTGATAGTCCTTGGGGGTGTGGGGCTCCAGAACCAGAATCTCCACGCGCGCGCCTGTTTCCTTATAAAAGTATAAGCGCGCCTGTATGACTCGAGTGTTATTCATCACCAACAGAGAGCCCTCAGGCAGGAGGTCGGGCAAGTCGGCAAAGTGCCGCTCGCTAATGTTTCCGCGGTCAGAGATGAGCAGTTTGCTCTGGTCGCGTTGCGGGAGGGGAAACTTTGCTATTCGCTCGTCCGGAAGGGGGTAGTTATAGTCGCGTATTTGTATCTCTTTGGGGCTTGTCATCCTTTAAAGATGTTAAAAACAGTGCGAAGATACAAAATAATCGGCGAAAAGCCTTATATTTGCATGATGTATAACCTATAAAAAAACTTAAATCATAATATTTTATGAAAAACAAGGCATTTTTTTCGTTTCTTCTTGTACTTATGGCCTGTGCTATGGCGAGTGCTCAAGACTGGGACCGCGAGCGATATCCTGACTATAATCCTAATTACTCGAATCCCGATCCAGCCTTGATTAAGTATGCCGAAATCGTTAGGCAGACCCCAAAGACGAGTAAGATGAAGCGTGTGCGAGCCCTTAGTGCTGCTGCGGGATTGCCCGACCATGTGAACAATGCCAATACGAAGTATTTCCCACCAGTATTCAATCAGGCGGGAGGTTCGTGCGGCTCGGCATCTCGCATCTGCTACATGTTCACCCATGAACTTAATTCCTATCGCGACATCGATAGCGGAACCAATGAGACCAACTACCCCAGTCACTTCGTGTGGTTGCTGACCTATGGCAACTCGGGCAAAGATGCCTTTGTCACTCATGTAGGTGTGCCCACCTCGGCAACCTATGGCGGACGCACATACAGTCGCATTTATGGCAACTACGACTGGAACAGCGAGGTGTTCGGTTGGATGCAAGGCTACGACAAATGGTTCAGTGCCTTTGGTAATCGTATGCAGAAGCCCACCACCAACCCCTATAGCCTGGGAACGGAAGAAGGCCGTCTGGCTGCCAAGGCATGGTTGTATAACCACGCTGGCGACGAGTCGTTCAAGGCTGGAGGCCTTATTGGTCTGGGCGTTGCTTCGGGCGGTAAGTGGGAGCGCATCCCCAAGACCGCTGTCAACGACAATATCGGCGTCACCAACATGTACTATGTCAAGCAATGGGGCACCTCGGTGGACCATGCCCTGACCATGGTGGGATATGACGACCGCATTGAGTTCGACATTGACGGCAACGGCGTCTGTGGCGAAGAAGATAAGGACGAAGTGGGCGCATGGATTATTGTCAACTCATGGGGCGGTTGGTGTAACGATGGATTCATCTATTGTCCCTATGCCCATGCAGGTCCAGCCTTCACCTCGGAAGGCAAGCTCAACGGATGGTGGACAGGCGAACTCTATCACACTCGCAAGGACTATCGCCCCCTGCGCACCATAAAGTTGAAGATGGATTATACGCGTCGTAGCGAGATGAAGTTGCAGGTAGGTGTCAGTGCCGACCTAAACGCCACAAAGCCCGAAAGCATTATCGATATGCACCACTTCCGCTATGCCGGCGACGGACATAGTGGCGAAACCAATCCTGCCCCTGAGACCCCGATGCTGGGGCAGTGGGCCGATGGCAAGATGCATTCAGAACCCATGGAGTTTGGCTATGACCTGACCGACCTGACCAGTAGCTACGACTGCAGTCAGCCTTTGAAGTATTTCTTCATTGTCAATACGCGTAGTTGGGGACTTGGCGAGGGACACATCTATGAGGCCTCTATCATGGACTACGAACATGACGCGGAAGGCGTGGAGAATCCCTTTGACCTGGGAGAGACGGGTCAGGTGGAAGTGAAGAGCGCCGGTACGCAAACCGTCATCAGCACTATTGTCTATGGTTCGGCACTTAATGGTCCGCAGAATGTGGCAATAGCCGACGGAAAGCTTTCTTGGACAGCTCCCATGCTCTCGGGCCATACCTTACAGGGCTATGTCCTTTATTTCGATGGACAGAGACTGGCAACAGTTGGTAAAGACGTGCTTAGTCACGCTATTTCGACTGAGGGCAACTATGGTGTTACGGCCCTGTATGAGCGCGGCATGGAGAGCAAGGTTGTCAATGCTTCCACTTCCGTTGCCAAGCAGACGGAGAATCAGGTTATCAACTTCAAGCGTGGTGGATTCAGTATTCCTGATATCTTCAACGCCAGCTACGACGAGTGCACCATTGAGTACTACATTAAGCCCAATAGCTACATCAATTACAACAACATGTTCGGTCCCGACTGGGGAACCTTCCTTGCCCATTGCAACCAGGATGGGACCATGTCTGTGGGATGGAACACAGGAGCAGACCGCATCGGTGCCAGTTCGAAGAAACTGTCGGTGGGCCTGTGGATGCATGTTGCCATCGTAGTAAAGAAGAATAAGATGACCCTGTACATGGGCAACGCATCCGTGGGCACTGTTACCAGTTCAAACTATAGCGGACTGGGAGGCTTCGGTAATCTGGACTTCCGGAATGGAGGCTCGAACTATCAGGATGCCTCATACGATGAGATACGCATCTGGAACCGAGCTCGCACGGCTACTGAAATCAAGAACTCATACAACCGCGAATACTACGGCGATGTGATGCCTGAGGGCCTGTTGGCTTACTACAAGGGCGACCTGATTCAAAAGGACGGACTCTGGTATATGCGCGATTGCGTGGGCGGGCATCATGCTTTGCTTACCAATCTTAATTACACGCAGGAGGTGCCAAGCAGGCAACCCACACTCTATCGTCCCAAGGACACGGAGAACATACTGTCCATCGATGAACCTACAGAAGTTATCTATGCAGGCATCCCTACTACCTTAGCCACAACTCGAGGCGATGGCATTTGTTCGCTCGCATGGTCAGTTCCTGCCCTGAACGTTTCCGACTGGCACATCACGTCGCCAACGCTGACCTTCCCCGAGCCTGGGCAGTATGAGGTGAGCGTAACGGGTTACGACTATGAGGCCGATGGAACCGATGGCGTGGCTCGCGAGATAACGGCAACACGTACAATTACAGTGGAAACAGCTCCTGCTATCGACACCCGCTTCACAGCGACGGCAACCAGCGTGGCCAGTGGCGACCGCATCAGTTTCTCGGTTACGAATCCCATTGCAGGCTATGCTTACCAGTGGTCGATGCCTGGGGCTGACGTTGAATCTGCCGGAACTCTTACGGCAGGCGCTACCTACCAGTGTGCCGGACAATATGAAGTTACCCTCACCGTAACTGCACCCTCGGGCGAGACGGCCAGCAGGAGTATAAAAGTGGAGGTGAGTGAAGTCGCTCCCGAGGCTGACTTTATAGTTGACGAACCTGTCATACTGAAGGGAGGGTCCGTACGTCTCAGGAGTCTCTCAAGACATAATCCCACCGACTTGCAATGGACTTTGAACAGTCCTGTGCAGAAGACCGTTGTCAATGGTGGGCAGAACTTCGACCTCACCTTTGAGGAACCGGGCGTCTATGATGTAACGTTGAAGGCTACTAATGCCAAAGGCTCGAACTCGATGACTCAGGAGCGTGCCGTCATTGTTACTAATGCCGACAGCCACCATGGCCTCACCTTCGACCAGAGTGCATCGCAAGTGACGCTCTCTAAGCCTTTGTTCGAGGAAGAAAGCACTCAGGCGCTTACCATCGACTGGTGGATGAATCCCAGCAAGCTCAGCAGCTATTGCCTCGGCATAGGTGAGTCCACCAGTACGTTTATGTTGCGTACCGACGCAAGTGGTACTATGTATTACCACAATGGCAATAAGACAGTCAATAGCGGGAAGGACTTTGTCATTGCTGGGCAATGGCACCACTACACCGTCATGTATAACAAGGGAAATGTTAAGTTCTTCCGTGATGGTAAGCAGATAGCTTCGTTAAGCAATGGCGGTGCCTCATTGGCTTGTCCATCAACCTTCAGCATCGGAACATCTTCTGCCCAGATGACGGGAAGCATCGATGAGTTCCGTGTATGGCGATGCAGTATGACCCAGACCATCATCCAGGGTTTGTGTAACCAACCTCTTGAGGACTACGAAGAGTATATCTCGGGAAGTCACGCGAACTATCACCTCTTGCTTTACTACCAGTTTAACCAGACAGGTGGCGACGTTCAGGACATTACTTCGAACGGCAATACGGGCCTGCGCTCGGGATTTGGTCCAGACGGAGATGCTTGGGACTTGTCGAAGGGCGTGTTCTGCCTAAACTTTGGGTCGAAGCAAGACGATGTTATTATCGATGGAATTGAGACAGTTGACAATGGACAGTTGACAGTTGATAGCGGGAAGCAAGGCGTATTTGACCTTAGCGGAAGGCGTCTTGGTCATGGTAATCTGAAGCCCGGGCTCTACATCATCAACGGGCGGAAGGTTGTTGTTAAATAAGTAGAACTACGAACCTAGTGCCCTCGACTGCCAGCCTGGCGACTTGCTGGAGTACGTCGGCGAGTAATACCTCCTAAAGCAGCGTCCTCCCCTTGCTCGATGTTCTCGAGTAGGGGAGGACGTTAAGTGGTATATAATCTCGCTTTACAGGTCGATGACAACCTCCACGGGGCAGTGGTCGCTACCGAAGATTTCGTTATGGATTGAGGCTGACTGGAGTTGAGGAATTAGTCGATTGGAGACGATGAAGTAGTCGATGCGCCACCCTGCGTTCTTCTCGCGGGCACGGAATCGATAGCTCCACCACGAATAAGCATCCGTAAGGGTGGGGTAGAAGTGTCGGAAGGTGTCGGTGAAGCCACTGCCAAGAAGCGTGGTCATCTTCTCTCGCTCTTGGTCGGTAAAGCCTGCATTCATGCGGTTGGTCTTGGGATTCTTCAGGTCAATCTCCTCATGAGCCACATTCAGGTCGCCGCAAAGGACGACGGGCTTCCGGGCATCCAATGAGAGTAGATACTGGCGGAAATCATCTTCCCACTGCATGCGATAGTCGAGACGTTTTAAGCCATCTTGGCTGTTAGGCGTATAACAGCAGACAAGGTAGAACTGGGGATATTCAAGGGTGATGAGGCGACCTTCGTGGTCATGTTCATCGACGCCCATTCCATATCTTACCGAGAGAGGCTGGTGCTTGGTGAAGATGGCTGTTCCCGAGTAGCCCTTCTTGTCAGCATAGTTCCAAAAACTCTGGTAACCAAGGAAGGCTATGTCGAGTTGACCCTCCTGCATCTTTGTCTCTTGGAGGCAGAAGAAGTCGGCATCGAGCGACTCGAATGCTTCGCAAAAGTTCTTGCCTGCTACAGCCCGCAGACCATTGACGTTCCAACTAATGAACTTCATCGTATTGCGTATTTTTTGCCGTTGACGATATAGATACCTGGCATCAAGCCTTGGTTGAATTGCCCATAAGGAACCTGCTTGCGAATGAGAATACCATTGATGGAGTAAACATCCACGAGTTGAGACATCACTTCTGCCACACTCACACGGTCGGGCTGACCATATTCTTCCTCCTCTTCATTTGGGTCAATGATATCATCTGAAAGGTCGTATGGGGTAAGGCGATTGTAAATGTAGTTAGCCCGCTTCTTAAGCCAGTTCTTAGCATTCTTAGTGGTGGTAGCATATCCACCGCCATCGCCCCAGCCTGTTCTCGTGACATTAGTTTGGCTCCACCAATCATATTCATCCCAAGTCACTCCATTGTTGTTGTGCAGGAATGAAGGTTCAACATACTGGAAGTAATCGTCGCAGTACTCAATCAATTCGTCCAGCTTCCCACTTTGCATAAACTCTGTCCATATACGGTAGTATTCCTTCTTTATCTTGTCACTACCACGCAATAATTGTTTGAAGAAGGGATAGCCAATATTGCTTGAAGTCATTTGACTGAATATGTCCGTATCGGCAACAGAGATGAAGTAGGTCTTGGCACGCTCGTAACCAAATGACCAGTCAAAGTCCCATACAGGGCCTAATACCCAGAGGGAGTCATTATAAATGTCTGCGTTGTAGATAAACCAACTCTTTGGATGCATAAGTTCCTCGTTACGTACCAAATCAGTAACAAGCATGGCACGCACCACGGACGAGATATCAAGTAGGGCATTGTCATAATTCCTACGAATGTCGTACGTGAAGTTATTGAAAGCTGTCTTTATTTCTTCCAGCTTGGCTTTGGCTTCGTCTTTAGTGATAAGCCCTTCTGAGACAGACTCTTCCAGGTCGGGTTCTTTCAGGTTGACATAGAGGTTGTAGGTGTTGTCGCGGAATTTATAGGCCTCGTCGTAATAGGAGTCAAGCTCAAGCATAACTGCATTTGTTTCGTCTTCTATGTCGATGCTGTTATTTGAGAACCCAATCTTTTCGGTGAAGTTATAGGAACCACGATAGTGTCCGTTAATATAAAGTTCCACAGGAATTATGTGGTTGCAACCAGCCGTTTCCACCATGTCGGCAAGCTTCATGGCAATGGCATTCGTGGTCATTGAACCAGATTGCTTGTTGGACAGCAATACCCATGATTTACCCTTTGTTAAACCGAAGGGCTTCATCTTTTCTTCGAACTTTATGCGGTAGGGATTCTTGCTATTGAACGAGGCACTCCAACTGCTGTTGCCTCGTCCTCTTATCAGTATAGGCGTTTCAGGCATATCTGGGAAAACGCCAACTCCATCAATCTTGATAGTGGCATCTTCATAGTATTCCTTGCCATAGCGACCAATCCATACATTATTGTCCCACGACACACCATCGTCGAAGGTAATGTCAATGCGTGGTACATTATATTCGGATGTAGGATGATCGGTAAGGAAGTCCACTTCTACGTCATAGTCAAAGCCAAAGGGGACAAAGCCTTTTATGTATTCGGCAGGTGAGATGAGTGTGGCCTCCTCCTTCTGGTAGTCTGGATTCTCCTCAATCTCATAAAGGGCAAATTCGCTGAAGACGAGATAGTTCTTCTTTTGCGAAGCCGTCATGATAAGCCGTAAATAAGTGTATTCCGACCCGAGATCGATGACAGGACTAAGATAGGTCTCGTTAGGATTGAGAGGCAAACCATCTTTGTCGGAGTCGAGCGTCTGGATTTCATTCCATGTGACTCCATCATTGCTGGCTTGCAAGATGAATCCCAACGGACAATAGCCGTCCATGTTTCGAGTCGTGTATTCAAATTGTAACCGAGATAAGGGATTGTTCAATTGAATATCGATGTAAGGCCATTCGCTTTCTCCATCACCATAATAAGCCCCTTCGAACCAGTTCAGTTTGGTGTATTCACCATTACCCCAAGTAGAATGGAAGAAGGTGTCGTGGTTGCCGTCAAGCATATTGATAAGGTTTTCACCATTGTTGCTGGGGGCATTGGTGGAGAGCATGTCCTCCGTCAAGTCAACCTTGTTGGTCAGCCATTCCTCGTCTGATGCTTCGGGATTGCTCCATACCTCATCCTTTGTCTTAATGATTTTATAGATGTATTGCTTGGGATAGGCCACAGTATAGTGCACGATGGTGTCGAAGCGCAAGCGTGTCTCCTTGCTGTGCTGTAGTTTTCCGTTGATGTAGGCATTAGCACCCTCAGGCAGTTGGAATGAAGGCGTAAGGCGTTTGCCTATGCAACCGACAGCGACTTTAATTTTTCCATTGACGTTATCAATCTCGCCTATGGCGTCGGTGTAAAGTTGGTCGTTGAACTTGTTGTTAAACTTATAGCTTTGGAACTGAGGACGATCGAGCTGATATTCCTCACTCTGACTCTTGATGTGTAATTTTGCTATGGTTACCACAGTGTCGCCCGCCAACGTGAGGTTGATGTATTTGTTGTCTTCATCCCATTTCTCAATGTACTCACGCGGGAAAATCATCATCGTAGAGTCGGTCAATTCGAAGAAAACAGTATCCGCCTTCTCCGTTTGAGCCTGTACACTGATGCTCATCAGCAAACAAGCAATGATGCTTATTAGGTATTTCATCTTATATAAAGGTTATTTCAAGTAATTGGCAAGTTTACTTTCATTCTGCTTGAGGCCCTCGGATATGCTTATGGCATTGAGCAGGGCACCCATGCGACTAGTATGTGTGTGATCGTTTTTATAGAAGTATTTGGCTTTGTCTGGTCCTATTTGGTCGAGGACATCAGCGGTGATGTTGTGCAGGTCGACAAATTCCACACCCGTTGTGTCAACTACATCGCGATACCAGCGTCCAAAGGAGTCGTTGCGGCGTTCTATTTTATTAAGTTCCCACTTATTCCTTTCTCCGTCGCCCCATTCGTTTCTCGGCGTTAGGCTAACCAATATGGGAGTGGCTCCCTTCTCGCGAACGTCGTCAATCATCTTTCTAAGATACCAACCGAAGGTATAGACTACCTCGTTGCGGACCTCATTCTCAGTACGCACACGATATACGTGGCTTGAGTCGGCAGTACCCATTATATCGTTGCGGGCTTTGCCATGAGCCAACTCGTTTCCTGCGTCGTTGTGTCCAAACTGTATGAGTACGAAGTCGCCAGGTCGCAAGTCATTAAAGACCTTATCCCATCTTCCTTCACGTATGTAAGAACGACACGAACGGCCTGCCTGCGCTGCATTCACGATGGTAATGCGATTCGTGTCAAACACCTCTGCGGCTTGGCTTCCCCAACCCCACATTCCATCTTCGTCGCGATCGGTATTCTTTACGGTCGAGTCGCCTGTTATGAACAGAACGGGTTTGCCCGCCTCACGCTTAACGCCTGTTGTCGGCAGGTCGGTCTTCATCATCTGCTTCAATGGAGCTGCTTCTGGGTGTTCGCATGCCATAAGTCCGTCGGCAGCACTTCGTGCATTCAACTGGGCTCCAAAGGCGGATGTGTGGATGTGGTCGAGATAGAAGTGGTAGTTGAACTTCCATTCCGACATCTGTTCGTATTTCAGTGCCGAGATTTCGTTTAGGTCCACGAAGGGGCAATCCAGTTCTTCGGCAATCTGTCGCGCCCATAGGCCGAAACTCTTATCTACTCTTCCCACATGTCCGGGACTATCGTAAGCATTGCGTGGTGTAAGGCTCATAAGGATGGGATGAGCGCCCAAGGCACGTGTCTCGCGAACGAAACGACGCATATATTCACCATAGGAATAGACGGTCTCCTTTATCCCCGTCTCCTTAATGGTTACGTTGAGGCTATCGGATGCAGAGATACCCCGAATGCTGGCGCGTGCCCTGCCCGAATCGAATGGGCCATTGTCGTTATGTCCAAGTTCGATAATCACATAGTCGCCCGGGCGAATGCCTTTCTTCACATCAGGCCACAAGCGCGTGTAGAAAGTACGGCTCGAGGTTCCACCTAAGGCTTGGTTCTCGACTGTAATTTGGTTCTCGTCGAAGTATTCGTGGGCATAGTATCCCCAACCCCACTGGCCGTTGTCGCCATTACCCAGAGTGCCGGTTCGCATAGTGCTATTACCAACGAGGAAGAGCACAGGATTAGTGCCTTTTCTGCTACTTCCTGCGAGCGGACGGGCGGTTGCGGCCTTCTCCAGAGAGTCGAGTGTGAGATCAACAACTTTGTTCACGTCTTCCATCGGGCGGAAGCGTTCTTGCGACCTTGCGCTGATGGTCAGGCAAAGCAGAAACAAAGTATAAAGTACCTTTCTCATGGTCGGAAATTTCGTTAATTGCGTGCAAATATACAACAAAGGCCGTGAATATGAAAATAAACGAGTTTATTTTTACTTTATTAACACGATATCCAACTGCACCTAATTGGGTTTGATGTCTGCAGCGTACTTTTATTAGAAAAGAATAACCTTTCCGCCGTCGCTTTCACAATACCGACGAAGCAAGTCTTGAATAAACTGCGCGCAAGACAAAACGCTTTCGCTATTGCCGTCGTACCCGTTAACGATAGAGAGCAAGCGAGTGGTCTGAAGGGTGATCTTAGTGCGTTCGTGATCACTCGTAGGAGTACCAATTCCTCCCATTTCATCGCGATAAACGGGCAACCCTTGTATGTTGAGTTCCCCGCGTCCAATGCCTTCATAGGGTTCGCCTTCGCGTCCGATGCCCAGCGTCAGCGTGTTGCCTTGAATGAGGTCGGCGTCGAAGCCTCCGATGCTATAGCCGTAAGCAATGGAGGCAAGATTGATGAGGTCGACCAGCGTGGAGACCTGATACAGGTCGTGCCCTTTCAGGGTTCTCCTTACCAGTGCTTCGCCACTCGGACGATATCGGCTTGGGTCCTTCCCGCATCGCTTATAGGCTTCTCGTGTAGCCTCGATGGAAGGCATCTGCTTGATGCTTTCAGGCGTGTGCCGAAGTCGATATTCTTCGATGAAATGGGCGATTTCTGTCCATAAGGCATCATTCTTCTCCGTGTTCTTAACGGATGCGAGAACAGCGGCTCCCGTGAATTGCGGGCACCGCTGTCTGATCTCTTCAGAAACGATTATTTGCATAATCCTTAATCCTCAGTTGTTTGTCTCTAATCCTTATTCCTTAACCTCTAATGCTTTCTTCATATTCACACCACGAATGCACTTGGGTTCGCTCGTTGTGACATCCGTTCCAAGGGAATCGTTCCCGAACTTCTCACCCTTTACATAATAGTACGGGTCGTAGTATCCGCCGTATCCATAGGTTTCCCAATCGCGGTCGTAGTTGCGAAGGCTGAAGTATGTCAGGTTCTCCAATGTATAGTAGTCGGCAATGCACCCAGTGAAGCGGTAATAGGTGAGATCGTAGTCGACAATGGCGCAGTCAAGTGCGGGGTCATCGAAGGTCAGGTATAGAATCTGATTGTTAACTTCCCAGTTGAAGCGATGCTTAATGCTTCCGCGACGGTAGTAGTCGATCTCGTATCCGTAACCATGAGTGTATCCCCAACCAGTAGGTGTGAACTGAATCTCCGAACCAATGGCTTTTACGCCATCGAGGTACATATCCATATCTCCAAACCAATGTCCGCTGACATATTTGCCTACGTATTCGTCGTCATCGTAGCAGCTCGTCAGCGTTGTCGTCAGTGTCAGAAGGGCTACCAACATCTAAAAGTACTTGTTCATCGTCTTCATAGTCGTATGCTTTTTGTGGTTTCGATAGTGCAAAGGTACGTCTTTATTGTTGTCCGTGCAAGAGTGTTTCCCTATTCTTGTTGGGGAATTTCCCTAAGCTTGTGTAGGAAACCTCGAAATCGAACCTATGCCTTCCTGTTGTCGAACGCTTGTTCGATTGCCATCGAACCTATATTCGATGCGACTCGAGCCTATATTCGATGAGCCTCGAGCCTATGTTCGAGAGTCCCTTTATACGTTTTTGTAAGCAGGCTTATAAGCGAAAAAGGGTACTTTTTCTTTCATTTTTCTCTATTTATTTGGCTCTTCGCTCACTTATCCGTATCTTTGCACGCGATTTTGTACATTATATATTAATATAATCAATATGAGTTTAAAGATTGTTGTACTTGCCAAGCAAGTACCCGACACGCGCAATGTTGGTCCCGATGCGATGACTCCAGAGGGAACGGTGAACCGCAGTGCGCTGCCTGCCATCTTCAATCCCGAGGACTTGAATGCTTTGGAGCAGGCGCTACGACTAAAAGAACAATTCCCTGGAACCACTGTTCAAGTCCTGACGATGGGGCCTGGACGTGCTGCGGAAGTTATACGTGAGGCGATGTATCGTGGAGCCGATGGTGGTTACTTGCTTACTGACCGCGCTTTCGCTGGAGCTGATACGCTGGCAACCAGTTATGCTTTGGCCACTGCCATTAAGCATTTTTGTCCTGATGTGGACCTTATCATAGGTGGGCGTCAGGCTATTGACGGTGACACAGCGCAGGTTGGCCCGCAGGTGGCTGAGAAGCTGGGGTTGAACCAAATTACTTACACCGAGGAAATCCTTTCTTTGAAGGATGGTAAGATAACCGTTACCCGCCACATCGATGGTGGAGTGGAGACGGTTGAGAGTCCGATACCTTGCGTTCTGACGGTGAACGGGAGCGCAGCTCCTTGTCGTCCCAGAAACGTGAAACTGGTGATGAAGTACAAGCGTGCCTTGGCTCCATTGGAATTGGCTCAGGGCACAACCTATGAGGAACTGCCTTATGCCGATCAGTATGCCAAGAAGGCCTATCTGAAGATTGGTCAACTGACGACTGCCGACGTTAATGCCGACCTCAGTCAGTGTGGACTTGCAGGCTCTCCAACCAAGGTGAAGAACGTAGAGAACATCGTCTTTAAGGCGAAGGAAAGCAAAGTGTTAACTGGAAGCGACGAGGATGTGAATGGCCTCATTCAGGAACTCCTCGCAAGCCATACAATTGGATAACGCCCTATGAATAGTGTATTTGTTTATTGTGAGCTTGAAGGCACAAAGGTTGCCGAGGTAAGCCAGGAACTTCTGACAAAGGGTCGGAAGTTGGCGAACACTTTGGGCGTAAAGCTTGAAGCAGTTGCCGCCGGTAGTGGTATAATTGGAAAAGTGGAAAGCCAGATTCTTCCTTATGGCGTTGATAAACTTCATATCTTCGATGCAGAAGGGCTCAGCCCCTATACAAGCAAGCCTCATACAGCAGTGCTCGTGAATCTGTTCAAGCAGGAACAACCGCAAATCTGTCTGATGGGTGCCGATGTTGTGGGTCGCGACCTTGGTCCTCGCGTCAGCAGTGCCTTGCACAGTGGCCTGACAGCCGATTGCACGGCGTTGGAGATAGGCCCTCATGAGGATAAGCGGACGGGCAAGACCTATGAGAATCTTCTATATCAGATTCGTCCCGCCTTTGGAGGTAACATCGTTGCCACAATTGTCAACCCTGAGAATCGTCCCCAGATGGCGACCGTCCGCAGTGGTGTGATGAAGGCCGAGATTCTCGATCCCAACTACAAGGGCGAGGTCATCATTGAGGATGTGGCTAAGTTCGTGCCTGAGACAGAGTATGTTACCAAGGTGCTCGACCGTCATGTGAAGGCCGCTAAGAACAATCTTAAAGGTGCTTCCATCATCGTTTCCGGTGGTTATGGCGTAGGTTCGAGAGAAGGCTTTGCTCAGCTCTACGAATTGGCAAAAGTGCTTCACGCAGAGGTTGGCGCAAGTCGTGCCGCTGTCGATGCTGGCTTTGCCGATCATGACCTGCAGATTGGACAGACGGGAGTCACCGTTCGTCCTAAGGTTTACATTGCTTGTGGCATCAGTGGTGCCATTCAGCATGTGGCAGGTATGAAGGAGTCGGGCATCATCATCTCTATCAACAGCGATGAGAATGCCCCCATCAACCAGATTGCAGACTATGTCATCAATGGTACCGTAGAAGAGGTTGTTCCCAAACTCATCAAGTACTATAAGCAGAATAGTAAATAAATAAGAACTACAATACATAATCATATGGCTAATTATTATTCTGATATAAAGGAGATTAAATTCGAATTAGAGAACAGTCCACTGATGCAGCGCATCGTGGAACTGAAAGAACGTGACTTCGCAGACAAGGATCAGTACGACGATGCTCCTCAGGACTTTGCTGATGCAATGGATTCGTATGACCAGGTGTTAGAGGTCGTGGGCGACATCGTGGGCAATATCGTGGCTCCGAATGCTGAGGCTGTTGACGCCGAAGGCCCTCATTGCGAGGGTGGTCGTGTGCGATATGCCGAGAAGACCTATGAGAACCTTGACGCAATGCGTAAGGCAGGCTTGATGGGTGTAACAATGCCTCGTCGCTACAACGGCTTGAACATGCCTGTCACCGTATATACTGCTGCTAACGAGATAGTTTCGGCTGGCGATGCTGGCTTCGAGAACATTTGGAGTCTGCAGGACTGCATCGAGACACTCTATTGCTTTGGTAATGAAGAACAACGCCAAAAGTATATTCCTCGTGTCTGTGCAGGCGAGACGATGTCAATGGACCTTACCGAGCCCGATGCCGGTAGTGACTTGCAGAGCGTGATGCTAAAGGCGACTTATGACGAGGAGAATGATTGCTGGCGACTCAATGGTTCAAAGCGTTTCATTACTAATGGTGACTCCGACATCCATCTCGTTCTAGCTCGCTCGGAAGCTGGCACACGTGACGGTCGTGGCTTGTCTATGTTCATCTATGATAAGCGTGATGGTGGTGTGGATGTGCGTCGCATCGAGAACAAACTTGGTATTCATGGCAGTCCAACCTGCGAACTCGTGTATAAGAACGCCAAGTGTGAGCTTTGTGGCGACCGCAAGCTGGGTCTTATTAAATATGTAATGTCGCTGATGAATGGCGCTCGATTGGGCATTGCCGCTCAGTCGGTAGGTCTCTCGCAAGCCGCTTATAATGAAGCAATTGCCTATGCTCGCGATCGTAAGCAGTTTGGTAAGGCCATCATAGAGTTTCCCGCCGTTGCTGAGATGATTAGCAACATAAAGGCTCGCCTCGATGCAGGTCGAGCCCTGCTATATCAGACCGCCCGTTATGTCGATATCTACAAGGCTTTGGAAGATATTGCCCGTGACCGCAAACTTGAGCCCGAGGAACGTCAGGAACTGAAGAAGTACAGCCGCTTGGCCGATGCCTTTACGCCATTGGCTAAGGGAATGAACTCGGAGTATGCCAACCAGAATGGTTACGATTGTATTCAAATACACGGAGGCTCAGGTTTCATGCTTGAGTATGCCTGCCAGCGCATTTATCGCGATGCCCGCATCACCAGCATCTATGAGGGTACAACCCAATTGCAGACGGTAGCCGCCATTCGTTATGTCACCACAGGCCTCTATAGCCAAGTAATCGAGGAGATGCTGAACCAAGAGGTTCCCACTGAGTGCGAAGCCTATGTGGCTCGTCTCCGTGTTATGTCCGAGAAGTTCAATGCCTGCATTGCTCTGGTGAAGGAAGCTCAGGAGGCTACCGAGGATGCTCAGGCTAAGAACGACATTCATGACCTCTGTGCCCGTCATCTATATGAGATGGCTGGCGACATCATCATGTCTCTCTTGCTTTTGCAGAACGCCATAAAGGCTCCCGAACTCTTTGGCAAGAGCCTTCAGGTTTACGTTAATCTTGCTGAGGCTGAGGTTGAGAAGCATAATAGCCTTATCGTTCGCATGACCAAAGAAAGCATTGACAGCTATCGTCAGGCTTAATCAAATATCGACAGGCACACCTGCATATGTGGGCGTGCCTGTTATTATCTCGAAACGATTGTACTTCATTAATATATAAGAGGCATATGACACGAAAAATGAACATCCAAGAGGAAGCGTCCCGATGCTTGTTGTGCCAGGATGCTCCATGTACGAAAGCATGTAAGAATGGCGACCCGGCGCGAGCCATACGGGCTATCCGTTTTGACAACGAGAAGAATGTCTGGCGATGGATATTAGATTGCTCGGACTCCGACCTTGAAAGGGCTGAGCAGGCATGTATCCATTATGACAGGCCTATTCGTATTCGCGAAATGCTTCGCTCGGTAAGTTGCAATTGCGACAGCCCAAGCGATTCGTTGCCCAGTCTTGCCATAGACTTCTGTGGAATACATTGCGAGAATCCTTTCTTCCTTGCCTCATCGGCTGTGTGTACAAACTACGAGATGGTGGCACGGGCGTTTGATATGGGTTGGGCAGGTGTCTTCTACAAGACCATCTGCAAGCAGGAGATTCGTGAAGTATCGCCTCGTTTTGATGCAGTCAAGGAGGGAACCTCTTTTGCCGGCTTCCGCAATATGGAACAATTGTCGGAGAATCCGTACGAGGTTGATTTCGACATCCTTCGTCGCCTGAAGCAAGATTATCCCTCGAAGGTGGTTGTGGCATCCATCATGGGCCAAATGGAGGAGGAATGGATAGAACTGGCCAAGATGGCTGAGGATGCAGGCTGCGATGCAGTAGAACTGAATTTCTCGTGCCCGCAGATGCGAATCTCAGGTATGGGAAGCGATGTGGGGCAGAACCCCGAACTCGTTACTTTCTATACGGCTTTTGTGAAACGTGCGGTTAAGATTCCTGTTATTCCCAAGATGACTCCCAACATTACACAAATCAACAACCCTGCGATGGGAGCCTACTTTGCTGGTGCTGATGCCATATCGGCTATCAATACCATTAAGAGTGTAACAATGTCTCCTTTGTCAGAGGTTAGTGAGAAGAGAACTATATCCGGCTACTCTGGTCGTGCCGTTAAGCCCATTGCCCTTCGTCATATTCTCGAAATGACGAGGAATACTCTCATTCAGAATGTTCAGTTTAGTGGTATTGGTGGAATAGAGACGTGGCGAGATGCTTTGGAGTTCATCCAGTTGGACTGCCGCAATGTACAGGTATGTACGGCGGTCATGGAGTATGGGTATCGCATCATCGACGACCTTATTCTAGGTTTACAGACCTATATGCAAGAGCGTGGCATCAAGTGCCTGGATGAGCTTGTAGGCGAAGAACTTGACTCGTTTGTCTTGCCTTCCGAGCTTGACCGTGATACCATGGTTCTTCCTAAGATAGATCACGAACGATGCATTGGCTGTGGCCGTTGTCAGATTTCTTGTCAGGATGGTGGTCATCAGGCAATTGTCTTTGACCCCGACACTCGCCAAACTCGTGTTATTGGGCAGAAGTGCGTCGGTTGCCACCTCTGTCGCTTAGTCTGTCCGGTAGGAGCTATTGGATTGGCCAAACGAATTAAAAAGAAGAATTAGTCTATACATAATTATTTATCCTATGAAACGAATGAAATCTTGGATGCTAACCGTCCTACTTTTAGTTTGTGGCGCAATCGTGGTTCAAGCCCAAGTTATGAAGGCCTCCGACTTGGAAAAATATGCTAAGGAGAAGTACGGAGACAAGTGGCTCGATGCTGCGAAGAACCTTGCTGGAGGGCTCTCCCTCGACAAGAACCAGTCGCTCACTTATCAGCAAGTGATTGAGGTTCCGGGCAAGACTCGGGAGCAACTTTATGTTGCCCTGAATTATTGGGCCACAGCTACCTTCAACGACAAACAGGCTATCACGCTTAACGACAAAGAGGCAGGTTGCATCATCATTACATCAACCATTCCTTCCATTGTCGGTCACACGGGAACGATTAACAAGTATTCAGTTAGTATCACTCCCGTTATCCGACTCGATATTAAGGAAGGCCGCATTCGCGTGACTTACACAGTGCAGAACTACGATATCCTGAGGGATATCAGTGGTGGATGGCTCAGTCTTGTCGACCCCGACAATCGCACTTTCGGCGATTCGAAGCGTAAGAAGGACGATAAGACTAATGCTAATCTCTACGACGAGCAGTGGGAAATAGCCCACCATTATCCTTTCGTGGAGAATGACAAGCAAAAGCGAACCTGCGCCAAGGCTCTCGTAATGACTCATGCTTACTCCAATGCCATTATGGATAAGGTGGAAGAGGCAGTGAAGAATGGTGTCGTGGGCAACGAGGACGATGACTGGTAATGGACTCCTGGAATATGAAACAAAAGAGACTTTGGCTAATCATCGCCTTGTTGTTGCTTTGCGGAGTAATCGTTCTCTTCTGTTCCTTAAGATTAAAGAAGGACATATCCGTTAATCCAGCTGAGGATACGAGCCAGTTCGTGACCTTGACCGATGTCGTTCCTGATGCCATATTGGAAATACGCTATTTCGGCACATACAACTTCGTTGGGCAACGTGTCGATGGCTATCTGGAGCCGATAGCGCTGTTGACCAAGCGTGCAGCCGACAGTCTTCGTGCAGTAAGCGATGATGTTATGCGTCATGGATACCGCTTGAAGATTTTTGATGCCTATCGTCCGCAGATGAGTGTTGACCACTTTGTGCGCTGGGCTGCCGATATCCCTGACACATTGATGAAGGCCTACTTTTACCCCGACCTCGACAAAAGTGTGCTCTTCGACCAAGAATACATTATGGCAAAGAGCGGTCACACGCGTGGAAGTACCGTTGACCTAACGCTCTTTGATATGTCAACAGAGAAGGAATTGGATATGGGTGGCACTTTCGACTGGTTCGGCCCAGAGAGTCATCCTGACTTTTGTGGCAATCCTGAGACGCAGGAATATACTGGTGATGGAAGCCAGAGTCCGACGGGACGCACTATCACGTCGGAACAATTCCGCAATCGAATGATTTTGCGCGCAGCGATGTTGCGTCATGGCTTTAAGGCCATGCCCACAGAATGGTGGCACTTCACGTTGAAGGATGAACCTTTCCCTGACACTTACTTTACTTTCCCTGTCAAGACGTTGGAGAAGCGGTGACATAGGTATTATATGCGAGTGCAAACATAAGGAGTGGCGCATCAGCTTATGCAGGTGCGCCACTCCTTTTATCTTACCTATGAATCTGTGTCTTTTAAAGTTCCACCGCGTCCCAACCGAAATCCTTATAATAGCGGACGTTAAGGTTGTGGCGATGAACATACTCGCCTAATTGCGCCTTACGGACAGCTTCAGCGAGGGCGTGGTTGGAGTGTATTTGCTGGAACATGTCATAGTGCTTACCGAAGATGCGCTTAGCACTGGGTGTGAAACTTGCACCGTCGGTGGTCTGTTCGAAGGCTGTCACGACAGGTTTGCCGTCCTTCACCTTAATGGTCATGCAACCCGAGTGGTTGCCACCCGAAACCGTTTTGAGTGTGTCGCCCGCCTGCTCGTACCACCAAATCCAGCAGTCACACCATACACTGACTTCTGATGAGTCGCTTTCCTCGCTGCCTAAAATTATCAGAGAGGGAATGCACATCTCACCCTTTAGATAATGTTTGCCAACCTCTTTAACCAGATAGTCGCTCATGGCATCACGCATGGCTTGCTCTGTACGATTGATTTCGATGTGGCGGATGCAGTCTTGTTTATGCTCGTCGAAGTCGGAAATCAGCCACTTCCCGTTTACTTTCTCCATGTAAAGGTAATGCTCTTCGACGTCGCTCCCTTCGTCGAAAGAGCCATCTTCCCATTGCTGTCGAACGCTGATGGTGGCCATAGCGTGTGTTGGATCCGTCAGCTCCACATTCACAACTTCGTAATTGGCAATCGTCCCTCCGTTGCCTGTTACGAAGTAATGGAGCCACTCGTGGTCCATGGCCTCATGCTCTGGCAAATGGTTGAACAATGTGTCCAGCACGGCGTAGAAGTCGGCTGTCATGTACTCGCGAGATGCCTCCCTCAGCTCGTGGTTGGGGATGTATTGGCACAGTTCCTTCGCCCTTTCGCGCAACTGTTCTTCTTTGTTGATGCATGCCGTCAGCATCAAGGTGGCGAGTGCGATAATAAAAAGTTTCTTCATATTATATGTCTTCATTTTAATATTATCAGTTCGCAAATATAGTTAAAAGAATCCATGAGACAAAGAAAAGATGAATAATTGAATCTCCTGATTTGATTTGCATTATTGCCGTAGAAACATTATCTTTGTGGCAGAAATATTTAAATATTAAAGATTTATGGAAAGGATTTATGACTTCAAAGCCCTGACGAGTAGGGGTAAGGAATTGGATTTTTCTCAGTTCGAGGGAAAGGTAATACTCATTGTGAATACAGCCAGTAAGTGTGGCTTCACCCCACAGTTTGCAGGGTTGGAGACGCTGAATCAAAAGTGTAAGGAAAAGGGTTTGGTAATTGTTGGTTTTCCCTGCAACCAATTTGCTAGTCAGGACCCTGGTTCGGACAGTGAGATTGAAGGCTTTTGCCAACTTAATTATGGTGTTACCTTCCAAATCATGAAGAAGGTGGACGTTAATGGTGCTGAGGCCGAACCTATATTCGAATACTTGAAGGCGCAGGCTCCCTCGGAAGAGTACCACGGGCTGAAAGCCAAGGGTGCCAAGGCTTTGTTTAAGACCATCAGTAAGAGCGTGGAGAAGGACAGTGACATCAAATGGAACTTCACCAAGTTCCTGATATCACGTGATGGGCAGACTATTAAGCGCTATGCACCCACTACTGATCCCGAGAAGATGGAACAGGATATTCTGGACATGTTGGGGTGAGAATCTATAAGGTATTAAGATAAGAGGCACTTATGCAAGTGCCTCTTTCTTTTATTTGAATATCTTCTGTGCAAACATGGTGAGATAGATTCGCCAATTGCGCCAGATGTGGCCACCGTCGTTTTCGTAGTATTCGTAAGGATAGCTTTTGCTGTCAAGGTACTGCCGTAATTGTGTATTTCCCTGCATGAGGAAGTCTTCCTTTCCTATGGCAATCCAATAGAGTTTGGGCTTGGAACCGAAGAGACGAGCCATTTGCTCATCGAACTTTGTCCGGTCCCGTGGTATACCTGCAGCAGCAGATTGAAGTCCATAGTAATCAAAGGTTTCGGGATACATCCGAGATATGCCGAAAGTGTGACCTCCACCCATCGAAAGTCCTGTAACGGCACGGCCAGACCGTTTTGCTATGGTTTTGTAGTGACTGTCGACGTAGTTGACGATGTCCATGAAGCTTTCCTCCATTGAGGCCTTTGCGCCCCGGTCTCTGAAGGCGTTGCCGTCGGGCGTGTACATGCCTTCGTGCCACCATCCTGGAGCGGCGTTGCATGTCGGGTTGCCGTTGGGCATAACCACGATCATGGGCACGCACTTGCCTTCGGCTATTAGGTTGTCCATGATTTGAGAAGCGCGTCCGAGGTCTCCCCAGGCGGTCTCGTCGCCTCCGTGCCCGTGGAGCAAGTACATGACGGGAAAGCTCTTCTTTCCATCATAGGCTGCGGGGAGATAGACTGTCATGCGCCGTTGCTGACCTAAGGTGGGGCTGTCGTACCAAACGCGACTTAGTGTGCCGTGGGGCACGTCGTTGACGGAGTAGAGGTGTCCCTTGTCGCCGGTGCTCTTGGTGACGATGAAGATGTTGCTAAGTGTTGAGATGTCGCGGTTTACATAGCTGTTTCCAGGGTCGATGAACCTTTGTCCGTCGACCGTTAAGCTGTAGGAGTAGAGTTCGGGATTAAGCGGTTCTGTGGTGACTGTCCAAACCCCGTTCTCCTGTTTCGTCATATCCAGCCGCTTGCCGCGTATCTCTTCAAAGTCTCCATTTACGCTCACCCTTTGTGCCGAGGGTGCGTAAAGGTTGAAAGTGACGGAGCCGTCGGCGTTGATGACGGGTGATTTCACACGAGGGCGCTGTCCCAACTGTTGTTGTGCCATGCAGCCGAGCGACATCAGGCAGCAGGCGGCAAGAGTCATGATTCGTTTCATGTTTGCATTAGTTTATTAGGTTATTCAATAATCTTTATGGTTTATTGACACTCATCCCACGCCGCTTTGACGTTGGCGATGGATTTGGTGGCGTATTCAAGCATGGACGGTGCACCGAAGTGCTCGACGGTGAACCAACCGTCGTAACCAGAACGCAGCAGTTCGCACACGACCTCCTTCAAAGGGACGATGCCTGTGCCCATGGGCAGTGAGGCGTAATCGCGCATGGCCTTCCTGTCTTTAAGATGGACATGGCGGATTCTCTCGCGGAAGTGGCGCAGGGTGGGCATCACTTCCTCGCCACAGAAGAGGTAGTTGCCTGTATCGAAGACATGATTGAGTTGTGGCGACGCAGCAAAGAGATGGTTGAGTGTGAGCGTATTAAAGCAAGGGGAACGCGGGTTGTCATAATCTTCTACCATCACGTCGATGCCCTTCTTGTTAGCCTCTTTCACAAATGCGTTAACCCTTGCGCAGACGACGTCCATGAGTTCGGGACTTGCGTTCTCAGGTAGCAAGCCAGGAATAATCAGGAGGCGTGTGTAATTGTATCTGTGCATGAAGTCAATGGCTTGGCGCGTGGCCTCTGGTTGCTCTCCTCTAACGAAGTTTATGTCCGCAATCGCCGACGCATGCTGGAAGCCCAGTGAGTCGAGCATGTTCAACTGAGACTCGCTCATTGAGACCCTAACGTCGATGCCTTCGTACCCCAACTTTCTTACTCGTTGCGCTGCCTCATTGATGGTAATCTTTTCCTGACGGGCGATATCAGCCACATGGTCGAAGAAAATGGATATGCGAGGCTGGGCGCTAACCTGCTGAGTTGTAAGCCATAGTAATGCCAGCGTTGTCAGTAACTTTTGTGCCAGTGTTCTAATATTTGTATTCATGTTCGTAGAATTAGCGTTGTTCTTTCCTTTATCCTCTTGCCATTTGGTAGATGATTTCCATGTCTTCTGCATGCAGCACTTTCAGACAGCCACATGTCGCTGTGTAATTACGACTGCATTTGCGCGCCATCTCTTTGATTTCTGCATCCGTGATATCACGCCCGATAAGTTCCTTGATGTTTATGGGCATGCCGATGGCATGGTAGAAGCGTTCCATAGCCTCGATTCCGAGAAGGGCGGTCCCTTCTGGGTCAGTGAAATCGTTAGGCACATCCATCACATTGACAGCAAAACGCACGAAACGACTCAAATTTTCATGCATAACATAACGTGCCCAACTTGGCCACACGACCGCAAGGCCTGCACCGTGAGTAACGTCGAACATTCCACTTAGCTCGTGCTCCAACTGATGCGTTGCCCAGTCGTCGCTGACGCCACAACCTGTAAGACCGTTGTGCATCACACTGCCTCCCCACATAATCTGTGCGCGATTCCGATAGTCCTCGGGATTCTTTAGCACGGCAAAGATTGCGGTCTTCATGCGTCGAAGCAAAGCCTCTGCGATGTCAGTTGTCAGGTCCATGTCGTCGTCCTTCGTGAAATATCGCTCCATGGTGTGCATCATCATGTCTGTAACGCCTGCAGCCGTCTGGTAAGGTGGCAGGGTGAAGGTGCGCTGTGGATTCATGATGGCGAACTTTGGTCGCGACAGGTTGTTGGAATATCCTAATTTTATGTCGCCGTCCTCATTGGTGATAACGCTGGACTCACTCATTTCACTGCCGGCTGCGGGAATAGTCAGTACCGAGGCCACAGGCAGCATCTTCACTGGTTTTGCCTTACCAAGATAGATGTCCCAGACATTACCTTCATAGCAGACACCGTAGGCAATGCACTTGGCAGAGTCGATGACACTGCCACCACCTACGGCAAGGATGAAGTCGACACCTTCACGATGACACATCTCAATGCCCTTTTGGGCAAGTGACAAGCGTGGATTGGGAACCACACCGCCGAGTGTTATAAACGCTATATTGCTACTTGCCAGTAATTCACAAACCTTATCTAAGAGTCCGGAACGCACTGCGCTTTGTCCGCCGTAATGTACCAGCACTTTCGTTCCACCGTATTTCTTGACGAGGCGGGCTACTTGCTCTTCAGAGTGCTCCCCGAATACGACCTCGGTAGGAGCATAATAATTAAAGTCTTTCATATGATATGTTTATTAATGTTGTACGTAGAAATGGGAAAAGCAATGGCTTAGAAGAACTTCACGATATCGTCAAGTGGTCTCCTGACAGGGCGCGTTGGCTCTCCTGCCCGATAACCGAGAGCAATGACGGCCATCACGGTCTCGTTCTGTGGAATGTTGAAGAGCTCTCGCAACGCATCAGCATCGCGCATACCCATAATTAGGGTGTCGAACCCCATTGCACGGGCTTTCAGTATCATGTAGCAATTGCTCAGTCCGTTGTCGTATGCTCCCCAACCTTCGCCCACTTCGTTGGTCTGTTGGCCTTGGAAGAAACCCGACTTGCCTTGCTCAAAGGTTGAGACAATCAGCACTGGGGCACCGGCAATCCGGTCTTTGTTGGCTCCCACCAGATTCTGCACAGCTGCTACTTTCTCCGGACTGATGGCAACATAGTATTTCGAGGGTTGCTGGTTGGCCCACGAAGGGGCTTCCTGTGTGGCTTCCAGCAATTCACGTACTTCGGTCTCGGAAATCTTCTTCGAAGCATCGTAGTTTCGGATACTTCTTCTGGAGGTGAAAACTTCGTCGAAAGACGGTGATGTGGAGTCGGATTTGTTGCTTTGCGTACATCCCACCAACGTTAGCACAGCAAATGCTGCGCATAATAAAACACGTTTACTCATAATATTTTGTTATTTGTCATTTATGACTAAGGGCAAACAAATAAAACATTGGTAGCAAAGCTTTTAACTCTTCTACCTTATTAATATATAATAAGACATGAAAACCTATATAAAAGTTTAATATCTGAATAGCAATATATTATCCACATAATATTATTTGGTGGTTTACACATTTATTTGTACCTTTGCACTCGTTAATCAGGGGTGCCACATTTCTTAATGTGGCTGAGAACAGACCCTAAAATCTGAACCAGGTAATGCTGGCGTAGAGAGTATGAACAAAACATTTACTGGCATTAATATGAAAAGGTTGTTTCTTTTTGTCGTGCTCGCTTTGGGCATGATACAAGTGAGCATTGCCCAGAGCAATGATGATTTAAAAGTTAAGAGTGAAGTATATAAAAGTGACTCCGTAAAGATGGAAGCTCTGAGCGAAGTGGTAGTGAAAGCGGTGAAGGCGTCTTCCAATGCCCCCTTCGCTGTTGCGAAAATCGACAGGAAGCAGCTGGAAACATTCGGCCAGACAGGCAAGGAACTGCCCTTCCTGTTTGCTCGCACGCCTGGCGTGATGGCATGGAGCGAGAATGGTGTGGGTACGGGAACTACGTACATGCGAATCCGTGGGGCAGGGGATAGCCGCATTAATGTGACGCTGGACGGTGTTTCCCTAAACTCACCCGAAGACCAGTGTGTCTTTTGGGCTAATATGAACTCCTATGCAGCCTTGCTCTCTGACGTCCAGATACAGCGTGGCGTTGGAACTTCGACCAATGGCGATGGTGCCTTTGGCGGAACTGTTGCCCTAACGACGAAATCCCCTAATACCCAGCCAGCACTTGAACTGACAGTGGCTGGCGGTTCATACAACACATGGAACTTTGGTGGAAGTTTCTCCACTGGATTGCTTAAGAATCATGTAATTCTGGACGGGGCATACCATGGTACGCGAACAGACGGATTTATCCACGGCACCGACGGAAAGAGT
>JAGCVH010000056.1 GCA_017962495.1 Bacteroidaceae bacterium
GTGTGGTAACCAAGTAGGTCGAGCGGATGGGCGTATCACCAAAGCGGAGGTGAGAGCAAGTGAAACCACCCGACTTCTTCGAGTCGTAAGAGAAGTAATCCTGACAATATTTGTCAGTGTTGTCACCGATAATCTTAACTGAGTTCTTGTTAGCACCTACAGTACCATCAGCACCCAGACCGTAGAACTTAGCCTGGAACATACCGGCACCACCCAGTGCAATCTCCTCAACCTCGGGCAGAGAAGTGAAGGTAACGTCATCAACGATACCGATGGTCAAGTGATTCTTGGGCTCAGGCATAGCGAGGTTGTTGAACACGCTGATGATCTGAGCGGGAGTGGTGTCGTGTGAACCAAGACCATAACGGCCACCCACGATGAGGGGACGATTCTCTACGTCGTAGTAAGCATCCTTCACGTCGAGGTACAAAGGTTCGCCATTAGCACCGGGTTCTTTTGTGCGGTCAAGCACGGCAATGCGCTTCACGCTCTTAGGCACGCTGGCCAGCAAGTGCTTAACGGAGAACGGACGATAAAGGTGTACACTAATCATACCCACCTTCTGACCATTGGCATTCAGGTAGTCGATGGCCTCGCGGGCAGCATCGGTGGCTGACCCCATGAGGATAATCATGCGGTCGGCATCCTCTGCTCCATAATAAGAGAAGAGATGATACTCACGACCTGTAATCTTCGAGATTTCACCCAGATACTTCTCCACTACTTCAGGCACGCTGTCGTAGTAGGGATTGCAAGCCTCGCGGTGAGTGAAGAAAGTCTCAGGATTCTCGGCAGTACCACGAGTGATGGGACGCTCGGGTGACATAGCACGATCGCGGAAACGCTTGATGTACTCTTCCTTCACGAGTGGACGAACGTCCTCCTGATCCATAAGTTCAATCTTGTGATACTCATGACTGGTGCGGAAACCATCGAAGAAGTTCACGAAGGGAACCATTGTCTCCAGTGAAGCCAAGTGAGCCACAGCAGTGAGGTCCATAACTTCCTGTACAGAACCTTCGCACAGCATGGCGAAACCCGTCTGACGGCAAGCCATCACGTCCTGATGGTCGCCGAAGATGCACAATGAATGACTGGCAAGTGTACGAGCTGAAACGTCGAACACGCAGGGAATAAGTTCACCAGCAATCTTGTACATGTTGGGAATCATCAGCAAGAGACCCTGGCTGGCAGTAAACGTGGTGGTAAGAGCACCGGCCTGAAGCGAACCGTGAACGGCGCCAGCAGCACCGGCTTCCGACTGCATTTCCTGAACGCTTACTGTCTGGCCCCAAAGGTTCTTGCGACCACGAGCGGCCCACTCATCCACATGTTCAGCCATGGGCGAAGAGGGAGTGATGGGGTAGATAGCTGCTACCTCCGAGAACATATAGCTCACATGAGCCGCGGCCTCGTTACCATCACAGGTAATAAATTTCTTTTCTTTTGCCATTTTGTAAGATATTAAAATGTTTCTATCTAAATATGTTTTCAATATAAGAATCCAAAGAGCCACAAGGGAATCTGTCGTTCATCGCCCCGACGGATACCGTCCATCGCATAATAGATGCCTGATAGTTGGCGCTTGGGTGCTTCGGTCATAATGCGGAAACGATTCTTGCCGTCAACCACGAAGTTGCAGGAACGGTCACCCACATTCACCATGTGACGTCCCCAAAGAGCATTCTGGAAGAATGTTTCCAATTCTTCTTGCTTCTCAACCTGATGAGGCAGCATGGCGTGCATGAGGTTAGGATTGTGCATCATGACACGAGCGGGTTTCTTTGGTGAACTTTCACCCAGACGATAGAGCACGTTCACCAGTCGGGCATCTGCCAGATACTTGATATAGTTGGTCACAGTGGCGCGACTTGTTTGTATATCAGTGGCCAGTTGGCTCACGTTAGGTGCTTGATTGCGGTCAACAGCCAATAGATATAGCAGTTTCTTTATCTTCGACAGATACTTCAGCTCGATTTGCTTGATGAGCAGGATATCCACCTCTATCATCATGTTCATCGTCTTGACAAGGTTCTCCGAGAAGTTCCGTTGTTCAAGGAAGAAAGGATAATAGCCGTGATGGATGTATGAACGGAAGTGATCGAGCGGGTTCACTTGACGACAAATGTCAGCCGCCAACTGACCATGATGCTGCATGATATCTTCCAACGAATAAGGCTTCAGGTTAAGTCCTGTCTTCATGTTCAGGTACTCACGGAACGAGAACCCACGGAGGTTATACGACTTCACAATGCCGTTCAGTTCGGGGTTCTCCTCTTTCAGGCGCATCACGCTTGAGCCTGTGAAGACAATGCGTAGGCCGGGCAGTGTGTCATAACACTTCCTAAGCTCATGACTCCAATCGGGCTCTTTGAAGATTTGGTCGATAAGAAGTACGCGACCGCCACATTCATAGAACTCGCGAGCAAACTCGGAGATGGTGTGTCCTTGAAAATAGAAGTTGTTCATGTTGATGTAGAGACATTTGCGGTCCTCTACATCGAAGTTCTCTTTGGCATACATGAGCAGAAACGATGTCTTGCCCACGCCACGACTACCTTTGATACCAATCAGTCGGTCTTGCCAATTGATTTCGTCCATCAAAAGACGGCGTACCGGGGCATGCACATGCTCCACTAAATATGCATGAGTGCGGAAGAATGATTCCATTAATCTTTAATTTCGCGGACAAAGATACAAAATCTTTCCGTAATTGCAAAGTCGAGATTGCAAAAAGTGAGAAAGAAAATGAATTATTTTACAGGAAGCCCTAATGGGTTAAGTGGTATGGCTCGCTGTCTGCCTTTCTGTGCGGAGCCTCCGTCAAGGTCCAACTGTGCCGCCTCGCTCTCGTTACCCACCCTGTCGATGGCTGTAACCGCCAGATGCAACCCATAGAGCAGGAGTGTCGAGCGGTCGAAGCGATATTCGGGTTTGGGCAACAATATCGCCATCAGATTTTCAGCACGCGTGATATCTACGGGATACTCGCGTGAAGCATAGATGTTATATCGAACACCTCCTTGGCTTTCTACGTCAGCTCTCCATCTTAACAATCCTCCCTCCAAGGTAAAGCCTTGAGGTTTTTCAGGTGCAATGCTGTCCTTCCAATGGTAGCATGGAGGCAGGGCAGGGTAGGGGTAGAATTGGTTTTGTAGATAGTCGTACAGCCCTTTGGTGTTGTCGGTCAGGAATTTGGAACGGAAGAATGCTTGCCCCATCAACCCCTGCTGACGCAAGTAATGCATCTCGCGAGTAATAACGGGAAGCGCCCAATTCTTCTCTCCGGGATGCAGGAAATAGATGCCCAATCCTGGTGCTACATATCGCCCATGTGACCCTTCTTGCCAGTCGGCGGCAAAGGGATAGAAGTGGTCGCCCGTAAAATACATCATGGGGAAAAGTGCGTCCTGAATGCCCTCGCGCAACCATCCCTGAGCATCCTGATGGACAGCATCATACGAGTTCCATCCCTTTGACGAGTAGCGTCGTGTATCGCGATATTTCCCTACAGGGCTCGACGACATCACCACCCAAGGCTTCTTTGCCTTCACTTCATTATATAGTCGGCGTACGATGCTGGTAATATTGTCTCTCCGCCATTGCGTCTTCGTTTTTCCTTGCCCGTATTTCTTATAAGTGGGACCGTCAGGGAAGGTATTGGCGTTCTCGGGATATCGAATGTAGTCAAAGTGAATACCGTCGATATCGTATCTTTCAAGGAAATCGGCTAAGATGGCAGACAGATAGTCGGCTGTTCCAGGTTGACCTGGGTCGAGATAATATTGTCCGTTATGTCTCAGTAGTAGGTTCGGGTGGGTGGAGAGCAAGGACTTTTTGCCCATTTTCTTGGCAACCTCAATCTTGAAGGCAGGGATGGTAACCACCCATGCATGCAACTCCATCCCTCGACGATGGGTTTCCTCGATGGCAAAAGCCAATGGGTCATAGCCTGGATTCTTGTCATATTGTCCTGTAAGACAGATATCCCACGGCTCTAATTGGGAAGGATAGATGAGACTGCCTCGTATGCGCGTTTGCAATAAAACGGTATTCACATGGGCAGCTTTTAGTTGATCGAGCAGATGGCATAGTTCTTGCTTCTGCTTTTCTATGCCCGTCCTTGAGGTGGCCTTGCTTGATGGCCAATCCAGTCCGTTGAGTGTGGTCACCCATACAGCCCTTAGCTCGCGTTTCGGTGCTTCTGCCACTCCTGGCAATTGGGCGGAGATGGTAGATATAGGGGAGAGAAGAAAAAGAGCGATGAGGTATAGGGCCATTCGTTTCATTGGGACTTTCCGGTGGTTTAGTGAGACCTGTGAGGATGGTTGTGCATGGGTTACTCCTTCAGTTCGCCGATGTTCACCTGCCCGTCGTCAGCAATAGTGATGGGAGCGCTGAGGGTGGGCATGTCGTCATAGGTGAGGACGAGACCGGTAGTGTACTTTATGCCAGGTGTGATAAGTAGTTGAGGGGTTGTGCCACTCAGGTCATATTGAATCTGTTCGCCTATCCATACGGGTTGTTCGTCATCGAAATCTCCCATGTCTTCAACAGTGTTCATAGCACTGGCTATTATTTGTCCGTTGTCAAAAAGCTTTATTCGCTGGCCTTCGATGGCATAACCCAGTCGTTTCAGGAGGGCTTGCTGTATATCATATGGTTCTACCGTAAGGGCGATGTATGCCTTATCCTCTTCGTCGAAACGAATCTGATAGAGTCTGTCCACTTGTACTCCTGTACCCTCCATCGCGCTGTTAGTCAGCCACAGAGTTCCTGTCTCTGGGTCATAGCTGGCCATGGGTTGGCGTGTGTTGCGCAGGTTGGGGAATGTCGTGGAGGTTGCCCCTTTAACCACAACTATGCCATAGCCCTCTGTCGGGGTCTGGTCTGCCTCGGCAATGGCTTCCACGCTTATGCTGTTTGCCGTGTCGCTCATGATTTCGTATTGGTGGAATCGTTCAGCCTTCTCCATAGCCTCAAGCACTTGTGCGGGTGCGCTATCAGCGGGCAATGGTTCGTCAATTGTACCTGCTACGAAGGGATGTTCTGCGATTGTGCTTTTGCCTTTGCAGGCGGTAAAGATGGCAATAGCCAAGATTACGGCAATGGATGAAAATATAATCTTTTTCATTTTACTTTATTATTAAATTATTCAATGGATGTGATACTAACCGAATTCAGCTACAAAGATAAGAAATTATTCATCAATTACGAGTCATAATTCATAATTATTTTCTACTTTTGCAATCGTAAAAGCCACAAATGTTCAAATCGACAAATAATAAGGCCCTCCATCCCCTGATGTTGGCTGGTACGGGCAGTGATGTGGGCAAGAGTATTATTGCCACGGCGCTGTGTCGCATCTTCCGTCAGAATGGTTATCGTCCTGCACCCTTCAAAGCGCAGAACATGGCCCTCAATTCCTATGTTACCGCGGATGGTCTTGAGATTGGTCGAGCCCAAGCCGTGCAGGCTGAGGCGGCTGGCATTCCTTGTGAGGCCGACATGAACCCCATTTTGCTGAAACCCCAGAGCGACCACACGAGTCAGGTTGTGCTATTGGGTAAGCCCATAGGTAACAAAAATGCCTACGATTACTGGCGTCACGAGGGTAAGGAAGAACTAAGAAAGGAAGTTCATGCCGCATTCGACCGCCTTAGTCAGCGCTTCAATCCCATCGTTATGGAGGGCGCTGGCAGTATTGCAGAACTGAACTTGCGTGATACCGACCTCGTGAATATGCCGATGGCGCGTTATGCCGATGCTCGTGTCATCCTTGTGGCCGATATCGATCGCGGTGGAGTCTTTGCTTCGGCGTACGGAAGCATTATGTTACAGGACGAGGAAGACCGCAAGCGCATAAAAGGTATTATTATCAATAAGTTCCGAGGCGATATGCGTCTCTTTGAGGAGGGGCGTCGCATGTTGGAGGATGTCTGTGGAGTGCCTGTATTGGGAGTCATCCCCTTTATGAAGGACATACACATCGATGAAGAGGATAGCGTCGACCTGAAAATAAAGGATGAAGCGCTCGCTCAGCAAAAAGAGAAGAATGATAGGGTGTGTGTGAAAGTCATTCGTTTGCCTTATATCAGTAACTTCACGGACTTCAACGCGTTAGGTCGTGACCCTCGTGTCGTGCTGTCTTACACGGATAAAGCCGATGAATTAAGGCAAGCCGATATCATTATCCTACCTGGAACGAAGTCGACGATAAACGACCTCTGTTGGCTTCATCAGTCGGGCATGGCCGAGGCCATACTCCGTGCTCACCGGGATGGGAAGACGATATTGGGTATCTGTGGTGGTTATCAGATGATGGGACAGACGATAGCCGACCCCGACGGCATTGAAGGGTCTGTGGCCAGTATGCCTGGTCTTGGACTCTTGCCCATACATACCACCATGCTTCCGGAGAAAAGAACGCAACAAGTGACCTTTCATTTTGAAGGGCATGAGTGTCACGGGTATGAGATTCATCAGGGAGTCAGCAATACCGACCAACCCATCATACAGTCCGACCATTGTGTCGGCACTTACATTCACGGCATTCTCGACAATCAACCATTCGTCGACTTCCTGCTTCGCCCCTTTGCCGATAGGATTGGAGATCATCACGAAACAATTGATTACCAGGTCTATAAGCAACAGCAGTATGACCTCCTTGCCGACCGAGTCCGACAATACCTTGACATGGATGCACTTTATTCCATACTTCATTTATAATGAATCACTCCATCACTTCTAAACTCCATTATCATGTTGTACGGACATGGGGATGATGCCTATCGCTTCAGGAACATTCGACTAAACTTCAGTTCGAACATTCCTACCTTTGTCGATCTCTCGGCATTGGAAGAACATTTGCGTTCTCACCTGTCGGTCATTCGCTCATATCCTGAGCCGACGGCACATGCTTTAGAAGCAAAAATTGCCCATTTCATCGATAAAAATCCCAATCAAGTGATGGTGACGAGTGGGGCGACGGAGGCCATCTATTTGATAGCTCAGGCGGCCTCCATTCTATGCCCTGACTCTCCAACATATACTGTAGTCCACCCGTCATTTAGTGAATACGACTCGGCGTGCCAGATGTACGGCTTTCATAGTCATGCACACGAAAAAGGGTCTCTTTGTTGGCTATGTAATCCCAATAACCCGACGGGTGAGTTCTTCGATGAGGCTTACATACGTGAATTGGCTCATCGGCATCAATGGCTTGTGATAGACCAGTCTTATGAGGATTATAGCTTGAGGAAGCTCGGCGATGTGGATGAACTTCCCAATGTGATTTGTCTGCATTCCATGACCAAGAAGTACTGCATTCCCGGCCTTCGTCTCGGATACATCACGGTTTCGGCTGAGGTCATCGCCATGCTGCGCCGATTCTGTCGACCATGGGCGGTAAATGCATTGGCTATAGAGGCAGGGATGTGGCTCATGGACCATCGTCCTCAGTTGATGGATATGCGTGCCTATTTGTCTGAGGCTCAAAGGCTTCGTGATGGCTTGAATGACATTCCTGGAATTCATGCTTGCGAGACGCAGACCAACTTCATGCTCTGTACCATTGAAGGGCATACTTCAGCAGAACTGAAGGACTATTTAGCCAATGAACACGGCATTCTCATTCGCGATGCCTCCAACTTTCCTGGTCTCACGCCTCACCATTTCCGTGTGGCGGCACAGACGCCAGAGGCTGACCGCGAACTCATAAGTGCAATAATGACGTATTATGGATTGTTCATGGTTCATTAATCATTATTCATTAGCAATAGCGCTTATCTTGGCTTGGCTGCTCGACCTTGCCATAGGCGACCCGTCATGGTTGCCTCATCCCGTTGTGGGCTTTGGTAAGGCCATAGCGTGGTGTGAACGGCATTTCAACAAGGGTCGACATCGCTTGTTCAAGGGCGCATTCATAACTCTCATGCTCGATGCCCTCGTGTTCTTCATGGTTTGGGGCATTTATCGGGTAATCTTCGAACTCCTATGTTCCAGAATAGATTTACCATCGCCCGTTGTTCATAGTACATTATCCATTATTTTAGTCTTTTATTGTCTTGCCGGTACAACCCTCATTCGTGAAGTTCGCGCGGTATTTCTCGCCCTCGACCGCTCGTTGGAAGAGGGTAGGAGACAAGTTGCCCGTATCGTGGGTCGTGACACCAGCGAACTCTCGGCACAGGAGGTGCGTACGGCAGCCCTTGAGACTTTGGCCGAGAACCTGAGCGATGGCGTCATTGCCCCCCTGTTCTGGTTGGCTGTTGGCGGTGTTCCTGCCATGCTCACTTACAAGATGATAAACACGCAAGATTCCATGGTGGGCTATCGCACCGAGCGATACAAGGACTATGGTTGTTGGGCTGCCCGTATTGACGATATTGCCAACTTCATCCCGGCCCGTCTCACCGCTTTGCTCATGGTGCTACCATATTCACTTTTCACTTTTATACGCAAGTACGGACGTTGTCATCTCAGCCCCAACAGTGGCTATCCTGAGGCGGCACTGGCAGGCATTCTCGACTGTCGTTTCGGAGGTCCCCATAACTATTTCGGCAAGGTGGTTTATAAGCCCTATATCGGCGAGAACGACCGTCTGCTTACCACTGCAGACATGAAAAAAGCTATCCGGGTCAATCGAATGGCCGAGGTGCTGATGCTGTTTCTTGTCATCGCTCGTTTCCTACTCTTCTGAACTATTTTCTTCCTCGTTCGTCAAAGGGATTGCTGTTTTCTTTATCTTCCAGCCTATGGCAGCAACGACTATGCTCATGAGTGGACTGAGGAGGTTGAAGAAACAATAAGGCAGGTAGGTGAATGTGGGTACGCCGAGAACGGTGGATTGTGTCATTCCACAGGTGTTCCAGGGAATGAGCACACTCGTGACTGTGGCAGCATCCTCGGTGGTGCGGCTCAGCAGGCGCGATTCGTAGCCCTCCTTGCGGAATACCTCCTTGTAAATGTCGGCCGTGAGGACGATGGAGATGAACTGGTCGCCCGTGGTGATGTTGAGGAAGATGCCCGTTGTTACGGTAGAGGACACGAGGCTTACTCTGTTGCGCACGAAGCGGAGAATGACGCCCGTGATGCTGTCGATCATGCGGCTGGCCACCATCGCTGCACCAAAGCACATAGCACAGAGGATGAGCCAGACGGTGTTCAGCATGCCTGCCATTCCGCTGGTGGAAATGAGCTCGTTGAGCGAACTGCTTCCCGTTTCCACGGCCGTTGAGCCATAGTAGGTGATGGCAAGGCCGCGTATGAGTGTAGTGGCCGAAGGTGTCTCGATTCCTGCTATCTCGCAAAGGATGTGCGGTTGCAAGATGAGCGCCACCACGCCTGCCATCAACGACGACAGGAACAACACGATAAGCGACGGCACTCGACGTGCTATCATAACACCCGTCAGCAGGGGTACGAGCAAGGTCCACAGCGAGATGTTGAAGGTGTGCGACAGACCCTCCGTGTATTCACTCACGTGCAACTCCACGCCTTCGCCACCGCCTTGTCCCGCAAAGAGGAAAATGAGGATGGTGATAAGGAAGGTGGGTACGGTAGTGTACATCATGTAACGGATGTGGGCAAAGAGGTCCGTTCCTGTGGCCGAAGAGGCGAGTATGGTGGTATCGCTTAAGGGCGACATCTTATCGCCGAAATATGCCCCGGATATGATAGCGCCTGCCGTCCATGCCTCTGATATTCCCAAGGCGTGACCGATGCCCAGCAGGGCTACACCAATGGTGGCGATGGTCGTCCATGAACTGCCTGATAGCAGTGACACCAGCGCACAGATGATGCACGAGGAGACGAGGAAGAACTGAGGCGACATTATCTGCACCCCATAATAAATAAGTGTCGGCACGATGCCGCTGATAATCCACGACCCCGCCAGCATACCCACGCAAAGCAGTATGAGCAGTGTGATGCTCACTTCGCCCAGCGTGGCCTTTATCTGCCGTTCGAATACACTCCAAGGCACGCGATAGACCGACATCGATAGGCATACGCACACCGCCATGCCCATCAGCAGTGCTATCTGACTGCCTCCGCTCAGCGAGTCGCTTCCAAACAGCGATATCACCAAGGCCAAAAAGCCTATCAGTACCACCACGGGAACTATGGCCACCAACGGATGCGGAATCTTTGTCATGTGTTGGACGTGGATAGATTAACTGGTTGCAAAGATAGTGAAAGTCGGGAGGAATACGAAATAATTAGATTATTTTGTGCAGGTAGAGTATAAAAATCACATTTATAAATGGCCTAACCAAAACAAAGTGAGGAAGTTAGGTCAGTATGCCTCACCGCTCGGCGACATTAGGAGACGCGTTTTTTCAGTCGCTTCACTTGGTGTAATCGGCTCTGTCACTTGCCTAAGCAAGAAAGCATTGCAAGCGCTTAGCGGCGTTGCAAAGTGGAGCAAAAATGCTAAGCAAGCTTGAGTTCCTCGAACTCAGACACGACTCGGCAGTGGAAAACGAAAGTCAACGAAAGCAGGCTTGAGGCACATGCTTCAACGAACCCCTGTTCGAGGCGGCACGAACAAAGGTATGATTCTCAGGGAGCCTAGGCTCACGGTTCTTTCCTTAGTTATTATTAAATGGAGGTGCGATAGGACTTACCTTATCCGCTTCAACTGCATGGCGAAACCACCGCCAGAGGCCATGTGGACGGGCAGGTAATCGCGCCAGCAAACGACACCGCGCTGGGCCTTGAAGTCGGTGGCGACCTGGTTGGCATTGACGCCGTCGGTGAAGGACAGCAGTTCGTACTCGCTGGTGTCGTGGGGCAGGATAGTGCCAAAGTCGATGTTGATGTCTCGCTCGTCCCAATTGGTCTCACCCGCCAGGTAGTAGTTGCCTTGCTTGTCGGTACGCAAGACGATGATGTACTCTCCCATTTGGCCTGCTATGACGCGAAGCGACTGATAGATGGGGGGCAGGGTGGCGATGAACTGGGTGCATTGCGGTTCGCGCTCATAGGCCGATGGACTGTCGGCGAGCATGGTCAAGGGCGACTCGTGAACGATGTAGTGGGCCAACTGGTGACAACGGGTTCCCATGGTCATGGGATTGGAATTGACGGGCTGATAGTCCTTGCGCGTGGCATTGCGCATGCCGCCGGGAGTGAAATCGACAAAGCCCGCCTGTCCACGTATGAAGGGGAAGGTGACATCGTACAGTGGCATGTCCTTCTCATCGTGTTTCGTCCACTTCACTTCCTCCATGCCGAAGACAGCCTCGAAGTTGATAACGTTGGGCCATGTGCGCTGGATGCCCTGTGGTGCAAAGATGCCGTGGAAATCGAGCACGAGGCGTTGTTGGGCGCAGGCTTCTGCTATGCGGTAAATCATCCCTGTGGCCTCCTGATCGTTGCGGTCGAGGAAGTCGACCTTAAAGCCTGCGATGCCCATCTTCGCGTACTTCTGGCAGGCGGCCTCCAACTGCTTGTCCAGCACATTGAAGACGCACCAGAGGATGATGCGCACATTGCGTTCCTTTGCATAACTGACCAGCATCGGTAGGTTGATTTCAGGAATGGTTGTGAGCATATCGCCCGACTTGGGGTCGTACCAGCCTTCATCGAGAATGATGTATTCCAGGTTGTTCTTCGCGGCAAAGTCGATATAGTGCTTGTAGGTGTCGTTGTTGATGCCAGCCTTGAAGTTGACACCCTGAAGTCCCCAGTCGTTCCACCAGTCCCATGCCACATGACCCGGACGAATCCATGAGGTGTCCTTCAAGCGTGATGGTGAAGCCAGGGCATAGACGAGGTTGTTCATGAGCATCTCCTTGTCCTCCCGAGCAATGCCCAGAATGCGCCAGGGCAGGTCGCGATTGCCTTTGCCTTGGGCTATGTAGTCTTCGGTCTCTTTCACATATTTCTGTACGCGCCAAGGGTAGAAGTCGAAGGTCTTAGGGTATTGGGCAAACGATGCCTTCAGACTTCCCTTTTCGGTCTTCACGAACATGCCGGGGTAGTCCATGACATCGCTCTCCATGATGGTGACTTTCCCCCAACCGCAATCGACGGTGGCAGGCAGGATGGCCTCGAGTGGGCGTGCCTGAGACAGGGGCGTCACGGCATAAATCGATTGGAAAGCCATCGCCTTGGGATTCCTCTCGTTGGTGGAGTAGGGCAGGTAGGCTGTGCGGTCGCCAGAAAAGTTGAATTCGGCCACTTCATCTTTGACTTTCCATTCCTTCTTGTCAAAGGACGCGAGGACGAAGCGATAGGCCACACCCTCATCATAGGCACGGAACTCCACGTTTACCCCGTTGTCCCCTTTTACTAGGATTTGGTTGTATTTCACATCAAATTCTGCTTGCCGATAGTTGGGTGCAACGATGTGCTCATGCTTTGATTTTTTCGATGAAATGGACCATTTTTGCGTTTTTATACCTTCTATTTCGAGTGCAATGGCGTTGTTGTTGACATAGACATGGCGGTCGGTTGGCTCGCCTTCATAGATGGTGTATGTCAGTTGCTTGCCCTTGGTGTCGATGTCCACTTTCAGTCGGCCGTCAGGCGAAGTGAGTGTTTGTGCTTGCGTTGCGCCAAAGAAAGAAAATGAGAAAATGAGAAAAAAGGTGATGCGTTTCATTGCGTTTGGTTATTTTGTGGTTTGTAGTTCTGTTCTGATTATTCAAATGTATAAGGATAAGTCACCTCCTCCCGTGGCTTGTACTCGCCAAGGGGATAGGCAGTTACGACGAGGTACACGGCTTTTGCGTCTTCTGGAACAAGGAGGGTGGGCAACCCCTTTTGCTTCGTGCAGATGTCGCCATAGGTGGCCTCTGCCTTATCGTTCAAGGCAACGAGTCTATAGGCATAGCCCTTATCCTTGTCGCCCGCAAACTTTACCTTAATCTGGCCTTTCTTAGTTCTTAATTCTACATTCTTAATTTCTATGCTGTTTGCTCCAAAAGTCCCCAGCGGTTTATCGTTGAGGAACTCGCCAGCATATCGCTTATTGACCTCGTGTTTGCCAGGGAAGTCGAAGGAGAGTAAGCGAGAGTAGCAGTCCAGTGCCTCGCAGGCAAACTGTTCATTGGTCAGGTTGAACATGCGCATGTAGGTCTGTGCCGCATCCTCGCGACGACGGCACTCGCGGTAGAGGTTGGCAATAACCGTGAGTCCGTGCTTCATGCTCCAATACTCCAGCATGTAGGGCGAGCAATAGATGTTCTCTCCAGCCAGGAAGGGCAGGTTGGCTTGCTTGATGAAGTTCTTCCAATGGTAGTTCTCGTCCGTCGGCCATTCGGGATTGACATTCCACAGCATCCATTGGCTGGTCATCTCGAAGAAACCACCTCCGGGGCCACGCCCCTTTCCGTCGCATGATATCTGTATCTGGAACGAGTGGCCCAGTTCGTGGGCAATGCAATTGAGACGGCGGTCCTGAACGCGGTTGGGGGCAATCCATAAGGCGCCAATCGAGTCGTCGTAGCATCCGCCATACGCCGTGCCTTCAAGCGAGTAGTTGAGCATAACCATCATCTTGTAGCGGTCGGCCTTGCTTCCCGGCAAGGTGAAGCGCATCATGTCGCGATAGACTTGATAGAAGTGTTCTACACGGGAAAGTAGGTTCTGCAGGTCGACTGTCATCGGACGCCCTTCGAGGTCGGGGGCTTTTGACAAGTCGGGACCAAAGCCCCGTTCCCAGAAGCAAACCACATTCGGTGTTTCGGCCATGCGTGAATAGCTCCACTTCGATTCGGGGTCGTTGAAATCGTTACTGCGCAGTTCCTCAGGAATGTAAATCTGTTTTCCTTTTTGGGAATACCCACTTGCTCCAATAAGGGCAAGAAGAACTAAGGTTAAGAGTCTTGTTTTCATAAATTATGTTATAATTGGTACAAAATTAATAAATAATTCAA
>JAGCVH010000057.1 GCA_017962495.1 Bacteroidaceae bacterium
CTCACATCTACACAACTGTCCCCTATAAAACTGTAATCTGTAATCTGTAATCGTGGTGAAGGATAGAATGACATCGAATAAACACTTAAACAATTGGTTGTCAATGAATTATAAGGCTTTTTCAAACAATCTTTCGCTCGCGAGCCCCCACAAGCCCTAGATATTTGGTCATGTCAGATTTTTTTTGTACTTTTGAGGTGAAATAAGACAAAGGCAATGCCTAAAGTCTTTGCAGAGAATGGGCCCTTTCTCTGCTGGAGCTTCGCTCTTCTTCTCACCTCGAGTGTTGGCTGCATCTCGGCCATTCAAACGAGCTCGATGGCGCTCGATTTGTACAACACTTGCTATTATGAAAGAGTTGAGGCGAGATTAGGTTCAATGCATCACGTATCTGCGTTCGAGGCGCCACGAACCTAGGCGCGATGCAACGGCCTCTAAGCGCGCAAAGCGCTAATGAAAAATGAAAAGTGAAAAATGAATTATGAATAATTCTAAAGTTTTTGTACTTTTGCAATGAGTATCATTAGGAGAGAGAATATGAATCGGAAACTGCATAGGATTGTTTGTGGGATAGGGCTTGTTGGACTGCTCGTTGTAGCGTTCCTCACCGTGCCATCGGCGGCTTGCGCGTGGACAAATCCCATGGGACTGCCGGGACTGGAGAACCGCAGCCTGGGCGACCCTTACATCATGAAGTACAGGGGTTGCTTCTACCTCTATGTCAGTGCCGGCGACCGAAACATCTACTGCTGGCGCACGAAGGATCTCGTGGAGTGGTCGCAACCTTATGTCTGCTGCACCGACCCCACTACGGCTGTTGCCTATGCGCCTGAGGTGGTGTATTGGAATGGTGTCTTCTACATGTGTACTTCGCCTCGCGGAGGTGGGCATTACATCCTGTCCAGTGAGAGTCCTACTGGGCCTTTCGTTCACCGGACGGAGAACCTCGGACGGGAAATCGACGGGTCGATGTTTACCGACGACGATGGTGTGCGCTATTTCTACCGTGCCGATTTCGGCGGTATCAGGGGCTGCGTGATGCCTACGCCTCTCAGTGTGGACGCCGATGTGGACCTGCATTGCTGCATCTCTGGGCAGTGGACCGAAGGACCTTGTGTCTTCAAGCGCAATGGGCTCTACTACCTGCTCTACACGGGCAATCATGTGCTGACCGACGGTTATCGTATCGACTACGCCATCAGTGGCGAAGGGCCTCTCTCGGGATTCGTCGCACAAGCCGAGCAGAACCCAATCCTCGTGGACGCGGAGACGCCGAAACACAAGGCTCTGGGACATGGGACGGCTTTCGTGGGACCAGACTTGGACACCTATTATTTCTGTTATCACAACCTTTTGGAACGCCATTCACGCAGGTTGCTGAACTTCGAACGCATAGCTTGGAACGGCGACCGCCTGATGATGACTGGGTCTACAGACTGGGAACAAGACCGTCCGCTTGTGGCCGTGACCGATTACTTCGAGCGTGATGAGGTGGGGCAGCAGTGGGACTTCCCGAAGGGTGGCCAGTGGACTGTAGCCGATGCCGATCGCCTCTGCCAGAGCAATGCCCACGGACTGCGCACAGCCGTGTTCCAACCTTGTTCCTACGATGATTATACGGCGGAGTTCACCCTTCGTGCCGCTTCGGGTTCTGCAGGAAGATGCGGTGCTCTCTTTTCCTACATCGACAAGAAAAACTATGCTCAGGCCGTCATCAATGTTGCAGAGCGGAAACTCGAGATTCTCTCCTATGCCAAAGGCAAAGAGACCCTGCATGGGCGCTATGACCTGCCGCGCGACTTCGACCCTGAAAAGTGGCACAGTATGCGCATCGAGAAGAACGGCAAGTGCTTCAAGGCCTTCGTCGACGGGATGTGTAAGGCACAATTCGTCAGTGCCATTCCTGGCGGAAAGGTGGGGTATGTCACACGAAACTGCGCGGCGGACTTTGGCTACATCGCTGTGAGTCCGTATGTCGATGGCAGCGCCATTCGCGATGTCAGTCTGCCTGTGCCAGGAATGCTCGCCGCTAACCTGTGGAAAGAAGCCCGAGGAGGGGTGACTGCAATGCCTGTGGCGATGAGTGCTGGTAGGTACAACCTGATGCGATGCGAGGCTGGTGCGGCTATGACTTACCACATCAATGTGCAGCACGACGGATGCTACAATATCGGCCTGCGCTATCGTTCCGACGCGCTCTCGCATGTGCGACTGCTGCTCGACGGACAGCCCGTTACTCCCGACATCGAACTGCCCAGCACGCAATCCGCCATCCTTGTCGAACCCATCAACGATATCCGGCTTCGTGGAGGACATCATCAGTTGACCGTGCAAGTCATCGACGGCAAAGCCGACATCATGGAGTATAACATCAAGCGCGGCGTGGAGAATCCGCATCGGATGGCAGATGACTTCGACGCTGGCGTGAGCCGAGAATGGGGCTATCGCGAAGGCAAGTGGAGCATCGTGGACGGGCGATTGGAATCGACGGGCAGGTACGGCAAGATGCTGATGGGCGACTTCGACAACATACACCTGACGGATTACAGCGTGGAGTGCGACATCTTCTACAGCGAGGGCGACACCAATGGAGGTCTCCTATTCCGCACGACCAATGCCAGTACGGGAGGAGCCGACGACAGCCCTGTGCTGGGTACAGACTTCCTGCAAGGCTATTTCTTCCTGGCAGATGATGCCACAGTGACACTGGGCAAACACAACTTCGGTTGGCAACCCCTGCAGACCGTCAGTCATCCCATCGATATCGCTGTGCCTCACCATATGAAGGTGGAAGTGGAGGGAGCCAACATACGGTGTTATCTCGACGACATGCAGACGCCTCTCATCAGTTACACCGATCCCGTGCCCTTTATTACGGGGCGAGCAGGCATCAGGGCGCACAACAGCGTCGTGCGTTTCGATAACTTCGTCGTTACACCTTCGCAAAGGGGTAAGCAATAATCGTAAAAAACGGGTGGATTAAGGATTGAACAAATCCCTGATTTTCTTTCTGGCACGGTGGAGATAGACCTTGACCTGTGTCTCTGAGAGGTTGGTGGCTTGGGCTATCTCGTCGTACCGCATGCCTTCGATGTCACGCAACTGGATGATGGTTCGTTGCACCTCGGGCAACTGGTCGATGAGTTGGCGAACGGCTTCGACGCGTTGCTTCTGGTCGAGTTGCTCGTCGGGAGAGATGACAGTTGAGAGTTGAGAGTTGAGAGGTGACAGTTGTGAGTTATGGAGTGATGAAGTGAGGAGGTCTTGTTCGTTGGCGGCTCGGAACTGGGCTTTGCGTGTGTGGTCGAGTGCAAAGTTGCGGCAGATGGTTAGTCCCCATGCTTCGAGGCTCTGAATGGTGGCCCATTCCTCGCGTCGTTCCCACATGCGAATGAGCGTTTCCTGCGTAATGTCCTCTGCCTCAGCCCTGTCAAGTGTGATGCGCAAGGCGAGGCGAAAGAATTTGTCCTTCAAAGGAAGAACGTCGATGCGGAAACGTGTTTCTAAATTAGGCATCTTGGATGCGGGAGTTAAAGGGGAGTTAAAAGGGAGTTAGTTCGCTTTGCTCACGAAGTTAAAAGGAAGTGAAAAGTGAAAAATTAATTTTTGCTCCGTATCTCTTCGCAAGCGAACAAGTTCAAGCGAAAGGGAAGTTAAAGAGTTTTCCGTGACCATTATCCCCATTTAGGGGGGGGCGGAGAGGGGGCCTTATTCTAAGTAGGTATACCCATAGAGACCCGCCCGATAATTCGAGATGAACTCCTTGCCTTCGGCTTCAGTGATTTTACCGTCCTTGATGGCGCGGCTAACCCATATCTCGAGTCGGCGAACGAGTTTCTTGGGGTCGTATTGCACGTATTCGAGCACGTCGGCCACCGTCTCACCATCGATGACTTGGTCGATGTCGTAACCCTCCTTGTTGACGGAGATGTGAACGGCATTGGTGTCGCCGAAGAGGTTGTGCATGTTGCCCAGAATCTCCTGATAAGCTCCTACGAGGAAGACGCCGATGTAGTAGTGTTCGTCGGCCTTGACAGGATGAAGGGGAATGTAGTTGGTTTGGTGTCCGCCGTTGACGTATGCCGTGATTTTGCCATCCGAGTCGCAGGTGATGTCCTGCAGGGTGGCGCTGCGTGTGGGTTGTTCGGTCAGTCGTGCAATGGGCATGATGGGGAACAGTTGGTCGATACCCCATGAATCGGGCATGGACTGGAAGAGCGAGAAGTTGCAGAAGTATTTGTCGGACATCTGCTTGTCGAGTGTACGCAGTTCGTCGGGCACATGCTTCTGGTGGTGAGCCAGTTCGGCAACTTCGCGACTGATGGCCCAGTAGAGGGATTCAATCTGTGCGCGAGTCTTCAGGTCGATGATACCGTGACGGAACAGGTCGAGGGCTTCCTCGCGGATGTCTTCGGCATCGTGCCAGTCCTCGAGCAGCGAACGACTGCTGAGTTTATCCCAAATCTCCGTAAGGTCGTGAACGAGTTTGTGGTCGTCGGGACCTGGTTCGAAGTCTTCCGGCATCTGGGGGGCAGTGACACTTTCGAGCACATCGACCACGAGCACGCTGTGGTGAGCCGTCAGTGAGCGTCCGCCTTCGGTGATGATGTTGGGGTGGGGGATGTTGTTTTGGTTGGCAGCTTCGACGAGCGTCCACACGCAGTCGTTGACATACTCCTGAATCGAGTAGTTGACGCTGGACTCCGAGTTGCTGGAACGCGTGCCATCATAGTCGACTCCCAGTCCTCCACCGCAATCGACAAACTCAATGTTGAAGCCCATCTGATGGAGTTGGACATAATATTGAGCGGCTTCGCGCAGGGCTGTCGAGATGCGGCGAATCTTCGTTATCTGGCTTCCGATATGGAAATGGAGCAGACGCAGGCAATCGCGCAAGCCCATCTCGTCGAGCAGTTGCAGGGCCATGAGCAACTCGGATGAGTTGAGTCCGAACTTCGAGGCGTCGCCTCCGCTTTCACTCCACTTGCCACTGCCGTTGGCAGCCAGTTTGATGCGTATGCCCAGATTGGGACGAACGCCCAGTCGCTTTGCACTCTCGGCAATGATTTTCAGTTCGGGAAGTTTCTCTATGACGAGGAACACGCGCTTGCCCATCTTCTGTGCCAACAGGGCCAGTTCGATGAAGTTCTGGTCTTTGTGGCCGTTGCAGATGATGAGGCTATCGCTGTCCATGTTTGTGGCGAGCACGGCGTGGAGCTCGGGCTTCGAACCGGCTTCCAGTCCCAGATTGTAGCGCTTGCCGTGACTGATGATTTCTTCTACGACAGGACGCATCTGGTTGACCTTCACTGGGAAGATGATGAAGTGTTCGGCTTGGTACTGATATTCCTTGGAAGCCTTGCGGAAACATTCGTCGGTCTTCTCGATGCGATTGTCCAGAATGTCGGGAAAACGCAATAGAACGGGTGCTGTTACATGGCGCGTTGCCAGTTCATCGACAACCTCTTTCAGGTCGACCTGTACACTGTTCTTCTTGGGAGTCACATAGACGTGTCCCTTGTCGTTGATACCAAAGTAATTGACTCCCCAACCCTTGATGTTGTAGAGTTCCTCAGAGTCTTCGATACGCCACTTTTTCATAGTTCCAATTCTTTATTATTACGGAGCAAGAACTCCCTCTTCACTCCTCTTACACACCAAGTTCCTTCCGAAGGAGGTCGATGGTGATGGATATCTTCTCGTAGTTGTCCATGAGCGAGACATCGACGATGTGTTTCGCCTGTGAGTAGAAGGGTTCGCGTTCGGCGAGGGATTTCTTGATGTGCTCAAGCAGTTCGTCGCCCGACTTCCCCAGTATGAGCGGTCTGACGGTGCGACCCATGCTCAGGTGCATCGCCAGCACTTCGGGTTCCAGTTTCAGGTAAACGGTCTCGGCCTGTTGGTTCATGTATTCCATGTTGTCGCCAAAGCAGGGAGTTCCACCTCCGCAACTGATGACGACATCTTCGAACTCGGCAACCTCATGGAGCATGCGGCGTTCCAAGTCACGGAAGTGTGCTTCGCCTTCATTGGCAAAGATGTCCGACACCTTCGTGTGGTAGCGCATCTCGATGTACCAGTCCAGGTCGTAGAACTGCAGTCCCAGAGCCAAAGCCAGTTGCCGTCCGATGGTGGTCTTACCGGCTCCCATGTATCCTATGAGGATGATGCGTTTCATTTGCGTCGGGTGTAGGTGCGTCTTGTCTTTGTGGTCTTCGTGGGAGTCTTATCTTCCTGACTGCCGATGAGTTTCATGCAGTCGTTCAGGGTGAACTCAGCCACGCGCTTTTGGTCGGCCTTGGGAATGCGGTAGTTGCTGCCCTTGTATTGCAGATAAGGACCAAAGCGACCGTTGAGGATGTGCAGATCGGGCTCCTCGTCGAAGGAACGGAGCACCTTTCGGGCTTCTTCATCATTCTTCTGTTGCAACAAAGCCTTTGCCTCCTCCAGGGTGATGTCGAGTGGGTCGGTGTCCTTGGGGATGCTGACATACACCTTCTGATGCTGCACATAGGGACCAAAGCGACCAGTGCCAACGGTTACGTCCTCGCCATCCAACTGTCCCAATGTGCGAGGCAGGCGGAAGAGTTCCAGTGCCTCGTCCAGGGTGATGGTCTCGATGCTCTGATCGGGATGAAGGCGTGCGAAGCGAGGCTTCTGTTTATCGTCGGCAGTTCCTATTTGTGCCACTCCGCCGAAGCGACCTATCTTCACACTCACGTCGAGTCCGGTCTTGGGGTCTTTGCCCAGAACGCGTTCGCCGATGCGATGCTCGTCGTGTGTGTGCAAGGTCTTCTCCACTTGGGGATTGAAGTCTTTGTAGAACTTCTGCATGGCGTCGGTCCACACCTCCTTGCCTTCGGCAATGTCGTCGAACGACTTTTCCACGTCGGCGGTGAAGTTGTAGTCCATGATGGCAGGGAAGTTCTCGAACAGGAAATCGTTGACCACGATACCTGTGTCCGTAGGCATCAGTCTCCCGCGTTCGGCACCAGTGGTAATCTTCTTTTCACTCTCCTTTATCTTATCGCCTTTCAGGGTCAAAATGGTGTAGGGCTGGGTTTCGCCAGGCTTATCGCCTTTCACCACGTATTCGCGGTTCTGAATGGTGGTGATGGTTGTGGCATAAGTAGAGGGTCGACCGATGCCCAGTTCCTCCAGCTTCTTCACCAACGATGCCTCGTTGTAGCGAGGTGGACGCTGGGCGAAGCGCTGTGTGGCTGTGATTTCCTTGCGGGCAAGCTGTTCGCCTACATTCATCTGAGGCAAGTTGCCTTGAGTTTGTTCGGTTTCCTCTTCAGTCGTCTCGCGATAAACACGCAGGAATCCATCGAACTTCACCACTTCGCCTGTGGCTACAAACTGGTAGGGTGAACCCTCGATGGTGATGGTGGCAGTGGTCTTCTCCAATTCTGCGTCAGCCATCTGACTGGCAATCGTGCGCTTCCAGATGAGTTCGTAGAGTCGGCGTTCCTGACTGGTGCCTTCGAGCGTAGTACGTTCGATGTAAGTGGGACGTATGGCTTCGTGAGCCTCTTGTGCACTCTTGCTGTTGGTGTGATAGCGACGCGTCTTGACGTATTCCTTACCCAGTTGCTTGGTGATGTAAGCCTTCGAAGTGTTGAGGCAGAGGCTCGACAGGTTTACGCTATCGGTACGCATGTAAGTGATGTGTCCGCTTTCGTAGAGTCGCTGAGCCACCATCATGGTTTGTGCCACACTGAAGTTCAGTTTGTGGGCGGCCTCCTGTTGCAGGGTGCTGGTGGTGAAGGGAGGTGCCGGGAAACGCACAACGGGCTTGGTCTGAATGTCCTCGATAGTGAACTTAGCCTGACGGCAGTCTTCAAGGAATTGCTCGGTCTCCTCTTTGGTGATGAAACGATGGTTCAGTTCGGCATCAACCGTAATGCCATTAGGCAGTTGGAACTGAGCTGACACGCGATAGAAATTGCTGCCTTTGAAATTGATGATTTCACGCTCTCGCTCTACGATAAGCCTTACGGCAACACTCTGCACGCGACCTGCCGAAAGGGCGGGCTTAACCTTGTGCCAAAGAACAGGCGACAACTTGAAGCCAACAATGCGGTCAAGTACACGACGGGCTTGTTGAGCATTGACCAGATTCAGGTCAATCTTCCGAGGATGCTTGATGGCATCAAGAATAGCCGTCGGAGTGATTTCGTGAAAGACGATGCGCTTGGTGTTTTCGGGCTTTAAACCCACTACCTCGAACAAATGCCATGAGATGGCTTCCCCCTCGCGGTCTTCATCGGAAGCCAGCCAAACGGTCTTCGCCTTTTGGGCTTGTTTCTTCAGGTCTTCGACGAGACGGGTTTTGTCGGCAGGTATTTCATATTGGGGAGTAAAATCCTCAGTGTCGATACTGAAAGACTTCTTCTTCAGGTCGCGGATGTGCCCATAGCTCGACATGACTTTGTAGTCTTGTCCAAGAAACTTTTCTATCGTTTTTGCCTTTGCAGGGCTTTCCACTATTACGAGATTGTCTTTTGCCATTTTATGGTTCTTTTTCATTTTGCGGCTGCAAAGTTAGGGCAAAAATCTCATTTATACCTTATTTATATAAGAAAATTTGCTAAAAATTTAGTGATTCCCAAGCGGATGCTATCGAGCCCGAAGTCATCAGGACGTAAGTCCTGTAGGGGTATCCAGAAGAGTTCGGCAGCATCGTCCATTGCGTGGCAAATGTCGGAGTCGCTAACTTGACAGAGGAAAAACATATCGACGGTGTGAACCAGAAAACCGCTGTAGAGGTAGGTGTTGGGCAATGAAAACAGGAATCGTGTAGAGGTCACCTCCAGTCCTGTTTCCTCCTTCACTTCCCGACAAACGCCTTCTTCGCCAGTCTCAAACATATCGCAAAAGCCTCCGGGAAGGTCTAACGTTCCGCAGGCGGGTTCCTTGGCACGACGGGTTACTAAGAGTTCGTTGCGTTCGTTTAGGATAAAAGCGACGGTGGCAGCACTGGGGTTGAAGTAATAGACAAAGCCGCAATCGAGGCATTCTTTGCTTTTCGCGTTGTGTTCGACAAACCGTTGTGAACCACACTTAGGACAATAACGAAATTGATGAAGGGGGTGTTCCATATATATGAGATGAGTGCTTTACAGGTTAACTAATCATGAGACAAAACGATTTCGTTCTGCAAACTTACGAATTAATTCTGACATCTCCGTCTTCCTTTTAGTGGAATCTTAGTAATAAAATCTGTTAAATACTTGCTCCAGTCGGCGGAAATGTATACCTTTGACCTACAAACCTGTAAAACTGATTGGTATGGAATCTATAATTAATTGGTACAACGCGCTCGATCCCGCATTGCGCGTGTATTGGGGCATAGCCATTTTTGCCACGGGTGTGTTCCTTGTTCAGATGATTATGACGTTCATCGGCATTGGCGATGTCGATGGTGGAGATGCCGATTTCGACTTGGGCGACGGTTCAGGCGATACGCTTGACACCGGTGGCACTTTGCAACTCTTTTCCGTTCGTAACATCATCAACTTCCTGCTTGGTGTAGGTTGGGGTGGCGTGTGCTTCTCCTCTTCTGTTCATAATCACACATTGCTGGCCTTGGTGGCTTTGCTGACGGGTTGTGTCTTTGTGGCTGTCTTCATCTTCCTCTTCCGTCAGATGCGTCGTTTGGAGCACGATGGAGCTTTCCGCATCGAGGATTCCGTGGGAAAGGTGGCCGATGTCTATCTTCGCATTCCTGGGGAGCGTGTAGGAGAAGGCAAGATTCAGTTCTCGTTCAATGGTTCTGTGCAGGAACTGCCTGCCATCACCGATGGTCCGGATATTGCCACTGGCCAGAAGGTTCGTGTGCTCGAAGTAATCGGCGGTCATACATTACTCGTCGAAAAGCTTTAGGCCTTATCTTCGCGAGCCTTAGGTCCTATCTTCTCGCACCTTAGGTCTTAATTCCTCGCACCTTAGGTCTTATTTCAATAAGCCATAGGTCTTAATTCAACCTCATAACCGTTAAACTTTAAACCTTTAAGATATGGAAATCTATCTGCCTCTTATTCTTATCATTGTGGCCGTGCTGTTGGTCATGGCCCTTCTCAATCGTTACCGCCGTTGTCCTTCCGACAAGATTCTGGTTGTTTATGGAACTTCTGGCACCAGCAAGAGTGCCAAGTGTGTGCATGGCGGTGGTACTTTCGTGTGGCCCATTATTCAGGACTATGCCTACCTGTCACTGACTCCCATCAGCATTGATGCCAATCTCACCAATGCCCTTTCGCGACAGAACATCCGCGTCGATGTGCCTTGCCGCTTTACAGTAGGTATTTCCACTGAACCCGAATCCATGCTGGCTGCAGCCGAGCGTCTGCTGGGTCTTACTCCGCAACAGATTCAGGAGTTAGCACGTGATATCCTCTTCGGTCAGCTTCGTCTCGTTATTGCTACGATGAGTATTGAGGAGTTGAACTCCGACCGCGACAAGTTCCTCGAGGCTATCTCCTCGAATGTCGAGGTTGAATTGAAGAAGATAGGCCTGCGCCTCATCAATGTTAATGTTACTGATATTAACGATGAGAGTGGCTATATCGAAGCCCTCGGTCAGGAAGCTGCTGCAAAGGCCATCGACGAGGCTAAGGTTCGCGTGGCCGAGCAAGAGAAGATGGGTGAAATCGGTAAGGCCGATGCCGTACGAGAGACTCGTATCCGTACTGCTGCCGCCAATGCTGAAGCCGTGAAGGGAGAAAACGAGGCAAAGATTAATATTGCCAACTCCGATGCCGACCGTCGCGAGCGTGAGGCAGAGGCACAACGCCGTGCAACGGCTGCTGAGAAGGTTACTCAGGCTCGAGCTCTCGAAGAGTCGTATGCCGCCGAGCAAAAGGCCGAAAATGCCCGTGCTGAACGTGAACGCTCGACGCAGAATGCCAATGTCATCGTGGCTCAGGAAATCGAGAAGCGTCGTCTGATTATCGAAGCCGAAGCTGCTGCAGAACAGAAGCGCGTGAATGCCAAGGGTGAAGCCGATGCCATCTTCGCTAAAATGGAAGCCGAAGCTAAGGGTCTGTTCGAGATTCTGACCAAGCAGGCTCAGGGTTACGACAAGATGATTCAGGCCGCAGGAGGTGATGCCACCAAGGCCTACACCCTGTTGCTCTTGGAGAAACTGCCTGAACTCGTGAAGACTCAAGTCGAAGCCATCAAGGGCATCAACATCGACAAGGTTACTGTTTGGGACAATGGCGCAGGGACAGGCAATGGTCAGACCAGTACTGCCAACTTCCTCTCAGGACTGATGAAGAGCGTGCCTCCTCTTGGCGAACTCTTCGACCAGGCAGGCATGTCGTTGCCCGAGTATCTGGCAAAGAAGAAGGAAGAGGACTCCAAGCCCGAAGGAGAGGAATAATCCCTTCCCCAAAGGGGATGGACCCTTAAAATCATAATAAATGAGGATTGCTCATATCGGCAATCCTCATTAACTTTGCAGTCGCAAATAAGCGTTAAATGCTCCTTTCGGGCAAGCGCTACTCGTAATGAATTAATAATTAAACTGAAAAGGATATGAAACTGAACAAGTTATTCTTGCTTTTAGGCCTTATTATGGGAGCCTTCGTTTTCACAGCTTGTGGTGATGACGAACCTGATCCCAAAGCTAAGCAGAGTGAGTTGAACAAGGAAGTTGTGGGTGTCTACAATGGTTGGACTCATCTGGAGACGAACTTCATCAATAAGGACTATACAGGCGATACATTCACGCTTGCTCAAGCCGAAGATGGTTCGCTCACAGCCACATTTGCTGATGCGACATGGGGCACAGCAACCATCAAGGGCATCCAAGCCGTATCTACTGGTGACGCTGGCAAGTATTCACTCTCGACAGCCGAAGGTTCGTTTGTAATGAATAACGTCCGTACGGGAGAGACAGAAACATTTGCGTGCAAGTTGGAGAGTGCTGTTGTCACTCCTAAGTCTAAAACCATGCAGGCTGTAATCTCAGCTTACATGGAGATTGGTCATGGTAATATGACCTTTGTCTTCCAAACAGGCGAAAAATTGACTCCTGCCTCTTAATAATTCATGTTATTATATAGAGGATTGATTGTGTGTGTTTTCAGCACGATGGCCGTATTCGGTCTTCGTGCTGAACGCGTTATTTCTGATCCCTATTCTTTAGTTTCTAATGCAAACGATAGTTCACGCGTGGTTGACCTCGATGAGGTAATCGTCGTAGCACAACCTAAGGAAAGCGGACTCTTGCGCTCTTTGCCACTGAGTAGTACCATGTTTTCGGCCAACGACCTCAGTGAACTGAGACTGCGTGACATTCGTGAAATCAGTCAATACGTCCCCACTTTCGTCATGCCTGAATATGGTTCTCGTTATACTTCCTCTGCATACATTCGAGGTATCGGAGCCAAGGAAGGCAGTTCGGCTATTGGAATGTATGTCGATGGGATTCCTCTCGTCACGAAGAGTATGTATAACCATCACACCTATGGCTTGGAACGCGTGGATGTGTTGCGTGGTGCACAAGGTACACTCTATGGAATGAATTCAGAGGGTGGCCTGGTGCGTATGTATTCGCGCAATCCTATGAATTATCAAGGTACGGACATAAGTGTGGGTGGTGGAACGTATGGTCAGCGCAATGCTGAGGTGTCACACAATCATCGTTTCAACGATCGTACGGCTCTGTCCGTAGCTTCGTTCTACGATGGACATAATGGTTTCTGGAAGAATCAGACCACTGGTAAGCGTGCCGATCTTAGTAACGAGGCAGGAGGCCGGGTTAGGTTTGTCTTTAGTCCTTCATCATCGCTTTCTTTCGACTATACTGCCGATTATCAGTGGGTCAGTCAAAATGGTTTCCCGTACGGACAACTAAACCTTCAGTCTGGTAAAACGGCATTGCCTACATCGGACTATGAGAGCGACTATCTGCGCCATCTCTTCACCACAGGGCTTTCCCTTCAGTGGCAAACGTCAAAGTTTACTCTCAGTAGTACAACCAGTTTCCAGTATTTGCGCGACCACATGCATATGGACATTGATTACACTGACGCCGATCTTATGCGCATGAATCAGTTCCAGCGTCAACGAGCAGTTACAGAGGAATTGACCCTGAAAGGAGAGCGAAAGCGCTGGCAGTGGGCGTCGGGCGTGTTTGCGTTGGCTCTTTGGAACAAAGTCGATGCTCCCGTTTTCTTCCGTCCGTCCATGAACGACTATCTGTCCCAGACCATTCAGGACTATGCCTATAATGGTATGTTCAATGCGATGGCAGGTCGACGTATGATGGAACTCATGGAACAGGGAATGTCGCGTGAGGAAGCATTAGCGCAGGCCGATGCAGAGACTGCTGCCAGCATAGAGGCGCGTGGTGGTTGTCACATCCGTATGGACATCGACAACCCCATCTTTGGTCACTTCTCCACGCCTCAACAGAATCTCGGTCTTTTCCATGAGAGCAATTACAAAATAACCGATCGTTTGACGGCAACATTGGGATTACGTTACGATCTTAGCCATGTGGCCATCGACTATAACACAGGAGCTGAGGCACATATTGTGGAGAGTGTACTTGGCACTAACGTCGATGCTCGCATTACAGATGTCCTTCGCCATAATGAGGATGACTACTTCAATCAACTGTTGCCCAAGGCAGCCTTGACTTATTCCCTTCCTTCAAGGGAAGACTGGGGTGGGTCTTTCTATGTCTCATTTAACAAGGGATATCGTGCTGGAGGTTATAACATTCAGTCGTTTAGCGACATCCTTCAACCCGAGCTGCGCAAGTATGCCCAGCAAGCAAGAGCCGACCTTGTCGTAGACCACGATGCACAAGGATATGCCCAGATTTGTGATGCCATCAGTTATAAGCCCGAAACATCGTGGAACTATGAAGTAGGAACCCATCTCAACCTCTTTAACCATAAGCTTCAACTCGATGCTGCGCTCTTCTATATGGAAGTTCACAACCAACAAGTTGTTCGTTTTGCCAATAACTATGGCTATGGTCGCCTGACGGTTAATGCTGCCAAGAGTTACAGTTGTGGTTTGGAGTTCTCGCTTCGGGGTCATGCCATCGATAACCGTCTCACATACACCTTATCTTACGGCTACACCCATGCCGCATTCAAGAAATATGAGGACACCATCGATGGTCATGATGTTTCCTATAAGGATAATCTTGTCCCCTTTATCCCAGCCCACACTTTGGCGGCTCGTGCCGATTATTGCATACCCTTCTCATCAAAAGCCTTGCACGCCCTTACCTTAGGTCTGAACACGACGGCTCAGGGACAAACCTATTGGGATGAAGCAAACACTTATTCGCAAAAGTTTTATGCCACCCTTGGTGCTCATCTCCGCTTCGATTTTGCTAAGGATATTTCCCTCAATCTTTGGGGCCGAAACCTCACTAACACTCGCTACAACACTTTTGCTTTCGACAGTAGTGCAACGGGAACTCAGCTTTTCTTTGCCCAGCGTGGTACACCCTTCCAATTTGGTGCTACTGTAAGTGTTCGATTTTGATATCTCAGCGTCCCAGGAACTGTTTTAATCGTCCATTTTTAGCCCTCTTTCTAAGAGTACGGATACTCTTCTCCCGGATTTGTCGAACTCGTTCGCGTGTCAATCCGAAATAGAGTCCGATTTCCTCTAAACTCTCTTCGTGCTGCCCAAGTCCAAAGGACATCTCCAGGATACTTTTTTCACGTGGAGTGAGTGTGTCAAGGAGTCGATTGATTTCGCATGATAGAGATTCATCCATCAGAGAATCATCTGTAGACCGTGCATCTTTGTCAAAGAGTGTTTCACTCATCGTGTTGCCATCGTCATCGCCAATTGGGGCATCGATGGAAACTACTTTTCCATTAGAGAGGCGCGATTCCCCGATTTTGTCTGCTGATAGTTCCAGTATCTCTGCCAATTCATCATCACTGGGTGGTCGATTATTCTCTTGTAAGAATTGATTGATGGCTTTGCTTATTTTATTTTGCATGCCTACTTGGTTGAGAGGTAATCGCACACAGCGTCCCTGTTCAGCCAAAGCCTGCATAATGCTCTGACGAATCCACCATACAGCATAAGAGATAAACTTGAAGCCTCGTGTCTCATCAAAACGTTCTCCAGCCTTTATCAGTCCGATGTTTCCTTCGCTGATAAGATCAGAAAGTGGAAGACCTTGGTTTTGGTATTGTTTCGCTACACTGACCACGAAACGCAGATTAGCCAATGTCAGTTTCTCTAATGCTTCATGGTCGCCCTTGCGAATACGCTGTGCCAATTCGACTTCATCTTCTACTCCAATTAGTTCCTCGCGCCCAATATTCTGAAGATACATCTCAAGGGCTGGGTTTTCACGTCTTGTAATGCTTGTTCCAATTTTCAGTTGTTTCATAGTACTTTTTATTATGTTATTTTTCATGCCCCTCTATATATAGGGTGAAAAACGTGCATAATTCAATGATTTTTGCCCTTTTTCCCTTGTTTTTGACCTTGTAACCCATAAGATTTAACATTGTTTAACGAAAAACGGAGGCCTTGTGTACCCATATGTCTATTTTTAGTAGTTGAAAAAGGTAGATAAAAAATGCACCATAGAACCATGCAAGTTCTATGGTGCAAAGAGTGCAGACTTTGGGAGCTGAGTCCCTTTTGTCCGTGTTATTTAATTGTCATTATTTTATAACCTTCTTGCCGTTCTGGATAACGACACCCTTCTTAGCCGTGCTAAGCTTGCGACCACTTAGGTCGTACATAGACTTATTTGAAGATTTATCATTTGACAATTCAGCGATACCCGTGACTTCATCCACACTTTGAATATGGCGGATGACGATATCGGTTGCGGAACCAGATTGATTCTCCCAATTGAAACTACAGCGGGTGGGTAGAATAATCTTGTCAGCATCAGTGCGGATGAGGATGCTTTCCAGTATCTGAGCATCTTGTTTAGCAGGAATGCCATAGAGGCCATCTTCGCTTATTGACTGCCAACTGCTGCTGAAAGATACGGTATTGCCCTGACTATCGGACAGGCGAACGGTGGTAAGATTGTCATTAAGGTTCGTGGCTTCAGTGTTCTTGAGACGCAGATTCTGGGTCTTAGGCGAGTATATCAAATAGGGTACTCCTGCTTGTATGCCTTCGTTCGTGCAGTCAATAAAGCAGAGATTCAGGGTCTTGCCTTCCTGTTGCAGAGCGACCATGCGTTCGAGACGAATGCCAGGAAGAGCTTGTTGCAATTGCTCGTTGCTAACAGACATAGGTAGGCACAGTGTGTTATAACCAGCAAAGAGATAGCGGTTGAGCTGTACGGTTTGCGTGCTTTGTATCTGTTTGCAATCGAGTAGTGAAGAAGTGGTGTAGATGTTCTTCACGATGTTTTGTGCCATGCTGGGCATGGATAGGGTGGCGATGGCCATCAATGAAAGTAGAATTCTTTTCATATCTTTAGTATTTTGGGTTAATTGCTCTGCAATATTAGCGATTTTTTTCGATAGTACGAAATTTTTCTAATATTTTTCGTCTTTTATCCTTTCTGGTTAAATGTCTTCGGCACTTACGATGCCGTGAGTAACTGCATAAATTGTTAGTGATGAGACACTACGAAGGTGCAGTTTGTCGCAAATGTTCTTGCGATGTGTGACAACGGTGGGCAAAGAGATATACAAGTGATCGGCAATCTCTTTGTTGATATATCCTTTAACTATGAGGGCCAACACTTCGGTTTCGCGAACTGTCAGGGGAGAATTCCCTTCCTGGGGCAAGGGGCGTTGCTTATGACCTCTTTCAAATAGGGTGAGAATGCTTTTTAGCAAATCATGTTCCAATTGAGAGGTGTTGAGTGTATGGAAAAGTTCAAATTGTTTTCCTACAATGGGTTGAGAAGTCAGTACGATGGTTTGCCGTTGGTGTTGCAGGAAGAATTCGGTATGAGTGATAAGTTCCTGTGAGGACACAAAGAAGTGGAAAAAACGAACGGTTTCATCGGAATATTCGTCTTCTTGAAGCATCTCTTCAACGGATGAGAAAGTGCTTACGTCAGCCATGGGTGCCATATCGCAAATAATGCTCTTTAGCCCCGTGGCTTCTAAAGTGTTTTGGTCTATAATGGCGATACGTGGAATCATGAGTAATTCAAAATTCAAAGTTCAAAATCTTTTTGGCAAAGGCAGTGCTAATAAAATTGTCCGTGCTTTGGCAAGCTTGAGCGGCAAAGGCAGTGGCATAGTATATGAGTCGTTCCCAGCGTTCACGTTCGAGGGTTAGGAGTTGGTCGCGTGTGATATTTTCCTTTACGAGTCCGAATATAAACCCTGCATTGAAGTTATCTCCAGCACCGACAGTACTCACTACGTTCTCCACATGTGGCGCAGGAAAATCGAAGGCTGTTGTCGGAGTGCAGATGGTGATGGTGTCAGCGCCTGCTGTGCAGATAAACAAAGGACAGTATTGGCGAATATGTCGTTCGTAAATATCCCAAGCATTGCGACTTTGGTACATAATCTCAAAGTCATCAGCCGAACCGCGTATGATAGTACTCTCGCAGAAATTTTGGTGAATAGTCGGTAATAAAGTATCAAGTTCGTGGGCATGAGGACGACGGAAGTTCAAGTCGTAATATAGAATTGCCCCAGACTTGTTTGCAGCCTTTATTGTCGGCAACACTTGTGGGCGCATGCCTTCACATATGGCATAGTAGGAACCGAAAAGGAGTACATCATTCTCTTGAAACACTGGCGCTGTCCATTCCTTACGGACTCGAGGCACGTCTTTATAGAACTGATATGTTGCATCGCCGTTTTCGTTAAGGAAGGCCAAGGAAATGGCACTCTTCTCTCCCTCGCGAGTTTCAAAATATTCGATGGATACGCCATTTTTTGAAAGGAAAGCCTGTGTTTCCAGTCCTACACGATCTTGTCCCGTATAGCCAATGAACTGGCAAGGAAGTCCCGTTCGTCCTATGGAGATTATAGAGTTGAAGCAACTTCCTCCGGGCACTGCTGCCACAGGTTGCCCGTTTCGGAAGAGTATGTCCATGATGGTTTCCCCCATCCCTGTAATCTTGCGCATATAAGTATTATTTTCTGCAAATGTACGGATTTAATCCGAATTTTATCGTACCTTTGCGCCTAAATTATAAAAAGGTATGACAGAATTCAAGGATTTAGGCCTCGGACAAGAACTTTTACAGGCTATTGCAGAACAAGGTTACGAGCATCCCATGCCCGTTCAGGAACAAGTGATTCCCTGGTTATTAGGTAGTGAAGAACGCGATCTCGTGGCATTGGCTCAAACGGGTACAGGTAAGACTGCAGCATATGGTTTGCCCATATTGCAGTTGCTAACCGCTAACGCCGAGTGGTCTCAGTCCTCCGTGCCTTCTGTGCTAATCCTGAGTCCTACTCGTGAACTTTGCCTGCAAATTGCCGACGACTTGCAGGGTTTTGCCAAGTATCTGCCCGAAGTTCGCATTCTGGCAGTTTATGGTGGCGCAAACATCGAACCACAGATACGAGCTTTGAAGCATGGGGTTGACATCATTGTGGCTACTCCTGGAAGGTTGGTGGATTTGATGACAAGAAAGAAGGTAGCCGTACTGGACAATGTGCGTTATTTGGTGCTTGATGAGGCCGATGAGATGCTTTCGATGGGTTTCAAAGAGGACTTGGATACCATCCTTGAAGGTGTGCCTGAGATGCATCGCACGTTGCTATTCTCGGCTACGATGAGTCGTGAGATAGAAAGTATTGCTCAGAAATATCTCAAGGACTCACATGAGATACAGATAGGCAGTCGCAATGAAGGTGCAGAGAACGTGAATCACGTCTATTACATGGTGCAGGCCAAGGACAAGTATCTGGCTCTGAAGCGTGTTGTTGACTATTATCCGAGGATTTATGCCATCATCTTCTGTCGCACACGCATGGAAACTCAGGAGATTGCCGACGCACTCATTCGTGACGGCTATAATGCCGATGCCTTGCATGGCGACCTTAGTCAACAACAACGCGACCTTACCATGCAGCGCTTCCGTCAGCATCGCATCCAGTTGCTCGTTGCCACTGATGTGGCAGCACGTGGTTTGGATGTTGATGACCTTACGCATGTGATTAATTATGGAATGCCCGATGATGTGGAATACTACACTCATCGCAGTGGCCGTACAGGCAGGGCTGGTAAGAAAGGCACATCGATAAGCATTGTGCATGTTCGCGAGAAGCATAAGATCAAACAGATAGAGCAAGTGATACAGAAGGAGTTCGTGCGCCAGTCGTTGCCCGAACCCAAGGAAATCTGTGGCAAGCAACTCTATCATGTTATCGACGAGATAGAGCGTGTGGAGGTTGATGAAGAACAAATTGCCCCCTTTATGGATGAGGTGACAAGGCGTTGGGCTTGGTTGGAAAAGGATGACATCGTGAAACGCCTTCTCAGTCGAGAGTTTGGACGCTTCCTTCGTTACTATGCAAGTGCTCCCGAGATAGAAGAGGTCTCTGAAAGCAAGTCTAAAGGCGAAGGACAAAAGGCTAAAGGCAAACGCAAAAAGGGTGACCGCTCTGCGGAAGAAGGTTACACCAGACTATTCCTTTCTGTGAGCAAGATAGATGGATTCTTTGCCAAGGAGATAATCAAGCTTATTAACGATAAGGTAAAGGGACAAAAGGTAGAAATCGGTCGCATAGATTTATTGAAGAACATCTCCTTTGTGGAAGTAGCCGAAGAGGATGCCGACCGCGTTATGAAGGGTCTGAAAGGTACTCGCGTTAAGGGACGTGAAATTGTGGTTGACTATGCCGATAGAGGTCCATCTTCCCGCTCCCCCCGAAGGGAGGAGAGCTCTACGACCAAGAAGAAAGACAAGAAGGACAGGTTGAAAGAGCAGTATCCCACCGACTTCTTCGATACACCCACCAAGCCTGAGAAGAAAGGTAAAAAGAAGAAGCCAAGTCGTGAGGAACGCGGCTATACAGAGCCAAGAGGCAAGAAGTTCAGGAAAGAGGACTGGATGAAGTTCTTACATCCTGAATTAAAGAAATAAGATCGTTTATTGTCGTTCGAGTCATGAAGAGGGGAAATATTAGGAAAGCCATGCGCTTGCTCGTTCCGTCAGCTATACTCAGCATATTCCTTTATATATTGCTGCATGAGTTTGGGCATGTAATAGTTCTATGGTCTGTGGATGCGGACATCACCAACTTTAGCATCGTTTCGGCTCATGTCAATTACGTAGGTGGAGAGTGGACAAACGCTTCCGACCGATGGATGCACCTCAATGGTGCGCTGTTCCCCCTTGTTCTGGCAGTGCTGTATATGCTTTTGTATCGTCGTGAGATAAATAATTCTTTCTACCGCGTCTTTTCTGGCCTCATCGCCATCGTGCCCGTAGCTTCCCTGATGGCTTGGGTCATTATTCCTTTGATATACATGGGCGGTCATGCTCCTGAGGGCGATGATGTGACAAAGTTCCTTTATAACTTCACGTACGACTATCCTGCTTACTTAGTGAGCATAATTGCCTTGCTGGTAGTGATTATCAGTATTGCCATTGCCATATGGAAAGGCATCCCTCAGAACTTCGAGATGGAAGTCAGAAGGCTTAAGAATACAACATCTGAAAACTAATAAATAAAAGATATGAAAAGATTTCTTCTCCCCTTGCTGCTCTTGTGCAGTATGGTGTCCAAAGCCGATGAAGGCATGTGGATGCTTAACCGAATCGACCAACAGACAGCCAATGTTATGAAGGGCTTGGGCCTTCAGCTTAGTCCCCTCGAACTCTATAACCCTGAGGGCGAAAGCCTGAAGGATTGTGTGGTTGACTTCTGCGACTTCTGTTCAGGCGTTGTCGTTAGCCCCGAAGGATTGGTGTTTACCAATCACCATTGTGGATTCTCTGGCATACAGAAGCTTTCGACACCCGATGACGATATCCTGAAGAACGGCTTTGCAGCTAAGAGTTATGAAGAAGAACGCCCTGTTGAGGGTTTCTTCGTACGCTTCCTCGATCGCACGGAAGAGTGTACAAGTCGGGTAATGATGGCAATGGATTCGATATATCGTGCCAATCCCAAAGTCGAACCGAAGCAACTTGATTATGAGAATCTTGATAGCGTGATGTCGGCTGTGGAGAAGGAATACACCAAAGCCAATCCCGACCGTTACTGCCTTATAAGGTCGTACTATGGAGGCAATGCCTACTTCGTATCTATATATAAGGTATATAACGACATTCGCCTCGTCTTCACTCCCACGCAGACCTTGGGTAAGTTCGGAGGAGATACCGACAACTGGATGTGGCCTCGCCAGACATGCGACTTCAGCGTCTTTCGCATCTATGCCGATAAGAATGGCGAGCCTGCCGAATACAATAAAGACAATGTGCCCTTAAAGGCTAAACGGTATGCAAAGGTTTGCATCGATGGCTTCCAACCTGGCGACTATTGCATGACGGTAGGTTATCCGGGTTCTACCGACCGCTATCTCTCGTCCTACGGTATTCGCGAACGCGTGGATGGGACCAACATTTCGATGATTGACGTGCGAGGCAAGAAGCAGGAGGTGTGGAAGAAATGGATGGACAGCGACCGCGCTATCGCCATCAAGTATGCCTCGAAGTTCGCCTCCTCGGCCAACTACTGGAAGAACTCGATAGGTATGAACAAGGCCGTTGGTGAATTGAATGTCATTGGCCAGAAGCAGGAGTTGGAAGAGAACATCCGCCGTTGGTATGGCAAGAACGCAGGTCTTAAGGCTCGCTTTGGCTCGATGTTCGACGAACTCTCCAAGGCTTACGGCAATCGCTTCGAACCGATACGGGCTTATGGTTTCTTCTCAGAGACCTTCCTGCGCGGTATCGAACTGCGCCGAGTGGCTGCTATCCTTGCCTCGAAGCCTAATGATATGGATTCGACAGAGATTGCTCACACCCGCGAACAACTGCAGGCCTTCTACAAGGACTATGACGCACGTGTCGATGAGGAGACGATGGCTGTCCTGCTCGCCAATTATCGCGAGCAAGTGGGTAAGGACTATCTGCCTGCCATCTATAATGATATCGACAGCCTCTTCAAGGGCGACACGAAGGCATACGCCCACGACATCTTCTCCAAGACTGCTTTGACCGACATCAGTTGCCTCGATAAGTGGGTGGCAGACAGCACTATGCGTGACAACGATCCTATGTTCAAGTACTATGAGGGCGTTCGCAGCTTCCAGACCGATATTGCAAGACGCATTCGTGGCGATCGTCAGACCATCGACTACAACGAGCACATGCTGACCCAGGCCATCCTCGAACGTGACCAAGAGACTCCTCATTACAGCGACGCCAACTTCTCGCTTCGTCTCTCTTACGGCTATATTCAAGACTACACCGCAGGCAGTCAGCACTTCGACTACTATACTAATGCGCAAAGCCTTCTGGACAAGGCCGCCAAACAGAGCGAGATTGAGGACTATGCCTTGGAAGAGGACATCATCTCATTGATAAAGAAGCGCGACTTCGGTCGATATGCCGACAAGAAGGACAACGACCTCCATCTCTGCTTCCTTTCCAATAACGACATCACGGGTGGAAATTCGGGTTCGCCCATGTTCAATGGTAAAGGCGAGTTGATAGGTCTTGCTTTCGACGGCAACTGGGAAGCAATGTCGGGCGACATCACCTTTAATCCCGACCTCCAGCGCTGTATCGGCGTCGACATCCGTTTCGTGCTTTACCTCATCGACAAATGGGGTAAGGCCGACAGACTGATTAAAGAGGTAGTCGGTAAGAACCAGTAAAAGGCTAACTTGTTCATTGCCTTTTCCTTTCTTCTATTATTATAAACCCATCTTCAGAAGAAATCTGTCGGTGGTGGGCGTTATATATGCTTAATGATAAGACAAGGTCGTATCATTTAACATAATTATGCTCATGGCCACTAACATAATACCGTCAACAAACCGTCAATACTTTGACGGAACTACCTTCAAGCCCTTGACGGAACTACCGTCAATATAATGACGGAAACTTGACGGTTAATAGTTGGGCCGATAAGACAGGGGTGTTCTCCGTGTTACACGCTTTATTTCTTGCGCTTGCTAAAGGTCAGGGTCTCTTGCACTTCGCCAGATAGCAGGTTATGGATGGTTATGAGCAGTTGATTGCCCTTAACCTCGCCCTCGATGACGGTGGGATACCTTCCTACTTGGGTAACATCCATGTTGGTGCCACCTCCTACGATTTGAGCCCATGGGCGTGTGGCCGTGGGTTCATCATAACGATAGCGATGCTGGTGGGCAGTGATGATGAGTTGGCAATGAGCCTTTTCGAGCAAGGGAGTCCACAACTGAGCACAGGTGCGTTGCCACATGGCATAGTCGGTGTCATACTGAGGATCGGTGTCGGCAGGACTAACGTCACCAGGGTTGCGTTTGGGATTGGGGTCGAAGAGAGGTATATGGCAGAATGCCACCAGATAGGGCGCCTTGGCAATCTCGGGCTGAAGCAGGGCATCGCGTAACCAATCGGTTTGTGCCTCGCGATAGGCTTTGCTGTTGAAGAGACCTGCAAGTTTGGGGTTCGTGTCCACCTTATCTTCGGCAGTGTCGAGTCCTATCATCGCTATCTCACCCATGCGAACGGCAAAGTTTCGTCCAAGGTCCCAGTCGCGACTCTTGCGTTCTTCGGGTTGTCGATACATCCACACGCGTTCGAGATGTCGATTGGCCATACCGCGAAGGTCGTGATTGCCTGGGCAGAAGAGATAGGGCAGTTGGCTGGCATAGTCGTTGCAGGCAATCTCCGGCTTCAGGAAGATGCGTGTCTGCGCCTCTATGGTCTCCTCCACGTTGCTGGCATCGCCGTTCCAAACGACACAGGAGGGTGCCAATTGGGCTATCTTCTCGGTGGCTCGTCCGAAGATGTCCCACTTGACATGCGTGTCATTGATGACGCAGAAGTGTCCACGACTTTCCTTGCCTGCAGTAGTGAAGTGATAGATGTGGCTATCTTCCTCGTTACCCGTCACTTTCATGTTGTAGCCACTCTGATAGGCTATGCGGTCGGCTCCAATGCGATAGTAGTAGGTGGTGGAAGGGCGGAGGCCAGTCAGGCGAACCTGCACAACATGGTCGTCGATTTCTGTTGTTCGGAATCCTCCACACATTACTTTCTTGCCATCGCTTAAGTCCGACTTCTCGCCATAAATGACGTATCCGTTTGCCATATCACTAACGGCGAAAGCCACGCCTATAGACGTCTCGGCATAGTTTTGAAGCATGGGGGCTGAGGCCAAAAGTCTCTTAACGTCCTCTACTGCCCCCTCCTGACCTCCCTCGTGATGGGGGGGAATATTCTCTAATATTTCATTTGCCTGGGTTAAATCACTTGTAGCCAGTGCCGCAGAGATGAGGGCAGACCGCTTCAGGAATTCTCTTCTATCCATACTCTATTTGACGATTTGACGATTTGACGATTGGACAATTTGACAATTGGACGATTGGACGATTTGACAATTATTTCTTCCTAATCTCGTGCCAATAGACATGAGCACAGAAAAGGAGGATGAGCAATGTGTTTATCAGCAGGCGCAGGGCTAAGTGCCACTCGCGAGTGAAGTGCATGACGGCATAGAAGAGGGCAGTCATGAGTACGTAAACCATGATGCTCTTCATGGGGTAGGGGATGGGGTTCTTCACTTGTCCAACGATGTACGAGAGCACCATTGCCGTTCCGTAACCGGCCACGCCTCCCCAAGCGCAAGCCATATAGCTGTACTGAGGAATGAAGAAGTAGTTGACGGCTAAGAGCACAAGGCAACCCGTCAACGAGAACCAAGCGCCATAGATGGTCTTATCAATCAACTTGTACCAGAAAGAAAGGTTGAAATAGACACCCATCATAATCTCTGCCACCATCACGATAGGCACCACTGCCATTCCCTCGCGATAGCCCTTGCCCAGGATGAGTTGCAGGATATCGATGTAGCCCATGACGCAGAGGAATGCCAATAGGGTGAAGATGAGGAAGTACTTCATGGCTACGGCATAGTATTCCGTGCTGTCCTTGTCCTTCGCCTTGGCAAAGACGATGGGCTCGTAGGCATAGCGGAAAGCCTGAGTTATCATGGCCATAATCATGGCTATCTTCACACAACCTCCATAAATGCCCAACTGGACGTTGGCATCTGCCTTGTCGGGATAAACCAGTGGGAACATAATCTTGTCGGCCACCTGGTTCAGGTTGCCTGCAATGCCCAAGATGAGGATTGGCCACGAATAAGAGAGCATGCGCTTAAGCAAGCCCCAGTCGAAGTGCCATTGTATCTTGAACAGTTCGGGTATGAAGAGCACAGAGATGAGGCTTGTGCAGGCGAGGTTGAGGGCAAAGACATAGAAGACGCTCGTCTTGTGCAGGATGACGAAGAAGAGCACGTTCAGACAAATATTAAAGAAGATGAACAACAGCTTTAGCGTGGCAAAGCGGATGGGGCGCTTTTGGAATCGGAGGTAGGAGAACGGCAGAGCCTGCAAGGCGTCCATAGCCACTACGACGGCCATCATCAGGAGGTAATTGTGATGCTCGGCATAGCCCAGTTTGTCGGCAATGGGCGTGATAAAGCCGAAGATGCCAAAGAGGAACACAGCCGTCAGCGTGGCAATCAAAGCGAAACCCGTAGAGAACACCCTGTCTGGCCAGGACTCTCCCTCAGCCCTTCCTTGTAGGGAGGGTCCGTCATTGGCAAATCGGAACAGTGTCGTCTCCATGCCAAAGGTCAGCAGTGTCAAGATGAGTGCCGTATAGGCATAGATGTTAGTCGAAATGCCATAATCGCCCGACTGAGTGGGCATATAATGCGTGTAAAGTGGCACAAGCAGGTAGTTGAGAAACCGCCCGATAATGCTCGACAGGCCATAGATGGCCGTATCCTTGAATAGTCCTTTCAGGTTTGCCATAACTCAATTTTGTTACAAAGTTATGATTTATTTTCAAGAATGCGTAATACTCGCGCGTTTTTTCACCATTTATTGTCGTTCTGGGCACAATCAACAGCACCTGCGACCTACCGCCATAAGGCATAGGTTCGAGGCAGGGCGAACATGAGGTCCTCGCTCGGAGGACCTAAGTTCTTGATACATAGCGTCTAAGGGCTATTTATAAAGAAGAACAAAACGACAAGGAACAAGTGACCATTAACTGTTAAAAGTGTGTTTGAGTTGTCTTTAATAGAAGAAGAGATAGGCAACTCCGATGGCAGCCAGTACACCCACGAGGTCGGTCAGCAAGCCAGCGGCTACGGCGTGGTGCGTATTGCGGACGCCTACAGAACCGAAGTAGACGGCAAGGATGTAGAACGTGGTGTCAGTGGCTCCCTGGAAGATGCAGGAGAGTCGACCCACGAAGGAGTCGGCACCGTAGGTGGTCATAGCATCCACCATCATGCCGCGTGCTCCACTACCGCTCAGGGGTTTCATCAAGGCAGTAGGCAGGGCTCCCACAAAGTCGGCATTGATGCCCATGAACTGGATACCTTTCTCAATACCGCTTATGAGCACGTCCATGGCCCCAGAAGCGCGGAAAACGCCAATGGCGACCAATATGGCCACCAGATAGGGGATGATGCGTACAGCGGTCTCAAAACCGCCTTTAGCGCCCTCTATGAAGGCCTCGTAGACATTCACCTTCTTGCGCATGCCTGCCACGATGAAGGCCACGATGATGCCGAAGAGGAGGACATTGGCAATGGTGGTGCTGTAAAGGCTCAGTTGGTCCTTGCCCAGTTGCGTGCTCACCCACACCATGCCACTTACCAAAAGGCAAAGGCCTAGCATTGTGCCCATGATGGCACGGTTGAAGAGGTTGATGCGTTGGTAGAGACTGGTGATAATGATGCCTGCCATCGTGGCGATGGTGGTGGCTATTAATATAGGTATAAAGACGTCGGTGGGTTGCGCGGCTCCAAGTTGGGCACGATAGACAAGGATGGAGACGGGGATGAGTGTAAGTCCGCTTGTATTCAGCACCAGGAACATAATCATCGGGTTGGACGCAGTCTCCTTCAGACGCAGCATTTGCTGGTCGTCAATCTCACCACGCTCTCTTTTAATTTTTATTTTTTCATTTTTAATTTCCTCCATGCCTTCCATTGCCTTCAGGCCTAAGGGCGTGGCGGCATTGTCGAGGCCAAGCATGTTGGCACCCAGGTTCATGAAGATGTGTCCGAAGACGGGATGTCCCTCGGGAATGTCTGGGAATAGGCGTTTAAATAAAGGATTGAGTGCGCGCGCGAGAGCGTTCACCAGTCCTCCCTTCTCACCAATCTTCATGATGCCCATCCACAAGGCCAGTGTGCCGGTCAGCCCGAGTGAGATTTCAAATGCCGTCTTTGATGAGGCAAACGTAGAGTCAATAATCGCAGGGAACACCTCTGTATTGCCCATGCATAATTCCACCGTAGCAATAATAAAAGCTATGATGATAAATCCAATCCAAATGTAATTTAGTACCATACTGCAAAGGTAGCACGATTATTTCAAAATTCAAAATTCA
>JAGCVH010000058.1 GCA_017962495.1 Bacteroidaceae bacterium
GGACTCGACACCTCCGTCAGAATCATAGATTCTTCCCCTCATCAGGCACTGATTGCCAAAGGGCAATCATCTAAAGGCCTTCTTCGCCCTTTGTGGGGCCGTAGTGACATTCTTGGACGAGCCAAGCGACAAGTCGATTACTGTCACTACTCTAAAGACCCCAGTCGCCCTCTCCCCCATAGGAAGAGGGGTTTCTTTTATCTAATTTTTCATTTTTCATTTTTAACTTTTAATTTTTAATTTTTTTCGCGTGCGTGTTTGAATAATGAAATATATTTGCTAATTTTACACTCGATAAATGCTATATAAACCATTAAACCATAAAAACATACGCATTATGAGAAACGCAATCATCAATTTCCCTCTGCCACAGAACGAGCCGGTGAAGGGGTATTTGAAGGGTTCACCCGAACGGGTGGCATTGGAAGAGGAACTGGAACGTCAGAAGAACATCGTGGTGGACATACCCATCATCATTGGCGGTAAGGAAATCAGGACTGGCGACACGGGCGAAGTGCGCTGTCCGCACGACCACAAGCATCTGCTGGCTACCTACCACAAGGTGGGGGAGAAGGAGATACAGCTTGCCATAGATACCGCTATGGAGGCTTGGAAGGAGTGGTCGAAGACGGACTGGACGGTGCGTGCCGGCATTGCCCTGAAGATGGCAGAACTCTTGGCTACGAAATATCGTCCCATCATGAATGCCGCTTGTATGCTGGGTCAGTCGAAGAACTTCTACCAGGCAGAGATAGACTCGGCTTGCGAGACCATCGACTTCTTCCGCTACAATGTGCATTATGCTTCGAAGATTTATAACATGCAACCCAAGGATGGCGTGGGCAACATCAACCACACGGAGTATCGTCCGCTGGAGGGCTTCGTGCTGGCTGTGACCCCATTCAACTTCACTTCCATTGCCTCCAACCTGTGCATGACACCCGTGCTGATGGGTAACGTGGCTGTGTGGAAGCCTTCGACCACAGCATTGCTCTCTAACTACTACTTGATGCAGCTCTACAAGGAGGCTGGATTGCCCGACGGCGTCATCAACTTCCTGCCAGGTAGCGGAGCGCTGATAGGCAAGATATGCACGCAGTCGAAACACTTCGCAGGCATCCACTTTACGGGTAGTACGGCCACCTTCAAGAGCCTCTGGGGACAGGCATGTTCGAACCTCGACCGCTATGTTTCCTATCCTCGTCTGGTGGGCGAAACGGGTGGTAAGGACTTCATCTTCGTTCATCCTTCGGCCGATAAGAAGGCTGTGGCTACGGCTGCTTTCTGCGGAGCATTCGAGTTCCAGGGACAGAAGTGTTCGGCTGCCAGCCGTATGTACATCCCCAAGAGCCTCTGGCCCGACGTGCTTGCCGACATGAAGCGCATGGCTGCTGAAATCAAGATGGGCGATGTGTGCGACCCCATGAACTTTGTGAATGCCGTCATCGACGAGGCTTCGTTCGACAAGTGCAAGTCGTACATCGACTTTGCCCGCGAGGCTAAAGACGCAGAAATCGTGCTTGGTGGCAAGTGCGACAAGAGTGTGGGATGGTTCGTAGAGCCCACAGTTATCGAGACCTCTAATCCTCACTTCAAGTCGATGGAAGAGGAAATCTTTGGCCCCATCATCACCGTTTATCCCTACGACGACGATAAGGTGGACGAGACCGCTCGCTTGTGTGACGAGACTTCGCCCTATGGCCTGACTGGTGCCGTCTTCGGTCGTGACCGTCTGGCTGTGGAGAAGATTGCCGACACGCTGGCTTATGCTGCAGGTAACTTCTACATCAACGACAAGCCCACAGGTGCAGTAGTAGGTATGCAACCGTTCGGTGGTGCTCGTGCCAGTGGTACAAATGACAAGGCCGGTGGTGAGTTCAACCTCATCCGCTGGATTATCCCTCGCGTCATCAAGGAAACGCTGGTGTCGCCTACTGATTATCGGTATAGTTATATGAAGTAAGGACGAAACATGAGAGCAATGCCAAGTTAGCTTGGAGCATTGCTCTCGTGCTTCTAATGAAGGATTAAGGGTTAAGGATTAATAATTAAAGATTAAGAATGAAGAATAGTTGGATAATAGCGGGTGTTGCATTGTTTTTGCTCCTCGCAAGTTGTAAGGATGTTTCTGCTCCCTCCCTAACAGGGACAGCGGGGGAAGAGTCTCTTTCCATTCCCGAGTGCATAGTCACTTCCGTACCCGATTCGTTGGGGCTGGACTCCTTCTATGTGAAGTATGTGGATGTGAACGGATTGCCACTCGTCTCATCATGGCGAGTACCCGACTCCGCTTTCGTAGCCGCTCATCGCACGCTATACGCTATGACTTGCATGCTCGACCCTGCTATACTGCAGGCTATGATTCGTTCGCATGCCCGCGTAGCCATCATGGGACGCTATGAGGGAACTACCGACCTGCCTGAGCATCGCTATCTGGTGAACGATACTTCGCTCAACTGGGACCTGCGGGCAAGAGGATTAGGCGGAACCATCCATGAACCCCTGACCTCGTGTGCTGAGGAGAATGTGCTGGCCTATCAAATCGACAAGTACCACGCCGAGGACATACTCATCCATGAGTTTGCCCATGCCATCCACTGCATAGGCATCATTCAGGTCGATACCACCTTCAACGCCCGTCTGCAAGCCCTCTACGAGGCTGCAAAGGGTAGGGGAGACCTCGATGGCACTTATCGCATTACCGACAAGGAGGAGTACTTTGCCGAGGCTGTTCAGGACTGGTTCAATGTGAACGCCGAGATGCCTCATACCGATGGGAAGCACAACTGGTGCAACACGCGTGAGGAATTGAAGAAATTTGATCCCGACCTCTATCAACTGCTTTCAGAATATTTCCCCGAGACAAACCTGCAAATCAGTAAACATAAAAAAGTAAATGAATATGGTCCCATCCAATAACAGACTCTCCCCCTGCCCCTCGGGATTGAGGGTGAGTCCACAATCTTACGAGCGTCGTCGTTCTCGCCTGAAGAAGGATGTGGGAAGTGGCATTCTGCTCTTCCTCGGAAACATGGAGGTGGGCATGAACTATGCCGACAACACCTATCGCTTCCGGCAAGACTCGTCGTTCCTCTACTTCTTTGGCCTCGACTATGCCGCTCTGGCCGCTGTCATCGATATTGACGAAGACCGCGAGATAGTGTTTGGCAACGAACTTACCATCGACGATATCGTGTGGACGGGTACACAACCCACCCTGCACGACAAGTGCGAGGCTATGGGCATCAAGGACAGCCGTCCAATGAATGAACTGAAGACCTACCTCGACCAGGCTCGCAGGCGCGGGCAACACATCCATTTCTTGCCACCCTACCGAGGCGACCATCAAGTGTGGTTGTGGGAACTGCTTGGACTCAATCCTGCCGAACAGAACAATAGTGTATCGCAGCGGTTGGTAAAGGCAATCGTGCGCCAACGCATATACAAGGACGAGGAGGAGATTGCTATTATCGAGGAGGCTGTAAATATAAGCACCCAGATGCACTTGGCCGCCTATCGCAAGGTGCGTCCCGGCATTCATGAGGCTGAAGTGGCAGCCGCCGTGGAGGAAGTGGCTTGCAAGGGAGGCAACACACTCTCTTTCCCCACCATCGCCACCGTGAAAGGACAAGTGCTGCACAATCATGGTTTCATCCATACGCTTAAGGAGGGTGATATTTTCCTCCTCGACGCAGGAGCAGAGACACGCATGCATTATGCCGGCGACCTATCATCCTCGATGCCTGTGGGCGAACGATTCACAGAAAGGCAGGAAATCATCTATAACATCCACCTTGACAGCTTCCGTGCGGCAGTCGATATGCTCCATCCTGGTGTTCCCTTCCGCGAGGCTCATTTGGCTGCAGCCACAAAGATTTGCGAGGGCATGAAATCGCTTGGACTGATGAAAGGCGACCCCGTAGAAGCCGCTCACATTGGTGCGTATGCACTCTTTTTCCCCTGCGGATTAGGACACATGATGGGACTCGATGTGCATAATATGGAAAATCTTGGCGAGGAGTATGTGGGATATAACGAAGGAGAGGCAAAGAGCACGCAATTTGGCTTCAAATCCCTCCGTCTTGCCCGTCCGCTTGAACCCGGTTTCGTGTTTACTGTAGAGCCAGGCATCTACTTCATTCCTGAACTCATCGACAAGTGGGAGGCCGAGCATCAGTTTACCGACTTCATCAACTACGACAAATTAGGTCCTTGGCGTGATTTCACGGGCCTTCGCAACGAACTCGACTATGTCATCACTACTGATGGCGTGCGTCAGTTGGGTACCATCAAAAAGCCCATGACGCTCGAGGAGGTGTATGCGGCAAAGGAAGCGTAAATACTAAGAGCGATGCAAACTGAAGGCAGAGATTTCAAACGAATGTTCCTCAAGTTCGGCAGGCAGTCAGGACTGGTAATCATCATCCTTGCTGCCATCGTTTTGGAGGCTATCTCGGCTTTCCAGTATTACTACACGCGTGGTATGCTGGAGCGCAAACTGGAGGAACAGATGCTGATTCTGCTTCAGGTGTCGGCGCAGCGTATGGATGGCATCATGCGGGAGACAGCGAGCGCGACATATAACCAATTGTGGCACGCCCAGCAGCATTTGGACGATGCCGATTATATGGAGACGCTGGTTCGCAATATGGTGATGATTGATGACGACAAGATTGTTGGTGCTGGCGTTGCTTTCCGTCCTTACTACTTTGCCGACAAAGGCCGATGGTATGAGCCATACGCCCGTCGGGAAGGTGATTCTATTGTTGTACTCCAGATTGGTTCTGCCCAGCACAACTATTTTACGCGTGAGTTCTATCAGACTTGCATCAAAGGTGACACTATCAAATGGAGTACGCCCTATGTCGATAATGAGGGAGCAAAAGATACCGTCTCCACTTATGGCTTGCCTTTACGAGACAAACAGGGGACGCCCATAGGCGTTTTGGGTATTGATGTCTCTACGGAGTGGATAAGAGATATACTGAGGCAAATTCGTCAGCATCCGTCGAGTTTCAGCATAGTGCTTTCGAATGAAGGCAACTTGATATCCACGCCAGACGATAGCCTTTGCAGCCACGAACTGGCAGAAAAGATTGCCCTGATGGTCAACGATAGCACGGTGAAGAAGGAGCTGAAGTCCAACGGGCGTGTGACAAGCTTTAAGTTCTACGATGAGGAGAAAGGCCGTGCGGCACGCGTGTATTATGCCAGAAAGCGTGTAGAACCGAAATGGTGGTTGGTGAAGGTGTGCTATGACGATGAGGCATTTGGCGAACTGCATAAGATGCGAAAGACTATTATGTGGATGTCGCTACTTGGTTTGTTTGCATTGGGACTCATCATCCAACTCTTTGCGCGTAACGACCGCAAGATGCAGACGAGTCTGATGAAGCAACAACGCATCGACGGCGAACTGAAGATAGCCAAAGACATACAGACGCAGATGTTGCCACGCGAAAGCAGTATCGTACACAACGATGTCAAACTGCATGGTTCGCAAATTCCTGCACGCGAGGTGGGAGGTGACTTGTATGACTTCTTCATCCGCGACGAAAAACTCTTCTTCTGTATAGGTGATGTGAGTGGAAAAGGCATTCCTGCCTCTTTCATTATGGCCGTTACGCAATCTTTATTCCATAACATTGCATCGCGTGAGAGTGGTCCAGCTCACATTATGAACCTCCTTAATGCAACGGCGTGTCGGAATAATGAGTCGAACATGTTTGCTACTTTGTTCATCGGCGTTCTCGACCTGCCGACTGGACATTTGCGCTACTGCAATGCTGGGCATGAAATTCCGATTCTCTTCGACCAATCGCCGACCACTATCGATGTAAAATCCAACATTCCTATTGGGCTATTCAGCGATTTCAAGTATGAAATGCAGGAGATGGTTATGCCATCTGGTTCGACACTTTTCCTCTATACTGACGGATTGACAGAGGCCAGAAATGGTCAGCGAGAGCAGTTTGGGATGGAGCGTGTCAAACAACTGGTGGCACGCTATGGCACTATGAGTCCGAAGGAGATGATAGACATGACCATCACCGAAGTGGAAAGATTCTCAGAGCATACCGAACAAGGCGACGACCTGACCCTGCTAGTCATCAACTATACCCCGATGGTGGAGAAAATGTTGCTCGATGAAGAACTGACACTGGCAAACGATGTAAAAGAGGTAACCAAACTGAGCAGTTTCATCAAGGATGTGATGGCGCGTTTGAACATCGACAAGTCATTGGCATCGAAGTTGCGACTGGCTTTAGAGGAAGCTGTGGTCAATGCGATGGAATATGCCTATCCGGCTGGTAGTCAGGGCGATGTTAAAGTCCGTGTGACATACGATGAAAAGCGATTAAGGTTCATAATTACCGATTCAGGCATTCCCTTCAATCCCACAGAAGCATCAAAAGCTGACACTACACTCTCTGCCGAAGAGCGTCCTGTGGGAGGATTAGGCATCCATCTCATGCGTCAGTTGATGGACTCTGTCAATTATGAACGCATCAACAAGAAAAATGTACTGACCCTGACAAAGAACGTAAACGTAGAATAATCAACAAATAAATATAGATAAACATGAAGACTACTATTCAAGAATTAGCGGACAAGTACCTTGTTACCTTCGAGGGAGAACTCGATACGACTGCCGCCACTGAGGTAAATGAGAAACTGCAACCGCTCTACACAGCCAACGGCAAGGGTGTGGTTATCGATTGTACGAAACTGGAGTATATCGCGTCAAGTGGTCTGCGTATCCTCATAAGCATACTGAAGGGTGCTAAGAGTGGTGGAAGTCAGGTAGTGCTCAAAAACCTGAACGACGACATCAAGGATGTGTTTAAGTTGACGGGATTCATCAACCTTTTTGATATCGAATAGTTCCCATGAAGCCCTCTGTCGTTTATCTCCGAATACTTGCTACTGCGGGATTGCTGTTACTGGCTACTGCTGCCAATTGCCAAAATGAGGAAAAGAAGAACCTTTTCTCTTTGGATTTGCACATGATGACGCGTGGAGAAATCCGTGATGGAGGAGTGGTGTCTTCGGAAGAAGAAGCGGGGGATGACAAATCGAGTTTCGTACTCGGTCGTGAGAGGTTGATTGTCGGTTACGAAAACCTGCGTCTAAACAAAGATTCGTTAGCAACAACACCATGGTTGCAGATGAGCCTAAACGTACAGCATCAGGGCGTATGGGGACAGTCGGGCAAAGGCGTTTTTAATGTCCATGAAGGATGGGCAAGACTCACGGCAAATAACGGCCTTTTCGCACAAGTTGGTCGGCAGGTACTCGCCTACGATGACGAGCGCATTATTGGTCCTAATGATTGGTCGATGGCAGGAATCTCGCACGATGCCCTAAAACTTGGTTATGAGGGACATGGTCACAAAGCACATGCCATATTCTCCTACAACCAAAATGCCGAGAACATGAATGGCGGTACTTATTATATGAATGGTGCTCAGCCTTATAAGACGATGCAGACCGTGTGGTATCATTACGACATTCCTAAGATTCCGTTAGGTGCTTCGTTATTGTTCATGAACATCGGTATGCAAGGTGGAGAGAAAGGTGAGGACGAACGGACGGAATGGCAGCAACTCATTGGTGGATACGTGAAATACACCGATAAAATCTGGTCGTTGGAAGGTTCTTATTATCGCCAGATGGGCAACGATGAAGGCGGCACCAAGATTAAGGCATGGATGGCCAGCGTGAGGGGTCAGGTGAGTCCGAGTCGTTACTTCGGTTTTGAAGCAGGCTACGACTATCTGAGTGGTGACGAGAAATTTGCCGTTCCCGCAAAGGGTGACATCGGCCTGATCAAGCACGATGTCATCAAAGGCTTTAACCCCGTCTATGGTTCTCACCACAAGTTTTATGGGGCTATGGACTTCTTTTATGTGAGCACATATGTCAACGGCTTCACTCCAGGTCTGCAAAATGCTTTTGTCGGTGCATATGCAAAACCCGTTAAGGGATTGAAGATTGGAGTGGGTTACCATTATCTCGCCATGAGTACCAAGTTAATCGACATGGATAAAAAACTTGGACACGAATTTGAGTTGAGTGCCTCCTATCAAATCATCAAAGAGGTCAATGTGTCCGCTGGTTTTTCTTATATGACAGGCACAGACACAATGGAACGACTGAAACGTGCCTCTAACGATGGAAACTTGAAATGGGGATGGATTTCTTTGAACATCACCCCTAGAATATTTTCCGTCAAATGGTAACCAACTTGTGGTTGCTTAACTATTACAGAACAACAATATCCCCCTTAATTAATTATGAAAACTACAGCACCTTTATCGAGAGAACAATACGGCCTTTATGTCGAGTGTGTAGAACACAACGGAGAGCCTTGTTACAATATACCTTATTTATATGTTTTAGACGGTTCGCTCGATGGTGAACAATTATGTCGTGCTATCGAAACTGTGGTAAAAGCACATCCTACGCTATTTACCCGCATCGAAGTGAATGCTGATGGTGAGCCGATACAGACTATTGATGATGGTGAGACATTCACTTTGACTGTAGATGACGTGACAAATGTGGAGCAAGTAAAGGCACAATTTGTTCAGCCTTTCGACATTCACAAAGACCGATTGTTCCGTTTCCGCCTTCTGAGAGACGAGGCACACTACTACCTGTTTCAAGATATCCACCACATCATTAGTGACGGAGCGACACGCAAGGTGTTGTTGGCAGATATCGAAAAGGCCTATGGGGGTGAGGCGATTACACTTGAGGAACTGACTTTAGGCGAAGTGGCTGAAGCCGAGGCTAATGCCAGAAAGACTCCTGCCTTTGAGGAGGCAAAGTCGTGGTATGCCCAGAATTTTGATTGTAGTGATACCTTCAGTCCTCTCTTGCCCGATATGGAGGAAACTGAACCAAAGGAGGGACTGAAGACAAGAATAATGAATGTTGATGTCGAGCAGGTAGAAGGCTTTTGCAAAACGCATGGTATATTCAAAAGCACTTTCTTTACTGCTGCATATAGTTTTCTGTTAGCGAAGTTTAATAATGAACACGAGGCCCTCTTTAATACCATCCATAACGGGCGTTCTGATAAGCGGCTGGCGCACTCAGTAGCTATGCTGGTGAAGACATTACCAGTCTATTCGAAGTTTACGGATGATACCACTATACTCGATTTCTTGAATGCTGAACAAGAGCAGATGACTGGTTGCCGTCAGCACGAGGCTTACGCATACGCGGACGTAGTGACAGATTTGAATATTCAGCCCGCAACTCTTTTTGCTTGGCATGGTACTTTGTTCGATAATTTGGAGTTTTGCGGGAAGCCGATGACGGCACAAAGACTGAATAATAACACCCGTGAGGTTCCTATTTACTTGAAGGCCTATTTGCGCGATGGCCACTTCTGTGTTGAAGCAGAATACAGCGCCAATGCGTATAGCGAGTCACTCATTAGTCAGTACTTGGAGAGTTACGAGGCAATCGTAGAGGGATTTGTCAGTAAGGAATACCTGCGGGATGTGGATATTACCACACCATCACAGATAGAGAAGCTTGACCAATTCAACCAGACAGATGTCGATTACGATAATACGCAAACCATCATATCGTTGTTTGACAAGCAAGCAATAACTACTCCCGATGCCATAGCTGTGGTGTATAAGGACAGGCGATACACCTATAAAGAGGTGGATGAAATAAGTAATCGTATAGCCACTCATATTGCATCGATGGGGTTAGTTGAAGAGGATGTAGTATCCGTATTGATTCCCCGTTGTGAGTGGATGGCTATTGCCTCACTTGGCGTATTAAAGGCGGGTTGTGCTTATCAACCCCTTGACCCCAGCTATCCCAAAGAGCGTCTGAACTTCATGATGCAGGATTCAAGTGCCAAGTTACTGATAGCTGACGAAGAACTGCGTGATATCGTGGATGAGTATAAGGGTGATGTTTTGTTGACGAAAGATATTCCAAGCCTTCCAGCGTCTTCAAATCTTCCAGATGTTACAGTTACCCCTGCCAGCCTCTTCATCCTTCTCTACACTTCTGGTTCTACGGGTGTACCTAAAGGATGCCAGTTGACACATGGCAATCTGGTGGCTTTCTGTCATTGGTATCAGCGATTCTATAGCCTGAAGCCGGAACATAATGTTGCTGCATACGCCAGCTATGGATTTGACGCTTGCATGATGGACATGTATCCTGCTCTTACCTGCGGGGCAACCGTTTACATTATTCCAGAGGAGCTGCGCCTTGACTTGATAGCCCTGAACGAATACTTTGAGGCGAACAGTATCACTCACTCGTTCATGACCACGCAAGTGGGTTTCCAGTTTGCTTCTAGTATAGAGAACCACTCGTTGCTATATCTTTCTACTGGTGGTGAGAAACTAGCGTCTTTGACTCCTCCTACGAACTACAAGTTCTATAATGTTTATGGACCTACGGAGTGTACTATTTTCACAACTACTTATTTGGTGGATAGAAAGTTGAAGGATATTCCCATTGGTAGTCCGCTCGACAATATGTGTCTCTATATTGTAGATGCTCAGGGCCATCGTCTGCCAATTGGTGCTTCAGGAGAACTATGGGTTAGTGGTCCACAAGTAAGCCGTGGCTATCTGAACCGTCCTGAAAAGACTGCAGAAGTGTATATTGGCAATCCGTTTGCAACTGATAAGAAATACGCTCGTGTTTATCGTACAGGCGATATTGTTCGTTATTTGCCAGATGGTAACATTCAGTTTGTAGGTCGTCGTGATGGACAGGTGAAGATTCGTGGTTTCCGCATCGAACTGAAAGAGGTGGAGGCTGTTATCCGTGATTTCCCAGGAATTAAGGATGCTACGGTTCAGGCTTTCGATGAAGAGGGTGGTGGCAAGTTTATAGCTGCATATATAGTTAGCGACCAGCAGATAGATATCGAGGCACTCAATAATTTCATTCTCGACCAAAAGCCTCCTTATATGGTGCCTGCTGTGACGATGCAGATAGAAAACATTCCACTTAACCAGAATCAGAAAGTAAACAAAAAGGCACTTCCGAAGCCTGAAAAGAAAGCTACTGCAATAGAAGAAAGTAATGTGCCAATGAATGTGCTTGAGAAGGAGTTACATGACATGGTGGCAGGTATCGTTGGTAATCAAGACTTTGGTATTACAACAGTTCTTGGTTATGCAGGCTTGACTTCTATTTCAGCTATTAAGTTAGCCGTACAGGTAAACAAACGCTTTGGAGTAACTGTCGATTCAAGGGCTTTGGTAAAGAATGGTAGCATTCAGTCCATAGAGAATGAGATACTTGGTTCGATGCTCAATGGGCAAATGGCTGTGGATAATGGAAAGTCAAAAGGGCAATCGACAAATGATAATGAAAAAGCTCAATTGGTAAGTGTTCCACTATCATATGCCCAAACAGGTGTCTATTTTGAGTGTTTGAAGAATCCCACCTCCACCATCTATAACATTCCTTATCTGTTGTCTTATCCAGAAGGAACTGATGCAGGTCGACTTGCAGAGGCTGTCAAGCAAGTGGTGGCTTGTCATCCAGAGTTGAGTGCGCACTTCATGACCGAAGGGGACCAAATTGTGCAGACAATTGATGCTGACGTATTGCCCAACATTCCCATCAACGAAATGACGGAAGAGTCATTATTCACCTATAAGAATGAGTTCGTGCAACCTTTCAACCTGCAGCGTCCACCACTTTACCGTTTTGAAGTGGTGAAGACAGAGTATGGTGTCCACCTTTTGATGGATGTCCATCACCTTGTGTTCGATGGAGGCTCCGCAGATATCTTTATTCGCCAGATTTGTGCTGTTCTTGAAGGTTCCTCGGTGGAGAAAGAGGGCTATACCTATATTGATTTCGTAAGTGATCAGCAGTTGGCTGAGGATGGTGATGCGTTCCGCTCTTCTCAACAATTCTTTGCCGAAAAGCTTCAGACCTGTGAGGGAGCAAGCGAGATTCCTGCCGACTTACCCAAGACCGACAGACAAGGTCTTATTGGTGAGGCTGTGGTTCGGGCAGATCATGACAAGGTTTCGGCATTCTGTCGTCAGCAGGAGATTACCCCTGCACATTTATTCTTAGCTGCTACGGCTTATGTCGTATCTCGATATACAAACAATAGGGAAGTTTATCTTAGTACGGTGAGCAGTGGACGATCGAACTTAAAGATAGCTGATACGGTGGGTATGTTTGTCAATACCTTAGCCTTAGGGCTGAACATTGACGACATAACGGTCAAGGACTTTTTGCAGAAAACTTCTGAGACTTTCGATGAGACTCTGCGTCACGAGGACTATCCGTTTGCTCGTATCGCTACAGACTATGGTTTCCTTCCCTCCATCGCCTTTGCTTATCAAGTTGGAGTTTTATCCGAATATACGATTGGAGGCAAGGCTATTCGTCAAGAATTGTTGGAACTGAATGTGCCGAAGTTCAAAATCAACATTAAGATAGAGACGCGCGGTGTTGTTGTGCAATACGATGACTCTCTCTATTCTGAACGTGTGGGCAATGCATTGGCAGAGAGCATTGTCGCAGTCACGGAACTAATGATGGCACAACCACAAGCCAAAGTACGCAAGATTTCTATCGTCAGCAAGAATCAGGAAGAGGAGTTAAGTCACCTGCGTCAAACTGCTACGGGAGATGCTCCGTTTAAGTTCTTCCACGAGTGCATCAGTCATTATGCTCAAACACAACCTGAGCATGAGGCACTGGTGGCTATAGATGCCAGCTTTACTTATAAAGAGATGGATGATGTCACCAATTGCATTGCGGCAAATTTGCGTAATAGGGGAGTAAAGGAACATGACCGCGTGGCTTTGCTGTTGCCTCGCACAAGTCGCCTCATTCTATCCCTCTTCGGTGTTCTTAAAGCTGGAGCTGCCTATATCCCTTGCGATCCTGAATATCCTGCCGACCGCATTAAACTTATACTCGAAGACAGCGAGGCTCGTTACATTATTACTACTACCGACCGACTTGATAGTGTGCCAGCTGAAAAAGCTATCGACGTAGAAGAGCTAATGCAAGTCCTAAGTTCAGAGAATGTTCAATGCTCCATCACCCCTGATGCCCTTGCATACCTCATCTACACCTCTGGCTCTACTGGACGTCCGAAAGGCGTAATGCTCCGTCACGAAGGCATCTGTAATTACCTTTATGGTCATCCTGCTAATGTTTTTGCCAATGGAGTGTTGACCGACGCAGACCGCATCATTAGTGTTACCACCATTTCATTCGATGCTGCTTTGCAAGATATAGGTATGGCGTTTTACAACGGCAAGACATTAATTGTTGCAACGGAGGAGCAAGCTAATAATCCTCTCGATCTGGCACAACTCATCAATGAACAGCACATCAACATGGTGAGCGGTACGCCTTCGCGCTGGCAGACTTGGCTTACTAGTGAAGATTTCTGTCAAGCTATCAGTCATGTTAAGATTTGTCGTGCCGGTGGTGAGAAATTCTCCGACCAGTTGCTGGAACAAATGCGTGATGTTACAAAAGCTCGCATATTCAACTGCTATGGGCCGACTGAGATTACCGTAGCGTCGAACAATAAGGAACTTACTCATGCCGACCTTGTGACGGTAGGTAAACCGCAACTGAACGTGATAGAGTTTATTGTTGATGCCGATGGTAACGAGTTGCCTGTAGGTGTTGTAGGCGAACTATATATTGGCGGGCGTGGTGTTGCTCGTGGTTACAACAATCTTGATGAGATGACTCGCGAGCGCTTTATTGAATATCATGGTGAACGCATCTATAAGTCGGGTGATTATGCAAAATGGTTACCGGATGGTGATGTAGTCATTCTTGGACGCACAGACCATCAGATTAAGCTGCGTGGCTTGCGAATCGAATTGGGCGAGATTGAGAATGTTATGCTGAAAGTGAATGGTATGAAAAAGGTGGTTATCCTTATCCGCAAATTAAACGGGAAGGAACACCTTTGTGCTTACTATACCGCTGACCATGAAATAGCGCCTGAAGACTTGAAAGCGGAGATTTCGAAGAGCTTGACTCAATATATGGTGCCTACTGCTTACTTGCAACTGAAAGAAATGCCGATGACGCCCAACGGTAAGACTGATGTCAAAGCCTTGCCCGAGCCACAGCTTGCCATTACTTCTGCATATGTGGAACCATCCAATGAAACAGAAAAAGCGTTTTGTGACATTTTTGCCAATATCTTGCAAATGGACCAAGTGGGTGCTACCGACAACTTCTTCGAACTGGGTGGCACTTCGCTCGTTGTGACACGTGTCATCATCGAGGCAGACAAGGCTGGGTTGCATGTGGCTTATGGTGATGTGTTCGCGAATCCGACACCTCGAAAACTGGCTACGCTTATCACAGGAACTGATGGAGAATCGTTAGGAGAATCTTCCGATCCCGTTGCCAACTATGACTATAGTGCTATTAACAATTTATTGCGAAGCAACACACTTGATAACTTCCGTCATGGCGAGCGTCGCTCATTGGGCAATGTATTGCTGACAGGTGCCACTGGTTATTTGGGCATTCACATCTTGCGTGAGCTGATAGATTCAGATGCCGGAAATATCTATTGTCTGGTGCGTGGCAAAACGCAGGAAAAAGCCGAGAATCGTCTGCGCACTTTACTTTTCTACTATTTTGCTGATGCATTTAAGGAGCTCTTTGGAACACGCATCCATGTGATTCTTGGTGATGTGACCGGTGAGTTTGGTGATGGATTGCAGATAGACACCGTATTCAATTGTGCAGCTGTGGTTAAACACTTCTCTGAAGGTACAGAGATAGAGGATGTGAACATTGGTGGCGCACAACGATGTGTTGACTTTTGCCTCAAAACGAAAGCCACTCTTGTACATGTTTCTACAGCCAGTACTAGAGGTATGTGGGTAGGAGAGGTTAAGGACGAGACTTTCACAGAACAACGATTGTACATGGGGCAATATTTGGGTAATAAGTACATCTATTCAAAGTTTATGGCGGAACGACTCATTCTCGATGCCATTGCCATGCATGGTCTCAATGCCAAAATCATGCGAGTAGGTAATCTTTCTGCTCGCTCAACCGATGGTGAGTTCCAGGCTAACTTCTCCACCAATTCCTTCATGGGACGCATCAAGGTTTATAATATGCTTGGGTGTTGTCCTTACAGCATGCGCAACAAACGAGTCGAGTTCTCGCCCATTAACGAGGTGAGCCATGCTATCGTATTGCTTGCCACCACTCCAAAGGATTGTACAGTGTTCCATCCATATAACATTCATGGACAGTTCCTTGGAGATGTCCTCTTGGGATTGACTACTGTAGGTAAAGGGATTCGTTTCGTGGAGCAGGAGGATTTCCAACAAGCAATGAACGAGGCCTCAAATGACCCACAGAAGGCGAAGACCTTATCAAGTATGCTTGCCTATCAGGATATGGCACATGGGCAGAAGACTGCCGACGTTCAGCGTGACAATGACTACACAACGCAGGTCCTCTATCGCCTTGGCTTCTCATTCTCACCCACTTCTTGGGACTATGTAGAGCGTATGCTCAATGCTATAGGTGGATTCGGATTCTTTGAAAATTAACATGGGAGGATAGTATTGCCTCGGGAAGAGAATGGATAATATCAACAAGCAATTCTATAACTACTTATGGGCCTATGTCCTGGTGGCGCTCTCAGGATGTTTAGGCAATGTGGTGGATGGTATTATTGTGGGTAACCTCATTAGTGCTGACGGCGTGAGTGCCATTAGTTTGTCGAAGCCTGTCAACCAGTTTATCTTTACCCTCCATCTGCTCATCAATGCTGGTGCGGGTATGCTGGTAGGTTATGCTTTGGGACAGAAAAACATCAACGATGCTCGGCGCTTTTTCTCTATCTCCTTGTCGTTGAGTGTTGGACTTGGGGTGTTGCTTGCTCTATTTTGTGGCGTATTCTTTCTTGATGAAACCACACGTTTGTTGTGCAACAACGAGCAGATACTTCCATTGGCCCGTGACTATATGCAAGTATTGTTGCTTGGCAATCCGGCTTTTATCCTGATGTGGGGACTTTCTACGATGGTTGGAGTCGATGGGCAACCAAGATTAGTTTCCCTTGCCGTTATCATAGACAATGCGTTGAATCTTTTTTTAGACATTGTTTTTATCCAATGGCTCGATTGGGGAATCACAGGCTCATCTGCGGCTACTGTGGTTGGTCATCTTGTGGGCATTGCTATTTTATTGAGTCATTGGTGGAAGCCAGAGCATCGTAGGTTGAAGTACATTGGTATTTCATGTGAATCAGGGGGGATTATTGCCAGGATTGTATCTCAAGGAGCCCCCCTTGCTGTTGCCTCCATCAGTCTCACACTATTGTTGCTTTCAGCAAATAGGATTGTACTTTCAACTTTAGGACAGACAGGTATTTTTGCTTTTGCTGTTTGTATGAACCTCTTGCAGGTTTATAATCTCTTCCTCTCTGGTACTTGTCAAACCTTGCAGTCATTGGGTGCAATACAAGTGGGAAAACACGATGCCGAAGGCTTGAATGTGGTGCTGCGTAAGGCTTTCCGTTTCATCACCATAGCAATGGCTATCACTTGCTTATTTGTTTGGATAGATCCTCAGGCCATTGCCGCCTTGTTTGGGGCCAATAATCCTGATTATATTGTGGAAACCGACAATGCCCTGCGCATATTTGCCATCAGTTTCATTCCATTCTGCTACATTTACACGCTGATGGTTGTATATAAGCTATATGGGTATCACAAAATGGCTCTATTCATCTCCTTAGCCCTTTCGTTAACGGTTATTCCAGTCCTTTGGGGTGTAGCTCATACGGTTCCTAATTATCTTTGGTACAGCTACTTGATAGCCTACATTATAGAGGCTCTACTCATCGTTCTCTTCCACCGTATTGGACATGTTAAATTCGAGTTGAAGGCAAAGGAATAGTGGTTTATTTGAATGACCATATAGAAGACATAAACGTATCGGAGGCCTTACTGAAAGTCAGTAAACAGCGAGCTGAATATGCCCTTCGCTATCGACAAGTCCTAGATCAACGGCTTTCCCTTGCCGCCGTTCTGCTACTTGCGGAAGGGTTGAAGAGAGAATATGGGATTAGGGAATTGCCAGAATTCATTTACCGCCCTCATGGGAAGCCTGAACTAAGAGGTCATTCGGATATTCATTTCAATATGAGCCATTGCAAACGGGCAGCCCTATGCGTTATAGATAATGTCCCAGTTGGTTGCGATGTTGAGTGCGTCCCCAAGGAATTGGATATGGATGTTTGTCGATATTGTTTCAATGAAAGTGAAATTACAGACATTTTAGGTTCTGATGCCCCAACGCTAACTTTTACAATACTTTGGACTAAGAAAGAGGCTTTTTTAAAGTTGACAGGCGACGGTTTGACAAACGATTTGCCCAAGTTACTCTTTAGCCCTCAGGTGCGGGATGTCACCTTTCAGACTCACGTTGCATCGGACAAATCGTATGTTTATACCATCTGCAGGTGGATTGATATATAATACGAATGTGGAAAATTATTAGGTGCAAGTGACACTTTTCCCATGATACCGAGCATACTATTCACAATTATTTCGTATTTTTGCACGTAATTAACTGTATCGTGTATAATTCGTAAATGCGAAGACCATTAATGGCTCTTCTGTAAGTAATTATTTATTTGTATAATCGATGTCACAATTCAGCATCAAACACCCCGAAAGCATGGGTGGCATGAACGAACGTATAAAGCGATTGCGCCAAGAAAGTATGGAAACCCCAACCACACTCTCCATCGAGCGTGCGCTTATCGAAACTGCTTTTTATAAGCAGCACTATGGTACGATGCCCATTGCCGTATTGCGAGCCAAGAACTTCTATGAGATATGTAAGAAGAAGACTATTTACATAGGAAGTGACGAATTGATCGTGGGCGAACGAGGTCCCGTCCCCAAGGCAGTACCCACTTTTCCAGAACTGACTTGTCACTCGGTAGAGGACTTACATACTCTTGATACACGTGAATTGCAATCGTATCATATCTCACAACAAGATATTGACACCTATGAGCAAGAGGTAATTCCCTATTGGAAGGGTAAGACCCAACGTGAGCGCATTTTTAATCACGTCAGCAAGGAATGGGAAGAGGCTTATCATGCAGGCGTATTTACGGAGTTCATGGAACAGCGTGCCGCAGGGCATACGGCTATGGACGGCAAGATGTACCGCATCGGCTTGCTCGACTTGAAAGCGCGTATAGAGAAACGCATTAGTGAGTTGGATTACATCTACGACCCCGAGGCCACCGACAAACAACAAGAGTTGGAGGCAATGGCTATTTCGTGTGATGCGGCTATCCTCTTTGCAGAGCGTCATGCGGAACTTGCTGAGCAAATGGCAAAGACGGAGACCAATCCACAGCGTAAACGCGAGCTGGAGAAGATTGCCGATGTATGTCATCATGTGCCTGCTCATGCTCCTCGCGATTTATGGGAGGCCATCCAGATGTATTGGTTTGTTCATCTGGGAACGGTAACTGAACTGAATGGTTGGGATTCTATGAACCCCGGACACATCGACCAGCATCTGTTTCCCTTCTACCAAAAAGGCATTGAGGACGGGACGCTCACCCGTGAGCAGGCAAAGGAACTCATTTCATGTCTTTGGATTAAGTTCAACAACCAACCGGCTCCGCCCAAAGTGGGTGTAACGGCATTGGAATCAGGAACGTACAACGACTTTACGAACATTAATATCGGAGGAGTTGATCGCGAAGGTAGGAGTGCTGCCAACGATATATCCTTCATGATACTTGAGATTCAAGAAGAGTTGCACGAACTGCAACCAGGTCTCTCCATCCATATAGCCGAGCAGACTCCCGACGAATTCCTGCTGGCAGGCATTCGTGTTATTCGTCAGGGTCACGGCTATCCCTCTGTCTTCAATCCAGACACTTATGTTCGTGAAATGACTCGGGCGGGTAAGACGCTTGAGGATGCTCGCGAAGGCGGTTGTTCGGGTTGTATTGAGGTTGGAGCCTTTGGTAAGGAGGCCTATCTGCTTACGGGTTATCTGAACACACCAAAGATTCTGGAGATTACACTCAATAATGGCATCGACCCGGAAACAGGCAAGAAACTTGGTTTGGAAACAGGTTCCCCTTGCGAGTTTAAGTCATTCGAGGAACTCTATGAGGCTTGGCATCGGCAGATGGTATCCTTTGTCAACCTGAAGTTATCGGTCAACAACTACATCGAACGCATGTTCTCACTCTATGCCCCTGCCACATTCCTTAGTCTCTTCATCGACGACTGCATTGACAAAGGTAAGGATTACTATAGCGGCGGAGCACGATACAATACCACTTACATCCAATGTACGGGACTTGGAACTATTACCGACTGCTTCACTACACTAAAGAAACATGTCTTTGAGGATAAGCGTTATACGATGGAGCAAATCCTTAATGCCTGCAAGGACAATTGGGAGAACGAGGAGGTAATGCGCCAATACATCCGTAACCATACACCTTTCTTTGGAAACGATGACGAGTATGCTGATGCCATAGCCGTTCGTGTATATGAAGACTTGGTTAAGGCCATAGAAGGTCGACCCAATACGCGAGGAGGGGAGACTCACCTGAATATGCTCTCCACGACTTGTCACAATTACTTTGGTTCGGTATGTGGAGCAACACCAAACGGCAGGTTCGCCTACTTTGCCATTAGCGATGGGACGTCTCCTTCTCATGGTAGTGACACACATGGACCTACGGCTGTTATCAAGTCACTTGGTAAGCTCGACCAAACGAAATCAGGAGGAACTCTGCTGAACGTGCGTTTTGTGCCTGCTTTGCTTAAGCGTGAGGAGGACATGAAGAAACTTGGAAACCTCATTCGTACTTACTTTAAGTTTGGTGGACATCATATCCAATTCAATATCGTTGATACAGCAACCCTGCTCGATGCACAGCAACATCCAGACCAGTATCGTGACTTGCTTGTGCGCGTTGCAGGATATAGCGATTATTTCAATGATATGACAGAGCAATTGCAAAACGAAATCATCGCTCGAACGGAGAATGAGGACCTTTAAGCAACGCTTTTAGACACTCACGCTCGACAGGATTAAATTATCTATGCGTCTTCGTATCTTTGACATCAAACGCTATGCCATCCACGATGGGCCAGGCATTCGGACGACCATATTCCTAAAGGGTTGTCCGCTCAGATGTGTGTGGTGTCACAATCCCGAATCATGGAGTCTGCAATCGGAAAAGATTTACAGACAGCAAAGATGCATAGGTTGTGGTTCATGTGTGGAGGCGTGTCCCAATAAGGCCTTAGGGCTTACGGCGGAAGGCCTAAGGCTTACGGGCATCGAATGCAGGCGTTGTGGCAAGTGTGCCGAGGCTTGTCCTTCCAAGGCCTTAGAGATGTGTGGAAGCGAGTGGGAACTCGACGATTTGCTGGCAGAAGTTGAGAAGGAACGAGACGTAATGACCATTGGCGAAGGAGGGGTCACTCTCTGTGGAGGAGAACCGCTTATGCACGACATCGTGCCTTTGTTACAAGAGCTTGGCCTAAGGGGTTTTCATCGTGTGGTAGATACTTCTCTTTACGCGTCCGAGCAAGTGGTTCGTCGTGTGGCAGAGGAGTGCGAATTGTTCCTCGTTGATATAAAGCTGATGGACAATGAGAAGCATCGCCAATATACGGGCGTTTCCAACCAAATCATCCTTGACAATATCCGTTTGCTTGCCCGTATGGGTAAGCCCTTCCTTGTGCGTATTCCCCTTATAGAAGGCGTTAACGCCGATGAGGACAATATTGATGCTACGGCACGCTTCCTTGCCGAATTACCCATGAAAGTGATGGTGGAGCTTTTGCCTTACCACGATGTGGGCAAGGATAAGCATCGCAGGCTTTGGAGTCAATATAATCCTGATAACTATACAATGGATAAACCCGATGAAAACACAATTCAGCGATGCATCGGGCAATTTTCGCAGTACGGCATTGAAGCACGCGAAGGTTAATTCATTGTTCCGCCTCCCTGCTGGAGAGTGAGTTTTTGTTCTGCTTCCTTTAATTGTTTGAGTTGCATCAAGATCTCGAGTTGTTGCTTGGGGTCTTTCGCAAGAGTGGGGTCTTGCAATTGTCGCATGACCTTTTGAAGCCTTTGTCGGATAATCTCCAATTTATAGTCGGCCAGAATGTGATTAGTGAGCTGTAGGTAATATTCGGGATCGTAATTGTTTTCCTTACTTACATTGTGCATTCTGCTCAAAGGTTCGGGGTCGGTTCCTAACTCGAACGCGAGTGCATTGATTTGCGGGTCGGGGTAATTGAGCAAGTATCGCTCGGCCACAAAGCCTTCATTACTAATGCATGAAAGAACGGCTTGAAGCAAACTTTGATGGAGGGGAACCAATAACGATAATCCGTCTTGCTGAAGAGCCATATCGATGCATTCCACTACGGTAATGGGTCGTTGTGTTCCGTCCTCTTCCGTTATTTCTCCAATCTTTTGTTCGCCAAACCGGACGATTAGTCGCATCAGCTCTCGTTCCTTCTGTTCAAGGCGTTTCTCTTCTCGTGTACGGATGCTTTGAACGAAAGGCTCATAAGGATTATCGGTTGGAGGAGGCACTTCTCCATTATTTCCTTGCCCACCTATTGGGGTATCATTTATGTTGGGCAATGGTGGACGGTCTCCGTCAGAAGGAGGCGCGTCCTCAGCTTTTGGCAGGTTCCTTCTTGCTCGTTCCCTTTCGCGTTGTTTTTCAGTCTCCTCTTGATTGGCTTGCACCTGGTTCGCAACTGCCGAAGCAATAAGTCGCTCTTGCATCTGCATTGTGTTCGCCGTCTCTTGAACATAGACTGCCCGCGTTATCTCATTAGGTATAACGGCAATGCTCTGAACTATATTATTCACAAGCTGGCTTTTCTTGACAGGATCGCCTTGGGCTTCTTCCAATAGAAGATTTGTCTTAAAACGGATGAAATCGACCTGATGGTCGGCGAGATATTGCTGATACTCTTCGGCATTATGTTTGCGGGCAAACGAGTCTGGGTCATCCCCGTCGGGAAGCAGTAGCAGACGCACATTCATCCCTTGTGCAAGCAACATGTCAATACCGCGTTGCGAAGCTTTGATGCCCGCTGCATCGCCATCGTAGATAACTGTTATGTTGTCGGTCAACCGATGGATGAGGCGAATCTGGTCGTCTGTCAGGGCTGTACCCGAGGAAGCAACCACATTCTCTATTCCGCTTTGGTGCATTGCCATTACGTCCGTGTAACCTTCGACAAGGAAGCACAGGTCTTGCTTGCGTATGGCCATTTTGGCTTGAAATAGGCCGTAAAGTTCACGCTTCTTGGAGTAGATGATGCTTTCTGGAGAGTTTTGGTATTTTATATTTACTCCCTTCGTGGCTGCATCGAGTACGCGTCCTCCGAAACCCACAACCTTGCCCGACATCGTGAATATGGGGAAGATGACTCGTCCCCAATAGCGGTCACGCAAAGCCCCTTTCTCGTTGCGGATGGAGATACCAGTCCCGATACCCGATTCGGGATCGTTGGTGAGATACTTCTCTTGATAACCCGCCTTCAAAGCATCGGCACTCATGACTCCCATGCGCAAACGGACAGTCTCGCCCTCTTCGTCGGTTCGCTCCACGTCTATGTTCTTGTCGGGACAGAAACCCAATTGGAACTTCTTGATAATATCGTCTCGGAAACCACGTTGGCGGAAGTAGGCCAATCCGATTGCGCGTCCGTCGGGTGTGTCATTCATCTGATGCTGGAACCATTCGTTTGCCCATTGATTGACAATAAACATCGATTCCCGATCGTCTTGGCGTTGGATGTCTTCCTTCGTCATCTCCTTCTCTTCGATAGTAATGCCGTACTTCTTGGCAAGATAGCGCAGAGCCTCGGGATAGGTTATCTGCTCATGCTCCATAATAAAGCCTACGGGATTGCCTCCCTTGCCACAGGCGAAGCACTTGCAATAGTTCTTGGCAGGAGATACCATGAAGGAAGGCGTGCGGTCATCGTGGAAAGGGCAGAGCCCCTTGAGGTTGGCACCTGCACGCTTAAGTGTGACGAAGTCGGAAACGACGTCCACAATGTTCGCCGCATCCATTATCTTATTTATAGTCGCCCGATCAATCATCTTATCCTTTTCTTTCCGTTCTGTATGTATAAACCACGAGGAAGGTTATCGTTATCTGCGACACGCACGCCACTAACGGTGTAGGTGCCGCTTGCGACGAAAGGGTTGCGCTTGAGTGCTTTTATGCCTGTCGTCACTTCACCGTTCTCTACATATACGCGGGTTTCCTTTCCCTTGGGAAGTGTAATGGTGTTGGTGTGTGCGCTTCCGTCCGAAATGATGGTGACAGTTGCCTGGCAATCACTATCCGCCGTCAGGAAGGCTACTTCGTTATTGTCTGCATCTTGCCGAGCCTTGATGCCATCGCCCTGAACGAATACCTTCAGCACTTGGGCAACGCTATGGTTGGCTGTAGCATTGAAGTTTGCCGACGAACGATTATTGGTGATGGTGGTCTCACCCTCAAATACGGGAGCCCCCAATGGGCAGCTGATGTTGGAGAGCGAGGTTGCTGAGGTGGCTCCATAGAAGTGGGAGAGGAGCAGATAGCAAGTGCCATCGGGGTCGGGAACAATTGCTCCGTTCCATCCGTTCGGAAGTGCTTCGACGAGGAGTTGCAGTTCTTCCTCCATGCGAGCGGTTTCCTTTGCCGATATGTTACTATAATAAATGATGTTGCGACGGTCGACCGTCGTACCGTTGTTGAAGGTGCGGCTCTCGTTGGAGTAGGAAGGATAGAGTTTGGCCGTCATAATGCTGTTGTTTGCACTCTTATCTCCAAAGGCCATAGCCTTGTTGCTCCGACTCACGAACCCAATCTCGTTGTCGATGTTCAACCAATTGGTTTGGAATTGCTGCAGGGAACTTCCGTCTAGCTGCTTGCGGCTATCGTTGTAGTAAAGCGTTCGAAGGGTCTTGGTAAATTCGTCAACTGAAATGGCCATAAGTCCTCCGCGTTCGCCAGTAATCGTACCACTGCCCAAACCTCGGACAAAATCGAGATAGACAACGGCGTTGCCCGGTGAGGAATAGATGACAAAGCGATTGTCCAAGAGTTCGTCGTTGGTCTTAATCTCGCCATTCATCGTGTAAGCATCGCCCTTCAGGTCGTAGTTCCCGCTAATAACGGGTGTTGCATTTGTGCCTTTCCCGCTTACCGTGTACCATCCAAGGAAGTTGCCCGTATTGTTGGCGCGGTAGGGAACAATTATCTTGTTCTTATCCACTGAGTTCGAGGCGATGTAGCCGGTATAGCTCTTGAGTCCGGTACTCCACGAGAAGGTGGTGAAGCGGTCTTTCGTGAATGCCCGGACAACATTCTGGCAAGGCAGAATCTTAGCTTCGCTCCGAGCCGAACGGAATGCTTCCCAATCGGTAGGCTTGAGGTCGGCGGTGGAGTTGTGGAGGTGCATCAGGTAGGTCATCATCACTCGATGGGCTTCCACTCCCATTCGGCGAGCCTGCACATCGGGTCGGAGGAGCCACGAACCGTCGCTTGTGGTCGTCTGGCGTGCTTTTATGTATTTGTAGGCAAGATTCTCGAGCATCAAGGCATTAGGGTCGCGCTGGTAGCACGCTTGTGTGGTGTACGACGTAATTTGGTCGTAGAGGAAGAGACTCCAGTCGTTTCCGTTAGGCATTGCAAGTTCGCCATCGGTTAAGGCTAACCAGCAAAGCACACTGTCCATAACTTCCTGATTGTTATGCATAAGTGCATTTGTCTTCCACTTTTCTTCGAAGCCTTGTCCCTTTTGGAACATCTGCAGGGCAAGTGCCGCTTCACCCAACTCTTGCATAACCACGTTCTGATAGGAAGTATGGAACAAGTTGTGGTTCTGCAGGGTGTAGTCGTCATAGAGATTTTGTCCTTTGTAGAGGTTAGCTACGCTCTTTTGGTTAAACCAAGGGTCTATTGCCTGTCTATTCTGGGCGTCTTTGGCGTGACTATAGCTGTTGACGGCAAACTCCCTTAGGCGCTCGAACCACTTAGGTGCCAACTCATCGTTGGGGAACAAGCCCAAGGTTGCCGCCAGGACATCGGCTTCCCACCCGTTTTCCTCGGCTTTCGTGTCGCCGTTATAGCCTGTGGGGATAGAGCGATAGAGCTCGTAGTTGCATTCGGCCTTTAGCAAGTTGTAGATGTATCCCTTTTGCTCGTCGGAGAGCTTATCCCATTGGAAATAAGCAGAATAGGCCACCGACATTGCCCATAAGGATGATTCCCAAACGCGATCGCTCGTGCTGGTGCTTCCCCAATAGTCTCCGCCCGAGCAAACCTTCAGCTTATTGGCTTTATGCGTTGAGTAGGCAAAGACGAGCGTCTTCTTGGCGTAGTCCTCGATTATGTTCCAAGTGACTCCTGCGGGAAGGCTGATGCCGGCAGGCTTAGCATATTTGACGAGGAAAGCACATATCATGGAGAGGTCGGCATTGGTGCGGACACCGGCTTCATTGCTTGCCATCGTGCTCTCGCCTCGGAAACAGCCACATTCCTCGCCGATGCTATTGGGATACTGGCAGGCCTGATAGTCGTTGACCAAGTATGTACTGAAGCACGCGAGCATCTTCAGCAGGTCTGTCATCATTTCCTTCTCTTCGACGAACTTGTTCGTGACGACTCCCTCAGTTGGGGACTCCACGCTCTGTTCATCGGGTTCCTGTGGTTCGATGTATTCGTCCGATATCTTGGTTAGGGAGATCTTGTCGAGCATGACACACGACCCTCCGCTTTGCCAACTAATCTCGACACCCAGGGAAACGCTTTTCGCTTGCTTTATGCCGAATGTAAGAGTGCTTTCGGTCCATTGTCTGGTGGCAAAGATGCCTTGACTGCCTGCGTCGAAGGCAATCGTCTGACTGGCGTCGTCCGCTACGAGCGAGAGGGTGGAGGCGGCATTGTTGACGAAGGCAGAGCGGTGGGACACTTTCATTTCATAAGTGCCTTTCGATAGCGTAACCGCTTGTTTGAGCTGTGTGCTACCTGTTGACCATCCCATTCGCAGGTAATAGGCTTGCTGGCCGTCGGCAATCGTTGTGACAAGTCCGAAATTGTTGTCGGTGTAACAACTCTTGGTAACAAGCAGGCGGGTTACTTCTGTGCCTGTCACGGTCCATCCTTTCGGGGCGTTGAGCGTATAGCCTCTAAGCCCGTCGGCGGAATTGTTGACAGCCTCGAGCTTGCTTGCGTCGTCTTCCTCAAAAGAGGGATTTGAAAGCGACACGTTTTGTGCCACCACGAAAGCAACATTGAGGAACAGGGCGAGTAAAAGCGTAAGTCGTTTCATATTATTGTGTAATTATTCGTCGTCAAGGTCATAGTCGAAATCGGAAAAGAATATGGGTGTGTCCTCGTGAAAGTCGTCCAGCTGTCGGCGCTCTTTCTTCGTGGGTCGGCCGGTTCCTCGAGCCCTGTCGACAAAGCCGCTTATGCGACTCATCTCAAGGAGTTCGTATTGTTCGGGTGCGGTCACGTTCTCCAGCACCTCGGGGATGAGCTTTGCACCCACGCGATGCTCGATGGCTTGGAGGATGCGAAACGAGTAGGTGATGGGTGGCTTTTTGACGTCGACCACATCTCCGACCTTCACCATACGCGAGGGCTTGAGCTGTGTGCCGCCCATGCTCACTTGCCCTTTCTTGCATGCGGCAACGGCTATGCTTCGCGTCTTGAAGATGCGAGCTGCCCATAACCACTTGTCCACTCTTGCTTCCTGATTCATGTGTATCTAATCCTTTTATTAATTGGCCTTATGTCTTCCGTCGTAAGCCTTAGGCGTTCCGTCTTAACCCCTTAGGGCTTCCGGAATAAGGCCTTTGCCTTATCTTCATCGAACCTATGCTCGAGGTCCATCGAACCTATATTCGAAGTCCATCGAACCTATGTTCATTTCATATCGTACCTAAGCCCACAATCCGACAGATGTTCACGATGGTCATCGTGGCCTTCTCCATACTCTGTATGGGAACAAATTCGTGACGCCCGTGGAAGTTAAGTCCGCCTGCAAAGATGTTAGGGCAGGGGAGGCCTCGGAAACTCAGTTGAGCCCCGTCGGTGCCGCCTCTGATGGGAATCACCTCGCAATGTCCGCACGCCTCCTCGATGGCCTTCTTGGCGATGTCGGTAACGTGTGGTTTGTCGAGTAATTGTTCGAGCATATTGCGATATTGGTCCTTGATGGCAATCGTCACCGTCCCCTCGCCATAGCGCTCATTGAGGAAGTTGGCAAGGGTTGCGAGTCCTCGCTTTCGGCTCTCGAACTTCTCGCTGTTGTGGTCGCGAATGATGTAGCTAAGCGTTGCCTCCTCCACCGTTCCGTTCATACTTGTCAGGTGGAAGAAACCTTCGTATCCCTCGGTGGTTTCAGGGCGTTCGGCCTTGAGCGAACCGATGAACTCCTGAGCCACTATGCAGGCGTTAATCATTTTTCCCTTGGCGTAACCTGGGTGGACATTGCGTCCTCGGATGGTCACCTTTGCGCTTGCGGCGTTAAAGTTCTCGTATTCCAGCTCTCCAACCTCGCTTCCGTCCATCGTGTAAGCCCATTGGCAGGCAAACTTCTCTACGTCGAACAAGTGGGCGCCCATACCTATCTCCTCGTCGGGATTAAAGGCGATGCGCACCTTGCCGTGTTCTATCTCGGGATGACCCATAAGATAATCGACTGCCGACACTATTTCGGCAATACCCGCTTTGTCGTCTGTTCCTAACAGGGTGGTACCATCGGTGACGATGAGGTCCTCGCCTACGTGGTTGAGCAATTCGGGAAACTGCTTGACGTGCGTAGTTACCTCATCGTTAAGAACAATATCCTTGCCGTCGTAGTTTGTAATGATGCGGGGCTTCACGTCCTTGCCCGAGCAGTCGGGACTGGTGTCGATGTGTGCGATGAACCCTATTGTGGGGACTTCTTTTCCCGTGTTCGAGGGCAATGTGGCATAGACGTAACCGTGTTCGTCCATTTCCACATCTTCGAGTTTCATCTCTTTCAATTCGTCGCGCAAGTATTGTGCCAAGAGCATCTGCTTAGGCGTACTCGGACATGAGCCTTCCTCCGCGTCCTCGCTTGATTGCGTATCGAACGACACATAGCGCAGGAAGCGGTTTACAAGCTTATCGGTGTATTCTTTTTCCATCTTTACTCTATTATATGAGAGCAAAGATACGAATAAGTGAGGACAAAAACAAATTAACGATTTGTTTTTTGTCGAGCGGGAGTATCTAAGACGGATGATTAACGTCAGTCAAAGATACGAATAAGTGAGGACAAAAACAAATTACCGATTTGTTTTTTGTCTGGCAAGGGAATCTTAAGCCAACGAATAAAGTCGGACAAAGATTCGGCTTAATAAGAATAGATGATTTTGGGGGATTTTACTTTCCGTTAAAGTGGTTCATGGCAAAGGTCATCCCACTTAACGCATAAGCCTTAATGGCCTCGGCCGCTTGCATCTTGCGTTCATCGACAAGGGCTTCCTCGTCAGGAAGGAAGTGTCCGAGGACAAAGTCAACCTGTCCACCTTTGGGGAAATCTCCTCCGACGCCGAAGCGCAAGCGATTGAATTGCTGTGTGCCTAATACCTGAGCTATGTGCTTGAGACCGTTATGTCCTCCGTTCGCTCCTCCTTGTCGCATGCGAATAGAGCCTAAGGGGAGGCTGATATCGTCGCAGACGATGAGAACGCGTTCGAGAGGCACCTTCTCCTGTTGCATCCAATAACGAACGGCATTGCCCGAAAGATTCATGTAAGTGGAAGGCTTGAGGAGAACAAGTTCCTGATTCTTGACACGCATGTGGGCGACGAAGCCGTAACGCTTGTCCTCAAAAACGACATTGGACGCACTGGCTTTCGCCAATGCATCCAATATGCGGAAACCTATGTTGTGGCGGGTTCCTTCGTATTCGATTCCGATGTTACCAAGCCCAACGATGAGGTTCTTCATGTCGTTCTCTGTTTCCTGTTTGCCGAAGATGCGGCGAAGGAAGTCGAACATGTTACTCAGTTGCAGCCTTAGCGGCAGCACTCATGGCACTACGTGTCATCTTCACCTGGCATACGACAACGCTGGCGGGAGTAACCATTTCGAGACCCTCGAACTTAAGTTCGCCAGCCTTGATGGTCTTACCCAAACCCAGAGAGGTTACATCGATGTCGAGACGCTCGGGAATCTGAGTGTAAGGAGCCTGAACCTTCAGTTTGCGCACGTTTGCGGCCAACTTACCACCAGCCTTTACACCCTCTGCCAAGCCGTTCAGCTTGATGGGAACTTCCATTACGATGGGCTTCTCGGGAGTAACCTCATAGAAGTCAACGTGCAGAAGTTGGTCACTTACGGGATGGAATTGCAGTTCGCGCATAACAGCGGTGTACTGCTTGCCGTCGATGTCAAGGTTTACGCTGAAAATCTCAGGCGTGTAAACCAGATTGCGAAGACCAGATGCAGGAACACAGAAGCTCAATGCAACGGGCAATCCCTTTTCGTCGCGTGCCTCTCCATAAAGGTTGCAGGGTACGATACCTTCCTTGCGGAGTTGCTTGGTGGCTTTCTTGCCAGTTTCGGTACGAACGGTACCTTTGATGTCAATACTTTTCATCTTTTTTGTTTGTGTTACTATAAATTAAGTTATTTGCTTAATTCGCCATCACACGTGGTGTGTGCTCCGAAAGCGGGCACAAAGATACGAATAAGTATGCGATCTACCAAATTTTAGAGCAGGTAATGCAAAAAATGTGCATTATTTCGATGACTTGAGGTCGCTGGACACTTGTAACACTGCATTAAGCGCAGTAAATATGAAGAAAGAGTACTCCGTATATCATACCTATATATGAGTACCCTTCAACATGCTCAAAAGTCCATATCGATTTTTATATCGTTCTGGCCAGGCTCAGGTCTGGGTTCTGCCTTACCTTGTTCCTTTTCGATGTAAGAGATAGCCTCATTCATCCCACCAAGGAATTTCTCAAAGTCTTCCCTATAGAGGAATATCTTATGCTTCTCGAAACTGATGTTTGGAGCCGAGAAATCTTCACCGCTTACTATCTTTTTACTTTCTGTGATGGCCAGATACAATTCGTCCTTTCTGTTGCGCTTAACATCGACGTAATAAATGCGCTTTCCTGCTTTGATGGTTCTTGAGAATACTATTTCGCGGTCTCTCACATCTTCGTTCCTTTTTAATTCTTCCATAGGATGATAGTCCTTAATTGATCTAATGTAAACGTAATTAATTGAAAATCTGGGCTCAAAGTAACATTTATTTTTCAAAACTACCAAATAATTTGGATATATTTTTTACTTAAATAGGATAAAATGACTAATAAAAATTGTATTTTCGCACACTTATTCGTACCTTTGCATTCTAAAATGCTGCATTTCTTATATAAACACACCAATGATTAACCGTGAATTAATTAGGCTAAAGGCGGTGCAAATTCTTTATTCTCACTACAATAGAGAAGGTCAAACACCCGAGACCGCAGAGAAAGAATTTCTATCAAGCCTTGACAAAGCATACGAGCTTTATCAATTTCTACTTATGCTGATGGTAAGTGTTCATCACATGGCAACACGAATCATCGAAATGCGTCAAAGCAGGGCTCATCGTTTGGGCGAGAATGATACGGTTTCCACTAAGTTTATTCAGAACCGTTTCATCGCCCAACTTCGTGAAAACGAACAATTGCGTGCGTTCAAAGAAAAGAATAATACCTTCTGGAGCGACGAAGAGGATTTCCTCCGCCAATTCTATTCGAAGATTACCGAACAACCATTCTATAAGGAATATATGCAGAATGGTGACTCCTCTTATGAGGAAGACCGCGAGCTTTGGCGCTTGATCTATCGCCATTTGATAGTGGAGAACGAGGAACTCGACGAGATTCTCGAGGACCGTTGCATATATTGGAATGACGACAAACCTATTGTCGACACCTTCGTGCTGAAGACTATCCGTCGTTTCGAAGAGAAGATGGGACCTCAGCAACCATTGCTTCCAGAGTTTAAGGATTCCGACGATCGCGACTTTGCGGTTACACTCTTCCGCACGGCTTTGAAGGGAGAGGACAACTTCCGTGGGCTCATTAAGGACCAGACAAAGAATTGGGATCTCGATCGCATTGCCTTGATGGACCTTGTTATCATGCAAGTGGCGTTAGCTGAGATTACGTCTTTCCCTGGTATCCCCTTGAGCGTGAGCATCAACGAATATGTTGAAGTGGCTAAGTACTATAGCACACCCCGCAGCGGAAGCTATATCAACGGTATGCTCGACACCATTTCAAAGCGACTGATTGCTGAGAATAAGATAGAGAAAAAGTAATTAATACGTTTTATACAATAATCTAATAAGTAAAATGATTATGAACGCAATGTTTATCTTGCTTCAGGGAACAGCTACTGGTCAGCAAGGAGGAATGTCTTTCATTATTATGATGGTCATCATCTTTGCCATCATGTGGTTCTTCATGATTCGTCCCCAACAGAAGAAGCAAAAGGAAATCCAGAACTTCCGCAATAGCATCAGCGTGGGCAGTTCTGTAGTCACAGCCGGTGGCTTGTATGGCACGGTGAAGTCTATTGAGGAAGCCGACAACACCCTCATTATCGAGATCGCTCGTGATGTTCGTGTCAAGGTCGATCGCAATTCCGTCTTCGCCACAGCGCAAGTAGGTCAGAATTAAAGTGAACAAGTTTAGGACATTTAGGATAGTTAAGCGAGTTCGCGACTTCTTATTCAGTTACAGGAGTCGCGAGTTCGGCGTCTTCCTCTTCTTCCTTGCGGTCTCGGCAGGTTTCTGGCTTTTACAGACGCTTGACGAAACTTATGAGAATGAGGTGGAAGTCCCCATCGCCCTCGTCGATGTTCCCACCGACGTGGTCATTACTACCCCCTTGCCCGAAAACATTCGTGTCACCATTCGCGACAAAGGAACTACGCTTGTCCGCTATTGGAATCATAAGTTCGACACCCTTCGCCTTTCTCACAAGACCTATTCGGGAGGGCGCATCTATGGGCGTACAATTATTCCCCATTTCGATGTTGTAGAAGCTTTGCAAGAACGTCTGATAGGTGGAACTAAAGTCGTATCCTACACTCCCGATACACTTGTTTACTATTACAACCACGGACTTCATGCAACAATCCCCGTTAGGGTAATGGGGGACATAGAGACCGATTCCCACTATTATCTGTTAGGTGTTAAGACAGAGCCAAGCGACGTTCTCGTTTATGCCTCTTCCAACATCCTCGACACCCTCACTGGTGTTCCAACTGCTCCAGTTAACCTCAAAGACCTTCGTGAGAATACATCTGTGGAAGTAGCCCTTGCACCCGTTCGCGGTAGCAAGGCCGAACCTCAAAAGGTGAAACTGACTGCGTTGGTGGATGTATATATGGAGAACACCGTTGATGTCCCCATTGTTTCCCTGAACTTCCCTGGCGATAGGCAGTTGAGAACCTTTCCTTCTGCCGTCCAAGTTACCTATACTGTTGGTTATACGCGCAATCGCGAGATTACGCGCGATAAGTTCGTGTCGGTTGTAACCTATGAAGAGATACTCGACTTGCAGAAGCAGGGCAAGAAGAAGATCCCTATTCGCCTGAAGAGCATCCCTGATGGCGTGAGCAACGTGCGCATACAACCTCAGGAGGTCGACTATCTGGTGGAAACCGTCAGCGAGGAGGATTAGCATGCAATGATTAAGTTAGGCGTCACTGGCGGTATAGGAAGCGGCAAGTCGTATGTTTGTAACATCTTGTCGTCCGTATTCCAAATCCCCATATATAACTGCGATATTCGAGCCCGCATTATTACTTTGTGCGACCCCGATGTTGTTGAAGCACTTTCCGCTCTTGTACCTGGTCTCTATAACGAGGACGAAGAACTTGATAAGAAACTTCTATCGCAGTATCTCTTTGCCTCAGAGGAGCATGCACGAGAGGTCAATGCAATAGTGCATCCTGCTGTTCGTCGCGACCTTCATGAATGGTATTCTCGTTGTTCTGCGCCCATTGTTGCTGTCGAGAGTGCAATCCTTTATGAGAGTCATTTCGATATGGAAGTCGATAAGGTGCTTTTTGTCGTTGCCCCATTAGAGCTTCGCGTACAGCGTGTTATCTCACGCGACGGGTTAAGCGAGCAGGAGGTGCTGAGTCGCATTGCTATGCAGCACGCCGATGAGGCCTTGAGACGAGCCGACTTTGTCGTAATGAATGATGATACTTCTCCACTTATCCCTCAGTTGCAGGATATATTTTCCCAAATCACCAATAATGAATCATAAAACTTAAAGCATATGTTAAAGAAAATTCTCGCCATTTCTGGCAAACCAGGGCTCTATCGCCTTGTATCGCGCGGTAACCGTAGTCTTATAGTGGAAACCCTTGATGAGGCTCACAAGCGTCAGCCTGCTTTCGGCACCGATCGCATTATCTCGTTGGCCGACATCGCCATGTACACCGATGAGGAAGAAGTTCCCTTGCGTCAGGTACTTAATAACATCAAGGCTAAGGAGCAGGCAAAGGTTGTCAGTTCCATCGACCTGAAGTCCGCCACAAAGGATGAACTCTTCCAGTTCATGGGGGAAGTCCTTCCCGAGTTTGACCGCGATCGTGTACACGCTTCTGATATCAAAAAACTCATCCAATGGTACAACATCCTCATTGAAAACGGCATCACCGACTTCGATGAAGAGGAATCTGAGCAAGAAGCATAAACGAAATAATCTTAGATAATAAGATAATCATCTGATAGTCTTAGACGATTCAGATATGATGCAAGAAAGGGAGTTTTCTCCCTTTTTTGCGTTTTGAGACAAACACGAAAGCGAAAGAAACACACGCATGTATGCGTATATTCCTTTTTCATATAACTTTGTGGCATAAACGCTTAACAATTTAATTCTATTATTAAAATGAAGCCAATTAAAAACCTTTTCCTGCCTTTCGTCCTGCTACTCATGAGTATGCCGACGAATGCCCAAGGCCTGAAAGATGCCTACAAGGATCATTTCATGATTGGAGTAGCTGTCAATCAGCGCAATGTCACTAATCCTCAACAGAAGGCTCTCATCAGCCGTGAGTTTAACAGCATGACGTGTGAGAACGACATGAAGCCCGAGCCCACAGAACCTCGCGAAGGCGAATTCAATTGGGATAATGCCGACCGCATTGCTAACTTCTGTCGTGAGAATGGTATTAAGCTTCGTGGCCACTGCCTCATGTGGCACTCCCAGATAGGCCGTTGGATGCTTGGTTATAACCCAACAAAAGAAAAGTTCTATGAGCGCATGCGCAATCACATCCATGCTGTTGTGTCACGCTATAAGGATGTTGTGTATTGCTGGGACGTTGTTAACGAAGCTATGACGGACGACCGCAATGCTACCGACCCATATCGCCAGAGCGCCATGTACAAGCTCTGTGGCGATGAGTTCATTGCCAAAGCTTTCCAGTTTGCTCGTGAGGCAGACCCCAAAGCACTTCTTTTCTATAACGACTATAACGAGTGCGACCCCGTCAAAAGCCGTCGCATCTATGATATGGTAAAGAAGATGAAGGAGGCAGGTGTACCCATCGATGGTATAGGTATGCAAGGTCACTACAATATCTATGGGCCTTCGGAGAAGGAGATTGACGATGCCATTAACCTTTATAAGACTATCGTCAAGCACATCCACGTTACTGAGCTCGACATCCGTGTCAATGAGGAGATGGGTGGTGGCCTTCAGTTCAGCCGTGACGGCGCAGAGGTCAGTGACAGCATCAAGCAACATCTTGCCGACCAATATGCTCGTGTGTTCCGTCAGTTCCGCAAGCACAGCGACGTTATCGATTGTGTTACCTTCTGGAATCTCTCAGACCGCGATTCGTGGCTCGGCGCACGCAACTATCCCTTACCTTTTGATAGTGAATACAAGCCTAAACTCGCTTATGAGTATATCCACGACATGAAGGAGCCTCTTTGGGATACTCCCAAGCGCCCTGCACGTCAGCCTCGTCGCCAGCGTGGTCAGGCTCAGCAACAACAGCCGACCTTCAACCCCGACCTTGCTTTCCCTGAGAAGGAAGGTATTAAAGAGGATTTCAAACCCTCTGTCATGAACCAGCCTGGTCGCCTGTATCCGCAGGTTAACTCTCAAGGGTATGCGCGCTTCCGCGTCGAGGCACCCGAAGCCCAGCATATTACTGTCAGCCTTGGTCTTGGCGGACGCGGAGGTACTCAGCTCCATAAAGCTTATGATGGTTCGTGGGTAGGTCAGACAGAAGGTCCGTTGGATGAAGGATTCCACTATTATCATCTTACTGTCGATGGTGGCACACTCAACGATCCTGGAACTCAGAACTACTATGGTTCCACCCGTTGGGAAAGTGGTATCGAGATACCTGCTCATGACAGCGACTTCTATGCTATGAAGAATGTTCCTCACGGCAATGTTCAGCAAGTATTGTTCTGGTCGGAGAGCACAAAGCAGGTGCGTCGCGCCTTTGTTTACACTCCTCCTCAGTACGAAAAGGGTAAGAAGAAGTACCCCGTGCTTTATCTCCAGCACGGATGGGGCGAGGACGAAACGGCTTGGAGCCGTCAAGGCCATGCTAACCTTATCATGGACAACCTGATTGCTGAAGGCAAGTGTGAGCCCTTTATTATAGTCATGACCTATGGAATGACCAATGAGACACGTTTTGGTGGACTTCAGCAGTTCACTGCTCAGGAGTTCGAGACAGTCCTCGTCGATGAGTTAATTCCCTATGTTGATAGCCATTTCCGCACGATTGCAGATCGTCGTCACCGCGCTATGGCAGGTCTCTCCATGGGAGGCTTTGAGACCCGTCTCATCACTCTCCGTCGCCCCGAAGTCTTTGGTCACTATGGACTGCTCTCAGGTGGAACCTATCAGCCTCAGGACCTCAAGCTGAAGCCCAATGAGATAGGTGTCATCTTCCAGAGTTGCGGTAGCAAGGAGAATCCCGATGGCATTCGTCAGGCTACAGATGCCTTGAAGCAGGCTGGCTTTAATGCAGTTGGTTATGTTTCCGAAGGCACAGCCCACGAATTCCTCACCTGGCGTCGTAGCCTCCATGAGATGGCTCCACTTCTTTTTAAGTAAGACTTGAACGTCATATTAGCAAGCAACCCTGCGATAGTATAGTCGCAGGGTTGTTGCATTTATATGTGGCATGGAGACAAATATAATACCTCCGTCTGGAGATTGCTCAATCATGATGCCATGATTGTACAACCTTGGGCCAATGATTGTACAACCTCAGGGCAAAGGTTGTACAACCTTACGCCGATGGTAGTACAACCTTTAATCGATGGTAGTATATTCGTGATTTGGAGATGGTTTGCTCTACGTCGGCCTGTAACTTGTGGAATCGCACAATCACATAAGCACGATTCCCGCAATGGCGCAGAGTAAGATGATGCGGATGGGGCTTAACTTGTAGACCCTATTGCTGATGAATGCGAAAAGGAATAATAGTATACTAACCCAGAATTGCCAAGGACACTCACGGGGAGTAGAGAAGTTCTCGGATGTCATAAGGCAGAGGGCTGCTGCAGCCAACAAGCCTACTACGGCAGGACGCAGGAACGAGAACACTTGTTCTACACGTGGGTGATGGCGATATGCCATGAGAAAACGACTGATTATAATCATCAGCACCAGTGAGGGAAGTACTACAGCCGAGGTGGCAACCACGGAACCTAACACACCCCATATTGGGGCATATCCAGCATTTACAAGTGAGGTGTACCCGACATAGGTGGCGCAGTTGATGCCAATAGGGCCTGGGGTCATCTGCGATATAGCGACGATGTCAGTAAACTGTCCCATCGTCATCCAGTGGTGATGCGTCACTACTTCGCCCTGTATCATGGAGAGCATGGCATAGCCTCCGCCAAAGCCAAATAGACCAATCTGCAGGAAGGTCCAGAACAAGAGTATGAAATATGCCAGCATCTTACGTTTTCTTATTTAGTTTATTCTCATTCTCTATCTCTCCGTAGACGTAACCTCCAATGCCTGCGACAAGGATGACGTAAATGGGACTTACGCCCATAAGCCAGATAAGCAGGGCGGCAACGACGGGTATCCACACATTATAGCGATTAATCTTCGCCATGCGAGCCATGCGGAACACTGGGGCGGCAATGAGGGCAACGACAGCAGGGCGTATGCCTTTGAATGCTCGCTCTACATAGATGTTGTCGCGGAACTGCTGGAACAAGAGTGCAATGGAAAGTATAATGACGAAGGAGGGTAGTACTGTTCCCAATGTCGTAATGAATGCTCCTCGCGTGCCACGTAATTTATATCCAACAAAGATGCCGATATTGACAGCGAAAATTCCAGGACACGACTGAGCCACAGCAATGAGGTCGAGCAACTCGTCTCGAGTCATCCAACGACGTTCATCGACAACCTTTTGCTCGATGAGAGGTATCATGGCATAGCCACCTCCAATCGTGAACAACCCTATGCGTAGGAATGTATAAAAAAGGTCAAACAAGACCCCACCCCCTTTACCCTCTCGGGGAAGGGGGGAAGTCGTGCTTGAAGTTTGTGTATTATCCATTATGATGTCTCGATTGCGGAAAGTATCTACTCCTTTTCCTTTTGGAAGGGTTTAGGGATGGAGTTTCTTCTCAATCCATTTCCTTGCGTTGACGAAGGCCTCTATCCAAGGCGTCACCTCATCCATGCGATGCTGGACTGGATACCAGCCGCATTGCCATGGGAAGATTGCACGCTCCAAGTGAGGCATCATAGCCAGATGACGTCCATCAGCCGAACAGATACCTGCTACAGCATAATCGCTTCCGTTGGGATTGCCAGGATATTCTGCATAGTTATACTTAGCCACGATGTTGTAGTCCTCTTCCTTGCCGGGCAACGAGAACTTGCCTTCTCCGTGGGCTACCCAAATACCCAAGCGTTGTCCGCTAAGCGAGCCAAGCATAATGCTTTGGTTCTGAGGGATGGCAAGGGACAGGTATGCCGACTCAAACTTGTGACTGGTATTGTGCAACATTCGTGCTTTTGGCGAATCTACAAGATCTAATTCCACCATGAGCTGGCACCCGTTGCAGATGCCGAGCGAGAGGGTGTCGGGGCGAGCAAAATATCGGTCGAGTGCTTCCTTTGCCTTGGGATTGTAAAGGAAGGCGCCTGCCCAACCTTTCGCAGAACCAAGTACGTCGGAGTTAGAGAATCCTCCACAGAAGACGATGAGGTTGACATCATCGAGAGTTTCGCGTCCACTTACCAAGTCCGTCATCATGACATCCTTCACGTCAAAGCCTGCAAGATACATCGAGTAAGCCATCTCGCGTTCGCCATTGGTACCTTTCTCGCGAATGATAGCGGCACGAATACCTGTTGGCTTTCTTCTGTCGGGATTCAGCCCATATTGCGATAGGCGTCCGGTGAATTTAGGACTAAACTGTATCTCTACGGGTTGATGCTTATAGTTCTTGAAGCGTTCATCAGCCTGTCCATTCATGCTTTGCTTGCGATCTAAAACCATTGAAGGACGATACCAAACGTCGCGCAGACCATCAATGTCAAGTGTTTCCTCGTATTCGCCTTTACGCAAACGGATAGAACGGTCACGGCAAGGAACGCCAATATAGATAAAGCCTACACCCATCTCATCCATGAGTTTCTTAAACTCGGCTTCGCGGGAAGAGGCTACCTGTACTACTACACCTGGGTTCTCGGCAAAGAGTATCTTACTAAGGTCTGTCTCCTCAAAGTTATTAAGGTTTATCTTCAAACCGCCTTTGGTGTTGGCAAAACACATTTCGAGCAACGTGGTAATAAGTCCACCTGCAGAGATGTCGTGACCTGCCAGGAGCAAGCCTTTGCGAACACATTCTTGTATGGCCTCAAAGGCATCACGGAAGTATTCCGCATTGGTGACAGTGGGAACGTCGCTTCCTACAAAACCTTGACTCTGTGCGTAAGCACTTCCTCCAAGTCGCAACTGATCGAAAGAGAAATCGATATGGTATAGAGCGCTCTTAGGTTCATCAGCCAATACAGGACTAACCACCTTGCGAATGTCGGATACTTGTCCGCCTGAGCTAACAATAACGGTTCCTGGGGCAATGATTTTAGAGCCATCGGGATATTTCTGACTCATGGAAAGGCTATCCTTACCCGTAGGAACATTGATTTCCAATTGACAGCAGAAGTCGCTAAGAGCTTCGACTGCCTCATAAAGGCGTGCATCCTCACCCTTCTGCGAACGGCAAGGCCACATCCAGTTGGCACTCAGACTTACACTATCGAGTCCCTCCACTAATGGTGCCCATACGATATTGGTAAGGCTTTCTGCAACAGATAATACACTACCTGCAGCAGGGTTGGCAAGTCCTGCCTGTGGAGCATGGCCAAGAGCCGTGGCTATACCTTTTCTTCCACGATAGTCTAAGGCAACTACACCACAATCGCTTAATGGCAATTGCAGGGGACCTTGACATTGTTGGCGAGCCACCTTGCCCGTTACAGAGCGGTCGACCTTATTTGTAAGCCAATCTTTGCACGCAACAGCTTCGAGGGAAAGAACTTTCTCCAATTGGGGCTTAAGCATCGAGCATTGAGAGTTATCAGTGCTCACATCCTTATATTTGCGTTCCACCGTCTCGTCAACCATAATTGTTTTGGGCGAGTGACCGAACATCTGTGCCACATCGAGGTCAAAGGGACGTACACCATCGCCTTGTTCAAAGGCAAAGTGTGCATCTCCTGTTGTTTCTCCTACCACATACATAGGAGCACGTTCGCGTTCTGCAATCTTCCGTACATGTTCCAGATGTTCCTCTTGAATGAGAAGTCCCATGCGCTCCTGGCTTTCGTTGGCAATGATTTCCTTCGAAGATAGGGTGGGGTCGCCAATGGGCAATTGTGTCATATCGATAAGGCCTCCACACTCTTCCACAAGTTCTGAGAGGCAATTGACGTGTCCTGCCGACCCGTGATCGTGAATACTAACGACGGGATTCACTTCCTCCTCGCACAAAGCACGCACAAGATTGTTGGCACGCTTCTGCATCTCAGGGTTCGCACGTTGTACAGCATTCAACTCAATGCCACTGCTATAGCGACCTGTGTCAACACTTGACACGGAACCGCCACCTAATCCGATGCGGTAGTTATCACCACCTACGACAACAATCTTGTTACCCTTCTTTGGTGTGCCTTTCAGACAATCGCGTTTCGTTCCATAACCCACACCACCGGCAAGCATAATCACCTTATCATAACCATATTGTTCGCCATTCTCCTGATGCTCGAAGGTGAGTACCGAACCGCAAATAAGGGGCTGTCCAAACTTGTTACCAAAATCACTTGCGCCGTTTGAAGCCTTGATGAGGATTTGTTCGGGAGTTTGATAGAGCCACTTTCTAACGGGGAGCAGACGTTCCCATTCGCGTTCCTCCTCAGTATTGCGAGGGTAACTGGTCATGTATACTGCCGTTCCTGCAATAGGCCACGAACCCGTTCCTCCTCCCATACGGTCTCGAATCTCTCCACCCGTACCTGTTGATGCACCATTGAAGGGTTCCACGGTAGTGGGGAAGTTGTGGGTCTCGGCCTTAAGGCTAATCACACTCTCAATGTCGCGAATGACGAAGTAATCGCTGGTGGAATGGTCGCGTGGTGCAAATTGCTCCACAACAGGTCCTTCGGCAAAAGCTACATTATCCTTATAAGCCGAGATGATGTGATGAGGATTCTCCTGGGTCGTACGCTTTATCATCTGGAAAAGGCTGCTTTCCATCTCTTTCCCGTCGATAACGAATGTACCGCCGAATATCTTATGGCGGCAATGTTCGGAATTGATTTGTGCAAAGCCAAAGACTTCGCTATCGGTGAGTTGGCGTCCGAGTTGTTTCTCGACGTTGTGCAAGTAGTCTATTTCCTCTGGACTCAGGGCAAGGCCTTCTTCCTCGTTGTATGCTTCCAGGTCTTCGATGAAGCGGATGGGAGCAGGCTTAACGTTGATGGTGAAGATGCCTTGGTTGAGGACCTTGTAGAGGCGTTGCAACATGGGGTCGTGCGGAGCATTCTCATCCTTTACGGGGAAATACTCTTCTATGCGAGATATACCCTGAATGTTCATGTTCTGGGTAATCTCCACAGCATTGGTACTCCAGGGAGTTACCATTTCGCGACGAGGGCCTGTGAAGAAGCCTTCCAACTCTTGTTTGTCGAGTAGTTCGGCCTTGCCATAAAGCCAGCAGAGTTTTTGTATATCTTCATCGTTGAGATGCTTTTCGCATTCTGTTGCGATGATGGTTCCTTGAGGTGTCTTGAAAAAGAGGATAGTCATGCTATGTATGATGTTTTTTAGTTGTCTTTAACTTTACCAAAGGGTATGTTCAAGCCGATGGTGACATCGGTATTGTTCTTTTTGGGATAGCCTTTCTTTGCCAGTTTACCTAACATGTGGTCGAGGCCGAGAAAGAGGTTGAATCCACGAGGATGAATGTTGATGACGCCACCCACACTTGCACCAAGGGTGCCAACTGCACCTGATAGAGCCATCTCGAATGCCTTTGCAGGGGAGAGATTGACACTAAGGCGTTCTTCATTCCAACTAAAGCTACCTTGAATGCGAGTGGTGGAGAGCAAGCCAAATCTTAGCTTGTCATAGGAAGGCAGAGCATACTCTACTCCAATGTTCAAGGTCGCTCCCAGAGGATGGGCTTTCTTTGTGGTGCCGTCGTCTTTCAGTTGATACAGGTCTTCGAGTCTTTCACCCAGATTCTCCCATTCAGCATCAACCATCTGGCCTCCAGCATAATATGTTTCTTCGTCATATCCGTCAAATACGAAAGGTTCTCCCGTGTTGCTGGCTCGCAATGTGTTCTTCCATCGGATGAAACCCAAGTCGAGTAGGGAGGCAGAGAGTTTAAGTCCGTCAAGCAGACCTTGTTTACCCAAATCCCATTCCGTTCCGAAATCTATGGCAAAACCTGCTCCTCCAACACCAGAATTGTCCAGCTCCATTTCCTCAAAGTCGACTTGTTCGTAGGTTGCAGGGCTGTTGGGGTGTTCTTTCATATATTCGGGCGAGTGCCTTTTGAGTTGCTTATCGCCCCATGTGAGACCTTTCATGCTAATGTCAACATCGGCATCAACTATAGCTGTCCATCTTTCCCTGCTTGAGAGGTCGAGATTAAGACTTCTTGCATTGACGCGTGCGCTAGCGGCTCCCAATAACAACTTGAACTTTCCACCTACGCGCCAGGCATCGTTCAACTGATGGCTGTGTCCCATACCCACTTCTACCCAACCGGTAGCGGTGCCTTTGAACTTACCAACTTCGTAGTTCTGTTGCTGCAGGTTCTTCATCACATCGAATAGTTCGTACGGAGCAATGATTCCTGCATTGGTGCGAACCCCTATGTTGAATGTGTTGAAGCCATTAAAGGCTTTGAAGCCAAAGCCTAATACTTCCAGATGAACCTCAGAGAGCATCTTGTTGTTCTTGTTGAATTTGCTCATTACCTCTTCTGTACTGAGGTCTGGATTCAGGAACGTTGTAACTCCATCGCCAAAGGGATTTTGATATAGGATGTCGTTTAAATTCAGGTTGCCATAGATGCCTGCTTTGATGTGGCCCAGTCCTGGGAAGCTGACATATCCCTTTCGGTCATAGTCTTTGGCGGGATTCATCTGGTGGCCATATGTGTAGCCATCAAGGAAATAAGCACTATTCAGGTTCTGACCCAGTGTCTTGTTGGTGACAGCAAGGAGGCTTATGACAAATAATAGGCTAAGTCTTCTTCTTTTCATAAAGGTTCTTTAGGTTACGGGACTTGAATGATGGTTCTTGATGTTTTATGTCTTTGTTGTTGTATGGTTGCTTTCGAGGCATTGTTGTATTACGACACAATTGTGGCTGTTGCCATAAGCACAGCCACAATTCGTAACCAGTTTCTCACCATACAATATAAATAGGTAAGTGTTATACAATGCCTCTTTCCATAGCGATTTCCCAACCCAGAGCACTTGCTCCAAGCACAGCTGCTTTGGCGTCATCGAGTTGGCTTACCAGCATCTTAGCCTTGCCGCGATAGATTTTCAGCACCGTCTCTTCGTAGGCTCGCTTAATTGGATCCATGATGAGGTCTCCAGCCTTTGTGAGACCGCCAAAGAAGATGAAGGCTTCAGGGCTATTGAAAGCGGCAAAGTTGGCACATGCTTCACCAAGCATGCGGCCTGTGAACTCAAATATCTCCTTTGCCACCTCGTCGCCTTTCGCAGCAGCGATGCTGACATCCTTACTTTCGATTTCGTCCAGAGGAATTTCGCGAAGCAGGGTGGGGCGATCTGTCTTGCTGATAATCTCTCGTGCAGTACGAGCCACACCTGTAGCAGAGCAGTATGCCTCGAGGCATCCCTTGCGTCCACATCCGCATTCGCGTCCATCCTTCTCTACGATAACATGTCCCAGTTCGCCTGCCATACCGTCGCATCCATAGACCATCTGTCCGTTGACAACGATACCGCTACCTACTCCCGTACCCAGGGTAATCATGATGAAATTCTTCATACCTTTTGCGGCACCATAGGTCATTTCACCGATAGCGGCAGCATTGGCGTCGTTAGTCATAGCTACGGGAATGCCCAGAGCCAAGCCAAACATCTTTGCCAAAGGCACTACGTCGCGTCCCCAAGGAAGGTTGGGAGCAAACTCGATACAGCCCGTGTAGTAGTTCCCATTGGGAGCACCGATACCCATAGCGCGAATCTTTTCGATGCCGCCTACCTGGTCGATGATCTTGCGGAGTTCCACGATGCAATCGTCCACATACTGCTGGGCATTGTCGTTATGCCCTTTGGTTTTCACTGAGGTCTGTGCTACGACGTTGGCGTCGGCGTCAACGATGCCAAACACTGAATTGGTGCCTCCAAGGTCGAGACCAATTACATAAGGTTTTTCGGATTGTGACATTGTATATGTTTTTTGATGTTAGTGTGAACTTTTTATAACGCTGTACAAAGGTAACGCTTTTTGTCGAAAAATCAAAGGTCTGCCAAACAAATTATGTAAGTTTTTCGTCTCTCGCGAGGATATGCTTTTGGGCTTATGTGGTAAGATGAGGGTAAAATGTTGCTCATGTGCCGATTTTTTCGTATCTTTGCGCCCAACTTATGATGTGGATTCAACATGTTGATGCAATAGACCTTGTATTCAAGGGAATAGTAATCGGAGTCGTAGCTTCGGCACCGATGGGGCCTGTTGGTGTGCTAACGGTTCAGCGCACACTCAATAAAGGACGATGGTATGGTTTTGTCACAGGGCTTGGAGCTGCCTTGAGCGACATCATCTATGCACTTATCACAGGACTCGGCATGAGTTTCGTGATGGATTTCGTAGAACGGCCTCGCAACATGTACATACTCCAACTGGTGGGTGCAGTCATGCTTTTCGCCTTCGGATGGATTACATTCAAGTCGAATCCCACCAAGGTTATTCACCCCTCAAAGGGGCAGCGAGGCACCCTCTGGCATAATGGTCTGACGGGTTTTCTGGTGACTTTGAGTAACCCCCTTATCGTATTCCTTTTCGTGGCTCTGTTTGCCCGGTTTGCCTTTATCGTACCCCGACATCCACTCGAACAAGGACTCGGCTATCTTGCCATCATGGCAGGAGCCATTGCATGGTGGTGGGGGCTGACATACAGTATTAACAAGGTGAGGAATAGCTTCAACATTCGTGGCATTTCATGGCTAAATCGCACCATCGGTGTGGTAGTTATGGTGGTGTCGTTGATGGGATTTTATTTCACTCTTAGAGGTAAAGCTTTATATTAAATGAAGGTAGCCAAACAACTGATAGCCAGTAATGTATGTGAGTATCTTCTATACATGTGGCAGATAGAAGACACGCTTCGTGCCTTCTCCTTGGATACGGACAGGATAGCGAAGGAGTATGTCTCCCGTTTCCAGCTATCAGACTCGGAGGCTCGTGAGGAAATGGAGTGGATCGAGAACCTGGTAAGGATGATGCGTGAGGAAGGATGCGTGGAGTCGGGACACCTGCAGATGAACCAAGGCACCCTGTCGCTTCTTGTCGACCTGCATCAGCAATTACTGCGCAGCCCCAAACATCCCTTCTACTCGGCAGCATATTACAAGGCGTTGCCGTTTATAGTCGAGCTGAGGGCAAAGAGTGGCAAGGAGGAGACGGGAGAACTGGAGACCTGCTTCAATTGCCTTTACGGCGTGATGATGCTGAGGTTGCAGGGACGCGAAGTCAGTAGTGAGACACAGGCTGCCCTTGCCGACATCTCCCACCTGTTGGCTCTCCTCGCCGATGCATACAAGAGGGAGAAGAACGGCGAACTTGAGTTGTAGCGAAGGAGGGCTTAGGCTTGATGGAAATAAGACCTAAGGCCTTCCGAAATAAGACCTAAGGTGCAAAAAAATAAGGCCTAAGGTTCGAGTCGCATCGAACAAGGGTTCGATTGGAAAAGGAATTAAGTTAAAAAGGATATATGAACGAAGAGATAACGAGAAGAAGAACATTTGCCATCATTTCGCACCCTGATGCGGGAAAGACGACGCTAACGGAGAAGTTTCTCCTCTTTGGCGGCCAGATACAAGTGGCTGGAGCCGTGAAGAGTAACAAAATTAAGAAGACGGCGACAAGCGACTGGATGGAAATCGAGAAGCAACGCGGTATCAGCGTCACTACCTCGGTGATGGAGTTCGATTACAATGGATACAAGGTAAACATACTTGACACCCCTGGCCATCAGGACTTTGCAGAAGACACCTTCCGCACGCTGACAGCAGTCGATTCTTGCATCATCGTTGTCGACGGAGCCAAGGGTGTGGAGGCACAGACCCGGAAACTGATGACGGTCTGCCGTATGCGAAAGACTCCTGTGATAGTCTTCGTAAACAAGATGGACCGTGAGGGAAAAGACCCCTTCGACTTGCTCGACGAGTTGGAGACGGAACTCCAGATTCGGGTTCGCCCACTTTCGTGGCCCATCAATCAGGGGGCAAAGTTCAAGGGAGTCTATAACATCTACGAACAGAACCTGAACCTGTTCACACCCGAAAAGACGCGTGTGACGGAGAAGGTGGAAGTGGACATCGACAGCGAGGAACTGGAGGCACAGGTGGGGACGGAGGATGCCCAGAAACTACGCGAAGACCTGGAACTGATAGGAGGCGTATATGACGAGTTTTCCGTTTCCGACTATCTCGAGGCTCGCACGGCTCCTGTCTTCTTCGGATCTGCCCTGAACAACTTCGGCGTGGAGGAGCTGCTGAATTGCTTCATCGAGATAGCCCCGTCGCCCCGTCCCACTCAGGCAGAGGAACGCCTTGTACAGCCCGACGAACCTAAGTTCACGGGTTTCATCTTCAAGATAACAGCCAACATCGACCCCAACCACCGTTCGTGCATCGCCTTTTGCAAGGTTTGCTCAGGCAGGTTCGTCCGCAATGCCCCTTATCTGCATGTACGCCAGGGCAAGACCCTGCGTTTCAGCAGTCCTACGCAATTCATGGCGCAACGCAAGTCCACCATCGACGAGGCTTGGCCTGGTGACATTATAGGCCTGCCAGACAACGGCACCTTTAAGATTGGCGACACCCTGACGGAAGGCGAGGTGATGCACTTCAGGGGATTGCCTTCCTTCTCGCCGGAGATGTTCAAGTATATCGAGAACGCCGACCCGATGAAGACAAAGCAGTTGCAGAAGGGTATAGAGCAATTGATGGACGAGGGTGTGGCGCAGTTATTCGTCAATCAGTTCAATGGACGGAAGATTATCGGAACCGTGGGTCAACTGCAGTTCGAGGTCATCCAGTACCGTCTGGAAAACGAGTACGGCGCCAAGTGCCGCTGGGAGCCCCTCTCGCTGTTCAAGGCTTGCTGGATAGAGAGTGACGACGAACAGGAGCTGGACGCATTCAAGAAGCGCAAGTACCAGTATATGGCTTGCGACAGGGAAGGGCGCGATGTCTTCCTTGCCGATTCCAACTATGTCTTGCAAATGGCTCAACAGGACTTCAAACATATCAAGTTCCACTTTACAAGCGAATTCTAAGTGATCTAATTCATAATTAATTCAATACGTGAGAGGGGGCAAGGGGCAAGAACCTCAAACCTAAAACCTCAAACCTCAAAACCTCATTCTTCATTCTTCATTCTTCATTCTTAATTTTATTATTTGTGAATTGCGATATCGATATAAGAAATGCCGTTGAGGTGCTGAAGCAGGGTGGAGTCATCCTGTACCCCACGGATACGATTTGGGGCATCGGATGCGATGCACAGAACGAGGAAGCCGTACGCAGGGTGTACGAAATCAAAAAGCGCGAGGACTCCAAGGCACTGATATGCCTCGTGGACTCCGCCAATCGCATGCAACGCTACTTCCGTCAGGTTCCCGATGTGGCGTGGGACCTCATAGAGTATGCCGAACGCCCCCTGACGCTGATACTTGACGGTGCCGTCAATGTGGCTCCCAATCTCGTGGCAGAAGACGGGTCTTTGGGCATCCGTGTCACGAAGGAGCAGTTCTCGCAGCAGCTTTGCTATCGTTTCCAGCGCGCCCTCGTCTCCACCTCCGCAAACTTGAGTGGGGAGCCTTCGCCGAGAAGTTTCTACGACATCCCGGAGGAGATAAAGTCGAAGGTCGACTACATAGTTCAGTTCGCCAGAGGGCGCAAATCCGACGGACGCCCCTCCAGCATCATCAAACTTACCAGCGACGGGGCGGTGACGGTAATTCGTAGGTAACCATATATATATAAGAGAGGTATAATGAGCAGGAACATCATCGACAGGGCTTTTGCCCAACTCATGGTTTGGAGCAAACGGGGCATCAAGGAGAATCGCTTCATACTCTTGCTGGCTTTGCTTGTAGGAGTACTGACGGCTTTTGCCGGCTTGTTGCTGAAGTGGCTCATTGCCCACATTCAGTACTTGCTGACCCACCAGTTCAGCGACTCCTCGTCCAACTGGCTCTACCTCATCTATCCCGTAGTCGGCATCTTCCTCACTTCCGTCTTCATCCGTCGGATTGTGAGAGACGACATCGGGCATGGGGTGACAAAGATACTCTTCGCCCTGGCGCGGAAGCAGAGCAACATCAAGGCGCATAACTGTTGGAGCAGTCTCATAGCTTCTGCCATCACGATTGGGTTTGGTGGATCTGTCGGTGCCGAGGCACCTATCGTACTCACGGGTTCTGCCATCGGCAGCAACCTGGGCCGCATGTTCCGCCTCAATGCCAAACAGCTGATGCTCCTTGTGGGCTGTGGTGCTGCCGGTGCTGTGGCAGGCATCTTCAAGGCACCCATAGCAGGCCTTGCCTTCGTGCTGGAGGTGTTGATGATAGACCTTTCCATGGGTTCGCTTCTGCCTCTGCTGGTATCCTGCGTTACGGCAGCAGCGGTGACATTCTCCATAACGGGTATCGACCCCCTGTTCGAGTTCCATCACGAATACGTCTTCTCTGCCACCCGCATTCCTGCCAACGTACTGCTGGGCATCGGATGCGGGCTGGTGTCGTTGTATTTCACCCGCACCATGAACTTCCTCGAGGGCCTCTTCCGTAAGCTGAAGAATCCCTATGCACGGCTCGTCACGGGAGGAACCCTGCTTTCCGTCCTCATCTTCCTGTTCCCGTCGCTATATGGCGAAGGTTACGACCTCATCGAACTCTTGCTTTCCGGCAACGGCACGCAGGATTGGCTGGCAGCGATGAACCACTCCATCTTCTATGGCGACAATCACATGCTACTCATCTATCTCTCCCTCGTCATCGTCTTCAAGGTCTTTGCCACCACTGCCACGAATGGGGGAGGGGGATGCGGAGGAGTCTTCGCCCCCACGCTATTCCTGGGGTGCATCTTCGGATTCGTCTTCTCGCAGGTGTGGAATCAGAGCGATGTCTTCGGCATCCATCTGGCAGAGAACAACTTCGCCCTTCTGGGCATGTGCGGACTCATGAGTGGCGTCATGCATGCCCCCCTGACGGGAATCTTCCTCATTGCCGAACTGACGGGAGGCTATCAGCTCTTCATGCCGCTGATGATTGTCTCCGTCTGCGCCTACCTCACCATCCACATCTTCGAACCCCACAGCATCTATGCCATGCGTCTGGCACGCCGTGGCGAGTTGCTGACCCACAACAAGGACCGAGCCATACTGACGCTGATGACCATCGACTCCGTCATAGACCGTTACAGCAAGTTCCTCACTCCCGAGATGACGCTGGGAGAGGTGGTGAAGCAGATCTCCGCGTCGAAGCACAATGTCTATCCCGTCCTCAACGCCCAGCGCCAGCTGGTGGCAGTGTTGTATATCGATGACATCCGTCACATCATGTTCCGCACCGAACTCTACCAGCGCTTCACCGTCGCCCAGTTGATGGTGGAACCGCCAACCCGCCTCTTCACCAACGACGAGATGGAGGACATCGTCAAGGTGTTCGAACGCACCGGTGCCTGGACGCTACCTGTCGTGGACGACGATGGTTGTTTCGTAGGCTTCATCCGCAAGTCCCGCGTCTTCACCATCTACCGCGAACTCCTCGCCGATATAAGTAATGACTAGTATATAATTCATAATTCACAATTCACAATTCATCGCTCGAGCTTTGCTCGCTTGCGTAGTAAAATGGAGCAAGAATTCATAATTCACAATTCATCCTTACCATGCTGACGCACAGTTATTATATAGTTGTCTAAGGCAAAGCTCTCTCCCCGACGGGGAGAGCGGGGAAAGGGGCTTTCATTTTTCATTATTCATTCTTCATTTTTTATGTCTCTCCGTATCATATTCATGGGAACCCCCGACTTCGCAGTCGAATCCCTTCGCCGTCTTGTAGAGGACGGATGCCAGGTAGTAGCCGTTGTAACGATGCCAGACAAGGCGATAGGCCGTCACCACGATGTCCTGCAGCAGAGTCCCGTCAAGCAATATGCCCTGTCGCAGAACATCCCCGTGTTACAACCCGAACGCCTGAAGGACGAAACCTTCCTCAGCGAGTTGCGTAGCTATCATGCCGACCTGCAGGTGGTGGTGGCATTCCGTATGTTACCCGAAGTCGTGTGGGCAATGCCGCGCCTCGGCACTTTCAACCTCCACGCCGCCCTCCTGCCGCAGTACCGCGGTGCTGCCCCCATCAACTGGGCTATCATCAACGGAGAGAAGGAGACTGGCATCACCACCTTCTTCCTCGACCACGACATCGACACGGGTCAGGTCATCTATCGCCAGTCCGTCCCCATCCATGACGATGACGATGCCGAGGCAGTCCACGACAGACTCATGCTCCTGGGTGCCGACCTCGTGTTGCGTACGGTCCACGATGTCGAGGCGGGTCAGGTCCGTCCCATCCCCCAGAGCCAGCTGCAGGTCGATGGTCCTCTTCGCCCTGCCCCCAAGATCTTCAAGGAGACCTGTCAGATTCGTTGGGCAGACCTCACGGCACGCGAAGTCTATAACTTCGTCCGTGGCCTCTCTCCCTATCCCGCCGCATGGACCACCCTCAATGGCACGATGCTGAAAATCTATAAAGTAAAAGACCTACCCCAGCCCTCCCTTAAAGGGAGGGAGAACTCAATGTCCAAGGCTGCGGTTGAGCGAGAGGAGAGTCAAACAAGTTTGAACTCTTCCGAGTGTGAGCAGGCTCGAGGCGAAGCCTCCAATCGTCCAATCGTTCAATTGTCCAATTGTCCAATCGTCCAATTGTCCAATTGTGCGCCTGGCACAATCATGTCTGACGGCAAAACCTACCTCCACATAGCCTGTCGCGAGGGTTGGGTATCGGTACTCTCCCTCCAGCTTGCGGGGAAGCGCCGAATGTCCATCGAAGACTTCCTTCGGGGTGCACACATCGATGCCAAGTGTGTAGAATAAGGCCTTTTTCGAGGAAAAAATAAAAAAAATGTCAATTTTCTATTGTCAATTATCCATTCTTTATTACATTTGCACTCGCTAACCATTAAAAACAATACGCCTATCGACAAAACATTACCCCAGTAATTGATAATTGTAAGGTAATGGATAATTACATCAAGCAGACCGACGAACAACTGGTCCGCATGTACGAAGAAGGCGACTTCCAAGCATTCGATGTTCTTTTAGCACGTCATCAAGACTGTGTCTTTGGTTTCATATATGGTATGGTAGCCGACAATGAGCTGGCAAACGATGTCTTCCAGGACACCTTTGTCAAGGTCATCATGGCAATCCGCAATGGCAACTACACCGAGTCGGGTCAGTTCCTGGCATGGGTCAAGCGAGTAGCCCGCAATCTGGTCCTCGACCGTTTCCGCAGTCAGCGCACCGCCACCCGCAACGTCGTGTCCCACGAGGTAGTCGATGGCGAGGGCGAAGTCGTTGGCGACCTCTTCAACGACTCGTCGCTCTGCGAACCCAATATCGAGGAACTGATGCTTGTCGAGCAGTCCCACGACGATGTCCGTGACATGATCGACCTCCTCCCCGATGCCCAGCGCGAAGTCGTAGTCATGCGCTACTATCGCGACATGTCCTTCAAGGAGATTGCCGAAGCCACTGGCGTCAGCATCAACACCTCCCTGGGTCGCATGCGTTACGCCATGATCAACCTCCGTCGCATGGCACAGCACCGCGATCTCTACCTCGACGCATAGACTCCGTCCCCACATCCTAACTTTTTCATAAAAAAGCAGCCTGTCCGCACAATAAACGGCAGGTTGCTTTCGTTCTATATATAGAAAAAGAGAATATTCACCGCTCGGCGTTCCCAACGCTTGCAAAAGAGAAAGAACAAAGATGAGCAAAACTTTTAACTTTTAACTTTTAATTTTTCGCTCGGCGACGTCAGGAGACGCTTGCGTAGAGCAACGGAGCAAGAATTCTTAATATCATTTTGAATTTTGAATATCATTTTTAATTTTTAATTTTTAATTTTGTATTTTTAATTTCTAATTCCCCTCCTCGCCTATGACCCAACAACTACCCCAAGAAGCACCACAACTCAACCCTGCAGTACTTCAGTTCATTCGCGACTTCGCTCGCAACTACAAACCCGTCCGCCCCACATGTTAGTAGCTCCGTCATTGCTGGCAGCAGATTTCGGCAATCTCGAACGTGAGATGCAATGGTTCAATGCGAGCCAGGCCGACTATCTCCATCTCGATGTCATGGACGGTGTCTTCGTCCCCAACATCTCGTTCGGTTTCCCTGTCCTTCGTCATGTAGCCCGTTTGTGCCGCAAGCCCCTCGACGTCCATCTCATGATAGTCGAGCCGCAGAAGTTCATCCCCCAGGTCGCCGAGCTTGGAGCCTATTACATGAATGTCCATTTCGAGGCGTTAACCCATCACCACCGTGTCCTTCAGCAGATCCGTGAGGCAGGTCTCCATCCCGCCATCACGCTATGTCCCTCCACGCCAGTCAGTTCTCTGGCAGACATCATTACCGATGTCGACATGGTGCTACTCATGTCTGTCAACCCCGGGTTCGGGGGACAGCAGTTCATTCCCCACACCCTCGACAAGGTCCGTCAGCTGCGTCAGCTCATCCGTGAGTCCGGCAGTCATGCCTTGATAGAGATCGACGGAGGCGTCAACCTCCGCACGGGTCAGCAGCTTGCCGAGGCAGGAGCCGATGTCCTTGTTGCCGGTTCCTTTGTCTTCGGTGCTGATAAGCCAGCCGAAGCCATCACCGCCCTCAAGTGTCTTTCGTAATTCCGAATAGATATTTGTTTTTGCTGATGGCCATTTCGTTGGCCATTGGCATATATTTTAGTTCCTTCGTTGCGCTTTCTATAAGTGCCTCCGTTTCGTTTCTTGTTGCTGCACTCCTTTTTTTAGTTTCTTTTTGGCAGACACGTAGGGGATGGGCCAATCTCACTGCATTGTGTTCATTCTTCTTTCTATTTGGAATTGTTCGAGCACAATTACCAGATGTGAAATGGATTCCTGATACCATTTATTCACTATCCTTAGACCTTTCTGTTCATTTTCAACAATTGATTAGTAGCTCAGGTTTATCGAATGAAACGGAAACTCTGATATCTGCTTTATTGCTGGGAAATAGAGACGGTCTGTCTGCTGATACCGTAGATTTATTTCGTCAGACGGGAGCATCACATCTCCTTGCTTTGTCAGGTCTGCACCTTAGCATCTTATTTGGTGTTGTTTATTATTGTCTTTTACGCGTACTTATAAGTCCACTTCGCTACGTTCTTGGTATCGTAGGCTTGTTGTTATTATGGGGTTATGTTTTTGTAACCGGATTCCCAGTTTCACTTTGTCGTGCGTCGTTGATGATGTCTTTATTGATGATTAGTCAAATGAGAATGGTCGGGAACGACACCTTTCATACACTTGCTTTTTCAGCCATATTATTGCTCCTCTTTGCTCCTTCCATGTTATATGATGTGGGTTTCCAATTATCGTTCATGTCAGTTGCAGGGTTGGCGTATTTTTATCGTCCATTAGTTGAAATAGGGTTACCTAGGCATTATATATTGCGATGGCTATGGCAATTTTGGTTAGTATCACTTTCTGCACAACTGGGAGTACTTCCTTTACTATTATATTATTTCCATTCTATTTCAGTATCAGGAATTCTTTTAAGTCCCATATACATACTTATTGTCACTGCTATTATATATAATGCACTTGCCTTCTTGTTATTATTCTCTTGTGGTTATGGAATCTTTTTGCGTTACCTAATTGAACTATTTGTTTCTTTACAACATAGTTTGATGTCATTTGCCTCTCATCTTCCTTTTGGTCGATTTGATGGTATCAGGATACGTGTAGAGCAAGTGATTCTACTCTATGCAGCTCTGGTTATACTCTTACCAGTAATTCGTGTTTTGCGTCAGCCTGATTCTCAGCCTCCAGGCTATCGATTAGCCATGTTTTTCCGTTCATGGCCTTATGTGCTTTCTATTATAGTTTTATTGTTCACCATCTTCCTCCTTTCTTTCCCCCTTTTTTGAATTGGTGTTATAAATTGGAAAGCCCGCACCCCCGTGGGGGGATGCGAGCCTTCTCTCAGTTTAGTTAGTAACAGGTAAGTTTTTCTTACTTAGTGGGGAGGGGGAAGTACCAGTTCTTGGGGTTCTGGAGCTTACCCAACAGGGCCGGGTCGCGACGTGCCACGCGAGAAGCGAGGTAGTTGGCATCGCCACGGCGGTGTGCCACACGCAGGAGGTCGAAGAAGCGGGTGCCTTCGAAGGCAAGCTCGAGGGCTTCCTCATCGACGATGAGGTCTTCGACACAGTCCTTCACGACGTCGTCGTAACTGCCGCTGTAGATGTCGGCCTTAGTGAGGGTGACACCGTAGTTCTCCTGTGCCTTCTTCGTGATCTGCTTCACATAGTCATAGACACTCTCCTTGTTCTTCACAAGAGGCACGGTACCGCATCCGTGGGTGTGGATGCCCTTGGTGAACTTGTCGTCGCCTTCGGCAGCAACAGACTTCGAACCAATGCCACGCTCGGTGAGTGAGGTGCGGTAGTAGATCTGCTCGGCAGCCATGTTACCATTGAGCTCCTCGAACGAGAAGTTGAGGAACGACGGACTGCGCTCTACCTCACGCTTGTCGAGGTAGTAGAGGACTGCCTGACAACCATCGTCGGGGTAGTTCTCATAAGTGACGGCACGCCACTGGAGTGGAATTTGAGTTTCCTCATCAACGACGATAACAGAGTCGGCAATCAACTGATCGATGTATGCAATAAGGGACTCACGGGTCGGACAAGTGGCATTTTCCATCCAGTCAGCGGGATACCATTCGTCATTGTAACGAGCTGCCCATGAACTATCGCGTGCTGCATAGTCTGGTGAATTGGGAACAGGATACCAGATATCGTTCTTGCAGAGTCCGTTCTTCAGGATGGCGAAGGCGTAGCTGGGATAGCCGGCACGGTTGAGGGCCTCGGCATAGCGCAGCCAGATCATGGACTTGCGGTAGATCATGTGTGCCACGGTGGAGAAGGAACCGGTGGGGTTGATCTTGCGGATGAACCACTCGCGGTTGGTGAGTCCGTTCTCATACTCCACACGTTCCTCCTGTACCCAGTACTGGCGTGCGTCGCCAACGACGGTGTCGACAGTGAGGACAAGGTCGCCAACGGTGCTGCTGCTGGCACCTACGCAAATCTCGAACTGCTGTGCCTTGCACAGGTCGTAGTAGGCGTCGGATGCCATGAGCTGCTTGACATCGTACTGAGGACGGATGACAACGGAAGCGTTGGTGGTGGAGGTGGTGTCGTTGAGGTCGCTGGTGAGTACGGAGATTTCACTGTCGTAGCCATAGAGCTGGTTGACACCACGAAGCACGGTACCCCACAACTTGTTGGTGGAGGAGGGGATGCAGGTGACGGACTCGCGGTCGGAGGCGACAGCGCCAGTCTCGGTCCAGGGAATGTTACCCGTGTATCCGTAGTTGGGACGTTCCATGCCCTCGCCCTTGTAACCGTAGCAGATGTTGCGGTCGGGGAGTGCGCCACCGGGTACCATGAGACCCTGTCCCTGGTTGTTGGAGAGGTAGTCGTAGTAGTACTGCGCTGCCTTCTCACAGCTCTGGGGATCGCCCTTGGCGAGATAGAGGTCGCCGAGGATGAGGTTGAGGGGTATCATCGCCTTGGTGCTGTGACAGACATTCTTGTAGTTGTCGTACTGAGGAAGTCCGTAGAGCTGTTCGATGCGAAGTGACTTCTCGAGTTCGGGTGCGAGGCGATCGGCAAGATTGTCGATGCTGACCTTATCGGGATAGATCATGAAGGCGGTGATGTCGTCGGTGGTGAGCAGGGGCTCGGTGTAGAAGGGTACCTCACCATAGACCTGCACGAGCTGGAGATAGACCCATGCGCGGATGGCTGTCACCTGGGCGGCCTCCTTCAGCATGTAGGGCTGGAGGGTGCCGGTGGTGCGCAGCGTGTCGCAGTTTGCCAGATAGGCGTTGCAGGAGTTGATGATGTGGTAGTAGTCGCTGGCACGCAGGAAACGGCAGGTGCCGTCGGTGGCCTTAGACATGTCGAAGTCGAGGAGTGCCGTGATGGAATCGCTGACATAACCCGTACCGCTGACGAGTTCGCCACGGCATTCTCCCAGCACGATGTAGCGTTCGGCTACGTTCTGGAGCGACTTGACAATGCCCCAGTAGCTGTAAAGGGTGTCCTCTGCTATCTCGTAGCTGTGGCGCTCGCTGCTGGGCGAAAGCATGTCCTCGCACGACGTGAATACAGCGCCGAAGAGCATGCAGCTAATCAGTAAACTTATAATAGATGTCTTTTTCATAATCATTATCAATTATAAATTGTCAATGTCAATCGGTTACAGGTTGATGGAGAAACCGAGGTTGAAGCTGCGTCCGCTGGGGAGCAGACCGGTATCGACGCCCTGGTAAAGCACATTGTTGCGGCAGGACATTTCGGGATCGGTGCCCAGGTAGCGGGTAATGGTCCAGAGGTTGTTGCCCTCAGCCCATATCTTCAGACCATGGAGCCATGAGTTGTTGTAAGGCAGGGTGTAGGTGAGGCGGACATTCTTGAGCTTAAGGTAGCTTCCGTCCTCAATCCAGCGGTCACTCATGCGTTCGTTGTTACGCCATCCGTCGTTGTCGGTGTAGCATGCACGGGGCAGGTCGGTCTGCTGGCCCTCATAGGTCCAGCGACGCAGGGTGGCAGTGGTCTGGTTGTAGGTGGTGTTGAGACCTTCGAGGATGCTGCGCTGGTAGTTGTAGATGTCGTTGCCGAGCGAATACTTCCAGTTGAGATCGAGACGAAGGTTCTTCCACGTGAGACTGGTGTAGAGGTTACCGTAGATGTCGGGGTTGGGGTTGCCAATGACAACTCTGTCGCCATCGTCGATGACGCCGTCGCCATTCTGGTCAACGAAGCGTACATCACCTGCCTGGAAGTCGCGGTAGGGTGCCTCGACAAGTCCGGTAGGATACTTCAGGTAACCCATAGCGCCTGCCTGCGATGCAGTGGCATCGTCGGCAAGGATGCCGTTGGTCTTCCATCCGAAGAAACTGCCAGCAGCATAGCCAACGGCAGTGAGTACGTTCTCCTTGCCATAGACGCTGTTGAGTGAACCGTTGATGCTCTTCGTGAGGTTTCCGTTGACGTCACGAAGTTCGAAGTGGTTCTCCTCGGGCAGTGCGGTAATCTCGTTGTTGTAGTGGCCGAGGGTGGCTCCGAACTCCCACTTCCAGTCCTTCTTGTTGACGAGGACGGCGTTGGCGTTGAACTCGAAACCTGTGTTACGCATGGCACCCTCGTTGGCCCAATACTTCTGCATACCGGACACATAGGGGAGGTCCTTGACGGTGAGCAGATTGTCGATCTTGTGCCAGTAGAGGTCGACGCCGGCGTGGAGGCGATTCTTGAGGAATGAACCCTCGAGGCCTACGTTGTACTTCGTAACAGTTTCCCACTGTACGGTGCTGTTCTCGATGTTGGCAAGAACGAGGCCGACGGTGGTCTCCGTTACCTGCTGGCTCTCCCAATAGGTGCGGGCTGCGTAGTAGTCGATGTTGTCGTTACCACTCTGGTCGACACCGGCGGTGAGCTTCAGGTAGTTGACTCCTGTGTGGGACTTGAACCACTTCTCGTTGGTGAGAACCCATCCGAGCTGGAGGCTCGGGAAGATGCCCCAGCTGACACCGGCAATCTGTACGCCGTCCTTCGTGTTGTCACCAAAGACACTGCTTGCCTGGCTGCTGACGGTGAGGTCGGCATAGTACTTGTGGGCATAGTTGTAAGAGGCATTGAAGTAGTAGGTCATGTCGATCCAGTTGTCCTTCGTACCGCCATAGTTGGCATACTGCATGTTCTTGGCGAGGTTGGGCAACTTGTCGTTCTCGTTGTTGTAACCACGGAGGTAACTATAGGAGAAGCTGTAGTTGTTGTAGCGCCATCCGCCGAAGATGTCGATGTTGTGGGCTCCGTAGGTGTTTGCCCATTCGAGACGCAGGTCGTTGTTGAGCGTTGTCTCCTTGGTGAACTGGTTCTTGACAACGGAGGTGATGTTACCCAGGTCGGTCAGCATGTACTGTGTGGTACCGGCGATGGGGAGGAAGTACTTCTCGTTGTTGCGGTTCAGCTGATAGTTGAAGCGATCGCTGATGGAGAACTGCTTTGTGATTTGATACTTAGGACTCACGTTGATGTTGATCTGCGAGAGTTCGGCGTAGTTCTTGTTCTTACCCTTACCGTTGGCGAGAATCCAATAGGGATTGCGAAGACTCTCGTTGATACCCATCTTCTCGGGGAAGTTGAAGGGGTTCTGAATCCACGTGCTGCGGGTGTCGGAGGCATACTTACCTGCATACTCCTTGGAGAGGAGCAGACCACCTGCATCATCGTCGTGGTAATAGGCGTAGGGGCTGATCATGGGGCTCTGTACGAGTCCGAGAACGTTGGTGCTACCGATGTTCTGCATGTCGTAGTTCTCGCTCCATCCGTTGTCAAGAATCTTGTAGCTGGTCTGGTTGTAAGCAATGTCGAGGCCAGTGGAAATCTTGTCGGTAATCTTGATGTCGGTGTTGAAGCGGAGGTTGAGACGGTTCATGTCGGTGTTCTTCAGCGTGGCGTCGGCCTTCGTGTAACCCAGCGACAGGGAGTACATACCCACTTCGTCACCACCTTCTACATTAATCTTATAGTTCTGGACGAAGGTGTTGCGATACATGTCCTTCTGCCAGTCGGTGTCGTTGTGGAAGATGTTGTAGTAGTAGTTGCTAGGGTTGTCGTTGAGGAATGCCCAACGCTGTGCGTCGATGCCGTTGTCGGTACTCATGACGTTGACGTCGCGAACGGTGCTGGTGAGGTCGCCCAGATAGGTGCGATATTCCTTACCGTTGAGCATGCTGAGCTTCTTCGGTGTGAGCTCGGTACCACCATAGGCTCGGAAGTTGATCTTGGTGGTGAGGCTCTTACCGCGGCGAGTGGTGATGATGATGACACCGTTACCACCCTTGGCGCCGTAGAGGGCTGTACCGTTCTTCAGTACCTGGATGCTCTCGACATTTTCGGGATCGAGACCTGCGAGCAGATTGTTGTAATAGCCCTCGTGGAGGCTTGTACGTTCGTACTCGGGGTCGATGATGTTGCCGTCGATCACTATCAGGGGCTGGGCATTGGCATTGAGGGAGTTGACGCCTCGGATGCTGAGGTAGGCACCCTGTCCGGGCAGACCACTGCGGGAGACGCTGTGGATGGAGCCGGCGAGGTGGTTCTCGATATCCGTCTCCACCGTGATGCTGCTGGTTTCGTCGAGCAGCAGTCCGTCGGTGGCAGTAATGCTGGTCTTTTCGGCATAGTAGTTCCGGAATGCATCGCTCAGCATGGAGGTGTTGGCGTCACGACCCGGCTTGATGGCAAGCTGCTGGGTAACGTAGCCTGGCACATTGAGATAGAGGGAGTGGACGAACACGGGAACTCTGATCTCGTAGGTTCCGTCCTCCTCAGTCAGTGTGGAGAACTTCTCGTATCCGAACGCCTGAACTCGTACACCACCAAGGGGCTGACCCGTGGCATTGTCAGTAATAAGACCTTTGACTGTCTTCATCTCGTAGAGCTTTTCGGCTTTCTCCTGCTCAGCCTTGCGCTTGTTGTAGATGACTTTGGCCTGTTCTTCGGCCTCGATGTCCTCTTCAACTTCATCGGTTTGGGCAAAGGCTGGAGTGTAGCATAGGCCCGAAAGCATCATAAGGCACAGTCCTCTCCAGAGGATGTTGCGCACGATATTATAGCTTGTCTTTTTCATAGTCTTTAGTCTTCTTTACTTCTAAGAATGAAACGGTCGATGCAGAACGAGTTGCTGTAGCCCTCGCGGCGCTCCTTACTCGTTGTCTTCGTGGTAAGGGAGATCGTGGGGTAGCACTGGCGCATGTTCTTGTAACTATAGGGGAACTCGAAGTCCGGGAACAGCAGGATGGTGTCGACCTTCTCACCCAGATACTCAATGACATCCGTCGACAGACTGGCTTCGTTGCCATTGGCGTTGCCGTTGCAGTAGTTCAGGGTGGCAACAATCTTGTGTTTCACGGTGTCACCAACGATGGTGTCGGAACTGGTGATGTAGAAGTCGGGAACCATGACAACATAGATGTCATACTTGCCACTCATAACATCGCTTTCGCGATTCTCACCATGGGTACCCACCAACTTAAAGTCGAACTTGGGGTTACCAGAGGCACTGCTGGGCCAAATGTAGTAGAAGTTGTCCTCACTGACACGGCCTACACTGTCGATCCATGCCTCGGCAGCAGCATTGCTGAATGGCACAGCCTGGTAGTTACCCGTTGCCTTACCGGTGTTGAAGAAGCTGCGATAGCCCACTTCAATGTGGAGGTCGGGCTGGTAGAGCTTGAGGGGGAAGTCCCACTCGTCCTTGATGATGGCAACGCCGTTGCTGACGTCGACCTGCTTACCCTCGAGGAGGCTGCTCTTGTCCCAGTTGGCATCGCTGCGAAGCGTGTCACCAAAGGTGTTGAGGAAGTATTCGGCACTCTGGCCCTTTTCTGCCATGAAGTCGTCGAGCTTCCAGCGACCTATCTGACCTCCTGCGTTAGGCTGGAAGTGGAGGTTGAAGCAAAGCGGGGAAACAATGTCCATGGCAATGTTCTTCTCCTTCAGAGAGTCGGGGTTGGTGACGTCGCGATAGAGGGTACTCTTGCTGTCGCCACCCAGATCAAACTTCTCCTTGTCGACATACTTCTCGGCGTAGTTGTAGAGGCGCTCCAGCTTCTGGTGTGCCTTCTCCCAAGCCTCGTCGGTGGGGTAGAGCATGATGAAGGTGGAGTCCTCACCCACCAGGTTGGCACCGAAACTTTCGTCATAGGTGAGGTACTGGTCGGTGTTGTTCTGGCTGGGGAAAGCGTGGGTCTGACGGAACATGGTGTTGGTGATGTTGTATACGCTGTCGACATAGGTGGGGTTACCATTGATGTCGGGGTTACCCTCAACACTCCTGTTCTCATCGAAGTACGTGGTGTCGTTTTCTACCACGAAGTCGTGGAAAATACCAACATTGTTGGCAGATGCGTTACGTTCGTCCTTCAGGTATTCGTAGAGATTGTACTTGAAGGGGAGGGGAGCAGGCATGATGTGCAGTGTACCATTGGTGGCAGCGATGTTGTAAGGCTTCATCGGGATGAACTGCATTGTGAAATCATCCTTGTTAAACTCCAGCTTCTTGCCGTTTAGCATTGCCAGGGTGTCGATGCCACCACCAGTGGCGACATGGCGATAGAGGGCAATGCTGTTTGCCATCAGCTGCTGCTGAACGGTGAACCCATTGGTCTCTGCCATCTCCATCCACTCCTGAAATTCGGCATCGGTGAAGGCACTGTTTTCAGGCACCCATGCTGTAATCAGCATAGAGCCGTTGAGCATGTCCTTGAAGGTGTAGTTGTCCTGAGGACGAGTCTCGTCGCGGTAGTATGTCGATTTCTCGGCAATCTGCTTGAAGCGGCTCAGCTCAGGCCTTTCGCAGATGAGTTCCCAAAGCGTCTTGTTGGCAAAGGTACCCTCATCTATTTTGTCGTAGTGGTCGTCCCACGTCTCGGTGCAACTTGGAATAGCCAGTGTGGCAAATCCCAGCAGTGCTGCTCCGATGTATTTATTAATCCTTTTCATATTGTTATCAATTATCAATTGTCAATAATCAATTTCATAGAGGTTACCAAATGTCTTCGGGAGTCATGGGGTTGTCATATACTTCCTTCGAACATATCTCAAAGTAGTCCATATAGAATTCCTTGTCAGTGGCATCAAGCACACTCTTGAACTTCAGGTAGTAGGTGTTCTCGGGATACAGATACTCGCGGACGAGGATGCGGCGAAGTTTTCTTTCCTCATGACGTGCGGGATTAGAGAAGTTACCTGCACCACAGTCATAGAGAGCCGGGCCCTTCATGAAGCCATTGTTACGCATCTTCTTGTCGACTTCTGCATTGTAGTCGTCGTCTTCGATATCCTGTTCCCATCCTACAAGGGTGGAAGGTACGTTACCACTTGCCAAAGCACGATAGGTACCAGCCTGACGAATGTCGAGAGGAAGACCCATGGCAGGAAGGTTGCCCTTGTCCTTACCAAAGTATACCTGACACATGCCTCGCAAGTTACTGTTCGACTGTACGGCGAAGCGTACCTCATAGGTACCTGCCTTGGGAACGGGTGGCAACGTGAATATCATTTCGAGGGTTCCACGTACATTGAATTCATCACCCTGCCAGTTGAACCAGTAGTTGTCATATCCGCTGAGATAATAGAACTGTGTGCCTTTCAACAGGTCGATGTTCGTCAGATACTTGTAATTGTCATCGATGGGCATACCGGTGTAGAGGTTCAGGGTAGTGCCACGAAGGTCGTTATTGGCGAACTCGGGGGTGATGGTGGTCAGGTCGAAACGGATACGCTGCTTCTGCAGGTTCGTACGTACGTTCTCGTCATAAACCACGGGTTTGTCGACAGGATAGATGTAGGCATTGATGAGGTCGATGGCATTCTCGGTATCGATGACAATACCTTCTGTCTCAGGTGTAATGCTCTTCTCGGAATAGTCGTCACGGCGTCCGTTGTTCAATACGGGGAAACGATTGATGTAAATCTTGCCTTCGCCATCCAAGCAATAGCGTGGACCTGCCTGATAAATCTTCATCAAGCGACGCTTACCCATGGTGGTCCAAATCTCGTAGATGGGAACAGTGAAGGGCTTGTTCTTGTCCTTGTAGGTATATCCATGTTCGTTGTAGTGGATAACCAACTTGTTGGCAGGAAGGCGTTCGGGCAGCAGGTGATAGGTAAAGAACTGGTTCAGTACATTATCCTCATCCTCGTAGTTGGTGTCATCCTTGGCATCGGGATAGAAGCCTTGACTTACTACCCATGCCTGGATGTCGGCGACACTGATGTCCTTTGGCTCCTTGCCTAAAGTGGCACGCCAGAAATCGTCGGTCTCGGCAAAGAGGGTGTAGCCATAATATCTGTGTTCTGGCAGGTCACCCGAATTAGCATTACCCTTGAAGTCACCGATATTGGCAAGGCGGGGGTCTTCGTTCAGTTTCATGTCTTCGTACACCTCATCCTTTTCCTTCGTCAGGGTGTCGGTAAGACCCGTTGCCAACATCATCTTTGCTGCCACAATGTAGTCACCAGTGTTCTCGTCGATGTATCTCTGCAAGAGGTCGGCAAGGGTCTCGTTGCTGGGAGCCACTACGGAGTGAACCTGATGGATGTAGCCGTTGATGGTGTAGATGTCGCGGTTCTTCAAGTCGATGAGACAACCCTTGATGATGTTGCCTTCCTTGTCCTTGACACCACTGACAAACACACTGTCGGGGTTCTTGTCGTAGGCAATTTTAAGCTTACGTTCGTTCATGTTGGGGATGGTAAATTCGAAGCCATCCTCGGGGAAACTACCACTCTGGAAGGGTTCGATGTCGTCCTTCGTACCATCGAGGATACTGTTGTAAACAATAATCTTCTGAATGGAGTCGAGGGTGCGATCGTTGGGGAATCCATCCCATGAGGGTTCTGAGATGATGCCCTTGGCGCAAAGCGTATCCAGATAGTTGTGGATAGCCTTGTTGGTAGGTGCAAACATCGTGTATTTACCACGTGCCGACATCAACTGGAATACAGTGGACTTGGAACGGTGGCTTATATTGACTTTCTTAAGCAAGTCGATGTACTCGCTGTATGTGCTGTCGTGCTCTGTCAGGTAGCTGGCGATGGTGTACTCCTTGAAGGTGTAACGGTCCGACATATCGATGTCTTCCTTACAACCTTGCAGGAAACCAAGTGCTAATGCCAACAGAGGCAGGAAAGCATATTTTGTCAGATTATTCTTTTTCATGACTTAGTTCCTCCTTTCGACTTAATCATATAGAGATTTGTTCCATACGGGATTCTGCTCCAGATTGCCGTTGGAGGCCTGAATCTCTTTATAATAAATAAGGTTGTATAATCCGTAGCGGTTCTTCATACGATTGATGAGAGTCTTGCGCTTTTCAGTGCTGTACTCACCTGTCATCAAATCGTTAACCATTGCTTTCACACCAGCAAGACCGCTATTGATGTTGTTCTCCTCTGTCCATTCGCGTGGGTCTCTTGTTCCGTCAGGACCACCTGCGTGGCGTTCGGCATAGCGAACAAGGTCGAACCAGCGCTTTCCTTCACCCAGGAACTCGAGCTGGCGTTCGTTGAGAACTGCCGTCTCATAGTTGCGAACCTTATCGGAAATACCTGGGTCGATGGCATTACCTAATGTGGCAAGAGTAGCAGTATTGAAGAACCTTGTACCATTATCGTCAGTTACGTTCTCCAGAGGCTGTGAACTGTCGTTTCTGTCATCGTTGCAGAACCAACGGCGATGGATAGCGTTGACGTAGCGCATGGCTTCGGCACCGTCTCCGAGAATTGCCATTGCCTCGGCTTTCTGTAACATAACATCGCTGATGCGATAGATAATCCAGTTGCAGTAGTTCATAGCATTGTTGATGTCAACCTTGATGCTGCTGCACTGATGGTCGTCTGGCATCGACATGTTAAATTCACCACCTGACCACTTGAAGCAGAAGTATCCGGGAAGTGACATGGATTCACCCATGGCTTGGTTCCATGCCGAGAACCACATACGGCTGTCACGAGGACGAGCACTGGCACTTCCTGAGTATATGCGAGCCAACGTACCATCACTTACTGCCAAGTGAGTGCGGGTTGCATAGCCCCAGATACCTCCATTGCCACCACTTGAGCCGTTTAGGCTATGGGTACGGCCCTCGCTTTGGCTGAACTGCAACTCAAAGATGCTTTCCTCACTGTTGCCACCAAAGATTTCACGGAAGGCAATCAGGCTTGGTGGGTTGCCACTGGAGAAGTTCTCGAAGCGATTCTTGTAGAGAGAAACGTTTTCCAAACCATAGTTTAAGGTTTCTGACAATGCATCGCCATAATTTGCGTTTCTGCGATCGTTCTGGATGGCAAGTGTAGAAAGGGCAAGGTCGGCATATTCGATAGCCTTCTGATAGTCACCACGAATAGTGTGGGCTACATAGCCAGTGCCTTTCGTAGGCTTGTTGTTAATGTAAACGGTATCCTCCTGATCGAGATTGTTGTATCTGCCGTGACGAAGTGATGCACGCCACAGATACATATCGCTTAGCATAGCATAAAGGGCAGGGTTGGTGATGAGGCCCTTGGTGTCGGCTTTTTGCGAGAAACGATTACGGGCCTGTCCTGCTACTTCCTCAACATCGATGATGAGGGAGTCGAGGATTACCAACTGATTGGTGGCGCCAAAGCGAACTACTTCAGAGTCGTTGTTGATAACCTTCGTGGTGTAGGGAACATCCTTGAAGGCGCGAATCAGATAGAAGTAGTTCAGGGCACGAAGTCCGGTAATCTCTGCCTTCATCTGTCGCCACTCGGCATTGGTGAACTGTTTGTCCCTCTCCAATACCTCGGCACCATGCTGCAGTACCTTATTACAATAGTTAATAGTCTTATAGAAGCCTTCCCAATCGAAATAGGTGTTGGCGGAGTCGCGTTCGATATTAGCATTGCGAATCTCACTGTAAAGGCTCACAACAGCAGTAGCTTGGTCGCCACTGTATTGTGTGTATGAGTCGGAACGGAGGTCGCCCCAGAGTGCCATGCTAGATATACAACTGCACATCTGCTTGTAGGCGGCGTAGCGCACACCCTCAAGGTCGTTCTTGTCCTCCCAGTAGTTTTCCTCGACAATCTTGTCTTGGGGATAGATGGTGAGCCAATCCTGACATGAAGATAATGTCCAGGCGACAAAACCCAGGACGAGGGCCATCTTTATGGAATTATGATATCTTTTCATTGTAGTGCGTTTTAGAATCCAACATTAACACTGCAGGTAAATGAACGACGTACGGGGGTCTTACTGTTGTCGACAGCAATACCAAAACCACCAGGACTAACTTCGGGGTCAACACCGGTGTACTTCGACCAGCAGAATACATTGTTGATGGTAGCAGAGAGGTAGAGCTGACGAACGCCAATCTTCTTCAGTTTCTTGGCATCGAAGTCATACTTCAGCTGGATGTACTGCAGACGCAGATAGTTTCCATCCTCAATGTAGCGGTCTGATACAAGCGAGTTGTAACTTGCATAGTTGTTGACACCTGTCAGAGCACGTGGAATCTCAGTGATGTCGCCATTCTTGCGCCAGCGCCATGTTGTAGCATAGCTCTGGTTGGTGATGGTACTCATGCTTTCGTAACGGCTCTTAGCCAAATTCAAAATCTGGTTACCCATACGGAAGTTGAAGGAGGCGTTCAGAGAGAAGCGTCCATAGAAAAGGTTGATACCAAAACCACCATAGAGTTTGGGGTTGGAGTTACCCAGGTATACAACGTCGTATCGGTCGATAGATCCATCATGGTTGATGTCCTCGTAGATTGCATCACCACCTTGGAACTGATAGCGGCTACCCTCGCTGTAGCAGTAGTACATGGGGAGGGGGTTACCCTTGGCATCGGTTAGCATGTTGCCGTTGGCGTCGAAGGCCAGAGGACAGGTTGCGTCCTCACCACGGCGTGAAGCTGCTGCAGCGGTGTTGATAGCATAGTCGCGATACCAATTACCATTGGCATCCTGACTATAGTGATAACCATCACCAAGAGCTCTGGCTTCGTCGGCGGTCTCTGCATTGCGATATCCTCCGTTTCCGTTGGGAACGCTTTCAGCATATCCGTAAGCCTTGAAGGTAGCGTTGTCGTATCCATTATGATTGTAGTCGTAGCGGTAAACACCCTTTGACTTCAAACCGTAGATGGAACCCAGTGCATTGTGAATCTGCACACGGGTCTGGTAGGCAAAGTTTGTGGGATTCCAGGTATCGTCGCCATTCAGGTTCTCGAGCAACAGGGGATCCATTTCCTCAACCTCGTTGAAGTTCTGTGAAACATTACCACGCAACTTCATTGAGAACTTGCCAACCTTGGCAAACTTGGCGGTAGAACCGTTCAACTCCCAACCCTTGTTACGCATGACACCGCCGTTGACCCAGTTCAGAGTGGCAAAACCATTGGCGCTGGGGATGCGGAGGCCTGACATCAACAGGTCGGTTGTCTTCTTATTATATACCTCAAATTCGAAGGTAAACAAGTCGTCGAGCAAACCTAAGTTGAAACCGAGGTTCCACTGAGTTGTCTTTTCCCACTTCAGTTCGGGCAGAGAAAGGTTCTCTGGGATAACGATGGTGTGTCCGTTGTAGTAACCACCCGATGCATAACGGTTGTACTGGTTACCACCTGCGGCACCGGGGTTACCTGTGACGCCCCATGTGGGACGGAAGGCTAACATGCTGATGACTTTGCGTGTCTTCTCCATGAACTTTTCGTCGCTGATGTTCCAGCGTGCTCCGATGGAGGGGAAGGTTCCGTACTTGTGGGAACGTCCGAAGTTGGTACGTCCGTCGGTACGTAATGTAAAGTCGAGTGAGTATTTACTCTTGTAGGAGTAGTGCAACTGCTCGAAGAAGCTGTGACTGCGAAATTCGCCGTTTGATGCGCTGGCAGCATCGAGAAGAGCCACAACGGTGGGGTCGGTGATGCCGTTAGGAACGTTCCAAAGACCCATGTTCTGACGAGAACTGGTACCTGTGCTCATTTCGAAACGGAACATACCAGAGAGGCTGTGGTCCACATTCTTGAAGTGAGAATAGTAACGCAAGTCGTGGCGAGTACTGAAGTCCAGTGACTTATATTCATTATTAGTAACCACATTACGCTGGTTGCTGGTGAGGTTGGATTTGTTATCGCCACCCCAAACCCAAGGCATGGTGTGCAGCTCTGCAGGAACATAGGTGTCGTCGCTGGTGTTGTTGATGTTCAGCTGTACGTCACCCACATAGTTCAACTGATGCTGGTCAGGATCCTTACCCCACAACTTATAGGTGACATCGAACTGCGGTGTCAAGCTATATTGCTTCTTCTCGTGCCATGCGAGTTTCGACCATGCAACGGGGTTACCGTTGGTAAACATCTGGCGCAATTCCCAAGAGGTCATTGTTCCATCGTTGCGAATCTCACTTGTACTTGAATTACTCCAGTTTGCTGCCAGAGGAAGCATGTTGAAGTAGTTTCCTGTCAGGTTACCCATTGCGTCGTACTCGTATATGCTCATGTTAGGCATGGCATTGTAGGCACGGTCCATGGGGTTGGTTTCAGCGTTCTGGTGGTTTGTGGTAAACGTCATTTGCATCGTAGCGCGGAACTGGATACGGTCGCTGACGTTGTAGTCAAGTGTTGTGGACTCGGTGAACTGATCCATCTTCTGTCCGATAACGACACCAGTCGACTTGTTGTAACCGGCACCAATGCGGAATGTGGCTTTCTCACCACCACCATCGAGACCGATGAAGTAGCGGTGTTCCTTACCAAACTGCTTCACTGCATCCAGCCAATCGGTGTTGTGACTATAATGATTATAGATGTAAGGAACTTCAGTGTTGTAGTCCAACTCGTAGATGTTGGTCTGGCGCTGAGTGGGATTGAAGAAGGCTTCCTTCTGCATCATAGTGTATCCGTCACCATTCAGCATCTTGTATCCTTCTGGTTGCCATGTTCCGTTGAACTTGTACATGAAGTTGACGCGGGTAGGACCACGACGACCTCTGCGTAACTTAATTTCGATAACACCATTAGAACCACGCACACCCCACTTTGCCGATGATGCGGCGTCTTTCAGGACGGTGATGCTTTCGATATCCTCTGGGTTAACGTTCAGCAGGGTAGAGAACTGCTCCTCGTTGTCCATGTCCTCGAAGTTGACGGGCTGGGCATCGTCGGGAAGTTCAAAGATGTGGTCGTTCACAACAATCAGAGGTTGTGCATTACCATTAATGGTAGAAGTACCGCGAAGACGCATGGTGGTACCCGAACCCAGGTTTCCAGAGTTGGCAACAATGTCAAGACCGGCAATCTGTCCTTGCAGGGCTTGGTCGACAGACTCGAATGCCAAACCTTCCAGGTCATCCATCTTCATGGAGCTGACGGCACCGGCATATTCACGCTGTGGAATGTCAAGACCCGTGGTGGGGGCTTTCTTCTTGGCTGTGACGACAGCTTCCTTCATGACTTTCACAGCTTCTGCCATATTCACCTTGTAGACGGTCTTGTTAATCTGATACGTCTGGTCTTTGTATCCCATGCCGTGGAAGACCAGCTTGTTCTTCTGGTTCTTCACTGTCATGGTGAAGTTACCGTTGGCGTCGGTGATGGCACTGCTGACGATACGATTGTTGCTATCCAACTCCTTGACTTGAATGCCAGGGATGCCACCGAACTCGTCAGAAACCGTACCGCTGATACGGCTTATCTGTGCGCTTGCAGGCAGTGAGAATAGGACAACTGCCCAAAGCATTATGACTTTGATATATTTATTCATGGCTTGTCGGTTTTATTGGATTGCAAAACGTGTCATATACTTCTTAGCCTCGCCTGAGTTCCCGAAGTCGGGAATGTCGGCATGATAGAGTGGGGTAGGAATCTGATGGATGACAGCAAAGCTTGATCCATCGATGGTGATTCCATTCATAGTAGTCTGTTTGGCAGGTGTCTTACTACATGATACATCACGTGCAAGAATGTTGACATTGCCTTCAGCCGTGATCCAGTCGCCACCATTGGCGTCTTTAACTTGCAGTACACCAGATTCCGGACGTTGCATGTTGATTTTGCAGAACAGGCCCTTCACGTTGTCGTAACTTGCGGTAACGAATTCTGTGCTGGGAACGATGCTCTTATCAACAAACATGCTGTTGTCGGCGAAGTGGTAACGAATGAAGTTAATAAGGTAAGTAATCTTGGCTTGCAGGCGCAGACTATCGGCGGTGTTGAGAAGGTGCATGTCTGCGGAGTCCTTGTCGCATTCCTCATAGTCGGCAGCAATGTCCTCCCAAGTAGGCAGACCCTTCGAAATGGCATCCTGAACGGCATCGTTGGTGGGTGCCAGGATGGTGTAACGATAGTTGTTGAAGAACTGAATGTTGAAGTCTGGACCTTTATCATCGATAAAGATTTGATACTTCTTCAGCTCTGCCTTCTGCTGAGTCGTTGACAAGTGAGTCTCATCAACCAGACCGCAAGCACGAATGATTTCTTCATTTACTTCACACAACTCGTAGAAATTGTTGTAGGTATAGTCCTCTTCGAAGTTTCCGTCATTGGTGAAGATGCTGTATACACTATGGCTTGCAGGAACAACGGGGCTATCGAGAATATAAGTGGTACCGTTCGACATGTTTTGTTCGTCGGTAACAATATTCTTTTGTACTCCGTGAAGTTCAGTGTAAGCATTTTTGTTAGTTGCACTGATGCTACCTTCGATACCTGCTTCCTCGTTTTCAAGCTGGAATCCACCTTGTACACTTACCACGTGTCCTCCCTCGCGATAAACCTTCACGGGAGAACCGTTCTTGGCGAGATACCATTCATCGATACCACTATTGATTTCATCGACACCGTCGAGCACTACAGTGTGGCTCTCCAGAATATCCTTCAGACGGTTGGTGATTTCACCGTTAGCCATCTTCTCAAGGTTGTATTCTTGTGCGAGTTCGCCAATCGTGGCATTGTAGCTGTACATCTTATAAGAGATGGGGAATGAACCGCTCTTGTAGTAGAGCTGCAACATACGACTCTTCTGGCTCTTGAAGCTGGTGGGGTCGTAGTAATATTTCATACCTTCGTCGCTGGGCAGGAAGAATGCGAAGCGGCTCTGCATGGCCTTCAGGTAGGCGTAGTAGTTCAAACCCATATAGTCGGTAGCACTGGTAGAACCATTGTAGATGGCCCAGCGCAATACCAGGTTCGTGTTGGAGATGTATGCCGGAGCAGCAACAGAGGTATAGTCTGCAGGACCATACACCTTATCGGTAATGTAAATCATACCATTGGTGGCCAACATTGTGCCAGTGATGTGGTCGATATCCTCGGGATAGAAAATCTGCTCCTGGGCATCGTCACGCAACGACGACATCTTGCTGGGAACAGAACCCGTGAAACTCGGGAACATTACTACGTTAAGCAAAGAACGCAACGTGGAGATGGGTATCTGGTCAATTTGACGATACAACTCTTCCAACGTTGTGGGGCGCTCGTATGGAATCTCCTGTGAAGTTCCTTCCTTCATGTAGTAGGTACGGATAAGTTGCCATCCACCACCGCCTTCGGTGAAGTATTTCCACATGGTATCGTCATCGGGAACGAACATTGACGCCATGTCGTATTGGGGTGCTGTAGCGGAACTGTTACTCCAATTCGAGTCATCGAAAGCATAGGCATTCCATGCGGGGTCGAACTTCAACGTTACATCCGTACTTTGTGAATCACGGAACTTCTCACCATTGGGGTCGGTGTTCAGTGCTCTGTGTCCATAGCTGAGATCAGAGAAGTAACGCTTGCTGAAGATGGAGTCGCTCCATGTTATACCACGGGAAGCCATCAGGTTCTTGTAGGCTTCTGTCACCGTGTTGTTGTAGAAAGGTGCACTCCAACGGTCGAGCATGTGGCTGAAGATGTTAGTCTTGCCATTGGTGCGAAGCAACTCTGCCATGTTGGGAAGAGGCTTAATCACCTTCTCGGTCTTGTTGATGTAACCATTCTCTGCAACACCGTCCTTCTCCAGCAACAAAGCGTCGTAGATGTGTACGTCGCTGGTCTTGCGCTCACGTCCCATGAAGATGGCGAAGTCCTCGTCAGTAACGTTGTTCTTCGTCAGATGTTCATTGGTGAAGTGAAGCATCATGGTCAAAGAAGAGTCGTTCACCAGATACAGACCTTTACCGCCATTTTCGCTACGGAAGCGCCACCAGTAGTCTTTCTCCTGATTGCCAACATTGTAGTTCACGGGCAGTGTGTTGCCATCGAGGTAGGTGATGGTGTCTGTTGCCTCTACATCGGTGTAGCGACGCATGAAATCACCTCGCGAACTGATGTCGCTTGTACTCGAGGAGAGGTTCTCCATTACGATGGCGTTGTTGAGCATGCTGGTGTGAATCAGCAGCTTCTTTTGGCTCACACTCAGTTTTTCGTAGCTTGTAGCCGTGTGCCAAGGATCGGTCTCGGGCAACTTCGCGTTTTGCTCGAAGAAGGCCTTCCAGGCATCGTCGTCGGCAACGAACACTGTTTTTGAACCAGTTCGTGACAGCACCTCAGTGAGGGGGCGCGCATTAGTGGGATTGACATCAGGGTCACCGAGCAGGCGCAGGTAGTTGGTATACTTACCAGTACTTTCCAGGCCTTCGTAGATGCTGGTCGTTAGCCATGAAGGCTTTTCGTCGTCCAGCGTGTACTCGTCCTTGCACGATGATGTCAGACCGCAGGCTGCCAGCAGGAGAATGCCGTAAGTGGCTTTCCTACTCATTTTGCTTAAACGGTTTTCCATACATTTAGTAATTTAGGTTTAATTGTTAGTTTTCTCGGTTTTCATCCAATTATGGCTAAGCCATATATGTGCTAAATGGCGTGGAAACATAGTTCCTCACACCCAAAAACGCATTTTTCAGCGAATTACACCCTACAAATATAAACCAAATTTCATAATAATTAAGACTTGCCAACCTTGAAACTTGTAGTAATTAACACAAATTAACAATTAAAGTCTTTCAAAATGTTAAAATCGTTTCCTCGCAAGTTTAATCAAGAGCAAAATCCTGTCTAATATTATAATAGTTAAGGTTTCCGCGTGCGCGTGTAACTTTTCATCTATTTCCTAGCTCAATTCTCTTACTTTTCGACCATAAAAAATGCCCCCATGGCATTCACCATGAGGGCATATCTGAATCTGTTCCGTAAGTTTTATTTCACTCTTACCTTCACATGTTGTTTTCCGTTGGTGACAATATACACTCCAGCAGGAAGGGGTTGGCCCATTCTAACTTGTGCTCCACTGGTGGAATAGGCTTTCAGGCCTTTGCCATCAGCATAAATAGCATTGTTGTGTACACTTACTGAGAATCCGAGGTTCTTCTTAACACCTTCGATTGCCGTTGGGACGATGATGGGTTCTTCGTCACCCGTTCCGTTGGGATCATCACTGATAATGAACCAACCTATATAATCACCATTGGCTTTCGCATTGTTTGTGGTGGTACTTGTGCTGGTTCCATCGACTTGGCGACGGATACTTGCAGAGTGTACACCTTTGCCATCATCAACGGTGCTATGCATGCGGAACACACTTGCCTTGTCGTAGTTGTCGGTCTGCGATGCTGCGATGATGAATGGGTTGATAAAGAACAATGAGTCGCCTGCTTCGTTGCGGAATGTTACAGTTTGGCGTGCGCTTCCGCCTACTGGCGTCTCTTTGTCAAGACCCACGGTGAGCATCTTTCCGTTACCGATGGAAATCTGGCCGGGAGTTGCAGCAAAGTAGTTCACGTTCTGTCCGTTAAAGGCTGTTGTAACACCTTCTTGTCGCACAAGCTTCACTTTAAAGCCCGTATTTGTTACGCCATAAACCCTGACGGTAACAGGAGGATATGTTGCGATGCTGGTGTTCTGCTGAGCAACAACCACAGGCGTTACACCCTCAGGGAAAGCTTCTGGGAAGGTGATTTCCACTTCGTCGCCCTTAATGCTTCCGGCTTTCTGTGATATAATCATCATGTAGTCGTTAAGATGATATATCGTGTCGGGTGGAAGAACCAGGTAGCTGACAGTCTCGGTAGAATTGAATGTGGCGGGGGTTGTCAACTGCCAGGGATAGAATCGGAATTTGAAACTCGTCTTGCCAAGGGATTGTATCTGATTGGTTATACCATTGGACGCGTTCTTGTTCGACATCATTCCCATTACCACGTATGGTGCTGACTCCTGGGCGACAATGTCGGTTGTAACGGGTTCCGTGTTAGCAATCTTCAACTCTCCATATTGCAGAGAACCGACAGCATTAGCTGCAGAGATGGTTATGCTGGCTTCACCCGTACTAAACTTCTTGCCCTCATAATATTCGGTGGCACGATAGTAGTAGATGCCGGGGTCGGAAATATTATCAGTAAAGGTATAGGAGACATCTTCCGCACTGGACTTGTCCTTAGGATCTACATTGCCCCGTTTAACCCATTTGGTTGTGTTTGGCAATTTGCATTCAACGATAATGCTGTCCAGCATATCGCCGTTGGGGTCACGCCAGACGATGGTTGCCTGCTTCTTGGTCTTGTTGTAAGTGGCGCTGATGCCGTAAGGAGCCTTATAGACAACTTTGGGAATGTATTCATACTTCTTATTGTATGCCAGTCCAGTTTCCATGGAGGCATAATACTCTCCCAGTGCTGTCAGCTTACCGTTTTCGTAAACATGAGCCTTACTTTCGCTGTTCCAATAGGCGTAGCGCTCCACGCGTGGATTGCTGTTGAGCGTTGTCAGGATGTTCTTTGTCTCATTGAGGATGGTGTTTTCGTTGTTTGTGCCGAAAGCGCCGTTCTTATTCCACGATGCACCCCATATCCACTCGGAAATCCAGATGGGACGTCCCTTGCCATAGTTGTCGCTATACCAATTGAGGTTGTTGAAGCCAGAAGCCCAATAGCAATGCAAGTCCAGAATGTCGCAACGCCATCCACGAGCATCGATACTGTCGATAAACGACTTCAGGTGGTTCATGCTACCGTCGTGGGACGATTCGGAGCAGAGACGCATACCCGTACGCATCAGGTTCTGCCAGTTGGCAAGCACTTCATCTACTGTCTGCGGATGGTCGTCGGCGGAGTTGCCTGGTTCGTTATTTGTCTTCATGTGACACGAACCTGTGACGCCTCCACATGTTGCTACAGAAGGCCAGTCTTCGTAGATGTGGTTGGGAACCCATTCCACATCGGGAAGTAATGAGGCGTTTCCTTGCGCCCAGTCATAGCACCAAGAGGAGTTCAGGGCTGCATTGGCATTTTTGTCTCCGTTGCTGGCAAGACCTTTCTTTTGTGCATCGTACCACTTGAAGATACGATAACTTGAAATGCGACCGTCGAGAACATGGGGTAGGGTTGCCAGCTCCAGGTCCTCGGTGTCGGCAATGAAGCAACGGCTATATCCCCAACCTCCAGTGCCGACAGCAAAGGTGACCATGTATCCGCGCTTCAGCTTGAAGCTACGAATCTGATTGTTGAGTTGCTTGACTGACAACGTATTCATAAAGCCTCCAGTGTTTCCCGTACCGTACGTGTTGTATGACTCGCCTTCAAAGTTTTGCTCGGTATAGCAAGTCAAAGGCTTAATGGTTCGGCTGTATGGCATTACGATTGCTCCCTGGGCATACATCTTTACCTGACAGTTGACATCGTTCTTTGCCGCCTCGCCATTGATGAGAATATTGCCCATCAGTTGGCTGATGACCTTGCTCGGACGGATGTTCTTGAAAATCAGTACAGCATGCTCCGTATTCTGAATGTCAACACTCCCAGCTGTGGCAAAAGGTGTTTGGCTGGTTATCACGTAGTCTACATCAGTAGTCAGTGTCACTCCGCTTGTTACTTGGGTGACCTGCGTGATAGTGTTTCCTGCTAACGCCGTTGATGATACCAGCAACGCCGCTAAGAATGCTTTCAGTTTCATAATTCTTATTTTAGGAATTTCTGTATAATCTTGGCCTGAGCCTTATATGCCTTTGCAGAGGCTTTTCCTTTCAGCACTTGTTGAGTCTTGTCGAGTAAAGCCTTGCGTCCGTCGAGTTGTTCCAGAGTGAAAGTGGGAACGCTGCGTGTGCGCAGTTCCTGATTGGCTTGCATGAGAGCATCCCATGACTGCAGCAGTTCCAATTCGTCCTTTGTAATGGCAATTACCGTGCCGTGACGCGGAGTGAAGGCTCCTGTGGTTTGTGTGTCTTGTACTTGCTTGAAGGTACGCAGATCCGTCGATTTGCAGAACTGGTAATGTCCGCTGGTGTAGCAATCGTACATGAGCACCCAAGTGCCATCGAACAGACGGAAGACTCCGCTTCCCTCAACGGCCTTGTTCGTGTCTTGGCACATACCGGGTTGCAGTTCCCATTTCGACTTGTCGTGCAGAACGGGAGTGATGAATTGCTTAATGCCTTTCTGGCGTTGTCCTTCGGTCTTGAAGAAGACGTGGTACAAACCGTCGTCGTCTCGCACGATATCGGTGTCGATGCTGGCGTTCTCTACGTCGAAGAGAACCTTGGGCTCACCCTCCAGGTCGCTGAAGTCGCTATTGGCATAGGCGTAGTAAACACGGTCGTAAGGGCATGAACCATCGTCGGTGAGGATGGAGAAGTATACCATGTACTTGCCAGCTTCTTTATCAAAGATGGTTTGAGGCGCCCACACGCGCGTTACGTGCTCGAACATTGTTCCCTTATAGCGTTCGGGGAAGTGGATGGTGTGGTGTTGCCAGTGGATGAGGTCACGACTGCGCAAGAGCACCATTCCACGGTTGCTGCTCCATCCGAGGCTCGAACGCATGTCGGTCACTACCTGATAGAACCATCCGTCCTCACCGCGCAGGATGTGGGGGTCGCGTACGCACTTTGTCAATGCTATCGAGTCGCTTGCAATCACGGGTAGTCCGTTGTTCATGGGAGTGTAGTTCCATCCGTCGTTGCTCAGGGCATAACAAATCTGTTCTTGCTCAGGTGCATTGCCCGTGAAATAGGTAAACAGGTAGGCTACATAGTTCTTGTTGGATGCTGCGTTGCACAACATGCTCAGCAACAGGGCCAGTGTGAAGGTAAGTTTTCTCATTTTCAGTTATGTTTTTTAATTTGATATCTGACAGTTAGGTCTAAGGCATATTTCGACTACAAATATAATAATATTTGTTGAAATGGCAAAACATTCTTCGCTTTTTTTATTAAATTAAGGTAAGTTCATCCTTTGTGGGATTGTGTTGCCGTAAACGTGACATTGTGACATTGTGACATTTAGTTTTTTCGTAATTTGGAAGGAGGTTACAATCAGTTATTTTCTTTCTGCAGAGATTTATAAATTATAAGGATTATAATTTATATTATATATTATAATTTATTATAATATATAATATACTTTTTCGTTTCAAGTTCCATTCCGTAAATGCAAAACATCGGATGTCACAATGTCACAATGTCACAATGTCACATTCCGCTGTCTGGAAATGAAAAAGGAGAGCCTCTTTCGAGACTCTCCTAACTTGTTGAATATCAATTTACTCATTAACCTCCGAACTGACTGGTTCAATGGGCTCTTGCGTGCCAGACGGAGCAACTTCATCGGTAATTTCTCCCTCGTTTTCTGTTTCGGAGTCGTCTTCTTCGTCATCCAACGCCGGACGGCGATAATACGAACCCACACACGACCAGCATTGCGGATCTATTTCCTCCTTAGGCGCTTCGAATTTGCGATAGTATTTTGCAAAATGAGCATCCTTTAATAACGATTGTATGAAGTATCCAAAGATGGGCAGGGCCGTTCGACTACCTTGTCCCAATGCCCCTGTGCGGAAGTGAATGCTTCGGTATTCGCCACCAACCCATGCACCTGCCACCAAGCCTGGTGTAACACCCACAAACCATGCATCGGAATGGTTGTTGCTGGTTCCCGTCTTTCCCCCGAATTCAGTGCGATCGAGCACCGGATGAATGTATTGCCACAGAGCCGCAGTTGTACCTCCCGGCTCGGTCAGACCAGCTCGCAACATCTGTTGCATGAGGTAGGCAGAACGGTATGGGATGGCTTGTTCTTTTTTGAGCTTAGGTTCATAGATGACTTTACCATTTCGATTCTCAATGCGAGTGATGAGTACGGGCATGTTGTATATGCCATCGTCGATAATGGTACAATAGGCATTGGTGAGTTCGAGCAGGTTTACATCACACGCACCAAGACTTAGCGAAGGAATGTTCTCAAGTTTCGTTTTGATACCCATAGCGTGTGCCGTCTTGATGATGTTGGGAATGCCACATTCGTATCCCAGTTTCACGGCAATGCTGTTGATGCTTCGTGCAAAAGCCGTCTTCAGCGTCATGTTGGCGTGCGTGAAATAGCCATTGGCATTGTGTGGAGCCCACATCTTCACCTTGCCATTCATCGTATCAGGATAGGCCTTCCACTCATCGAGCCTGCGATCGCAGGGGATAAGGCCTTGGTTCATGGCCTCGGTATATACAAATAGTTTGAAGGTGGAACCAGGTTGGCGCATGGCGGTGACTTTGTCGTACTCCCACGAGTTATAGTCAACATCTCCCACCCATGCCTTCACTTGCCTTGTGTCGGGCTCTATAGCCACGAAGCCGCAATGCATGAAGTTCACCATATATCGGATGGAATCCATTACGCTGAGTTCGCGTGTTTCAGGACCGTCGTATGTGAATACCTCCACAGGGTGAGGCTGGTTCATGTAATAATGGATGGAGTCGGCATTGTTGTCGAATTTCTTTGCCAGATAACGGTATTCCTGGGTGTTTTTGGCGATGTTCTCTATGAAGTTGGGTATCTCCTTGTATTGCGCGTCTCGCCATGGTGCTGTCGAACCCCAATGCTCCTTGAATCGTTGTTGTATGACACGCATTTGTTTCAGTGCTGCCGCTTCGGCATATTGCTGGATGCGTGTGTCGAGTGTGGTGTATATCTTCAGTCCGCTTACGTCCAAGTCGAGCATGTGCTGGGCATTGAACCCAGGTATAAGCCCCCTACGACAAAGGACTTCGACGTAATCCTTCAGCGCCTCACGGAAGTATGGAACGGGACCGAGCTGGTTGTGACCCGTGGCTCGGGTAGTGGTAATCATGGGCAGGTTTTGCAAGCTGTCAAGCTGTTGTGCTGTAGCAGGTTGTCCGTTGATAATCATCTGCCCGTAGTTGTACAGGTTTGCCAAGACCACATTGCGGCGTTCCGTACTGTTCTTCGGATTGCGTTTGGGATTATAGGTACTAGTGGCTTTTAATAGGCCTACAAGCGTTGCTGCTTGTTCGTAGGTGAGGTTGTCAGGCATGGTGGCAAAGTAAGTCTCACACGCCGTTTTTATGCCGTATGCGTTATTTCCGAAGTCAACGGTATTGAAATACATGGTTAGAATCTCTTCTTTCGAGAAGAGCATTTCCAACTTCGTTGCCACAATCCACTCTTTGAGTTTAATCGTAAGCATTCGTGTGGCAGGGAACTTGTCAAGGAGACCCGTCGAGTATTCTTCTTTCGTTCGGACGCGGAACAGGTTCTTTGCCAACTGTTGCGTGATGGTGCTTGCTCCGCGTGCATGCCCGCCAAACATATCTTTTATTGCGGCAAAGATGCCCTTAAAGTCGATGCCGTGATGGTGATAGAACCGTTCGTCTTCGGTAGCAATGAGTGTGCGGACAAGTATGGGACTGATTTCCTCAAACGATACGGGTGTTCTGTTCTCGTCGTAGAAGCGTCCTATAGGTACGCTGTCGGCACTGATGATGATACTTGCCTCGTTGGTGACGGGGTTCTTGATGTCGCTAAAGCCTGGCGAACGACCGAAAAGCCACAGAAAGTTCATGTCGACAGCTCCAAGGAACAACAGGAACAACAGCATGAGGGTGGCCATCCAAACGATTGTCCGCTTCCACCACGGTCCACCATACATGTCCTTAAAGACGCTTTTCGTTTTATTCCAAAATGCTTTCATGTATTTTCCGATTTATATGTTCTTTTATTTGCGAGATATCGTCGGGATGGAACCAGGCAATTTGCTCATCATGCTGGAACCAGGTCAGTTGTTTCTTGGCATACACGCGAGTGTTCTTCTTTATTCTCTCCACTGCCATCTCCAAAGGCCATTCGCCATCGATTACGCGAAAGAGTTCCTTGTAGCCAACGGTATTCAGTGCGTTGCAATGTCGGAAGGGGATGAGGTTTTGCACTTCATCCATCAGTCCGTCGTTCATCATCTGGTCAACTCTCGCATTGATTCTTGCGAACAATTCCTCGCGAGGGCGATTGAGTCCAATCTTGATGATTTGGAAAGGTCTTTCCTTGTGGGTGTTGGTGCGGAATTCCGAATAAGGGCGTCCGCTCATAAGACACACTTCAAGGGCATGAACCACCCTGCGCACGTTTTTCTTGTCAACGATGTCGTAGTAGGCAGGGTCGAGCGTGCGAAGTTCCTCTGCCAGAGGTTCGAGACCCTCCGTGGCGAGCCTTTCCTTGACGGCGGTTCGTATCTCTTCGCTAATGGTGGGAATGTCGTCGATGCCTCGACAAACCGCGTCGATGTACATCATGCTTCCTCCCGACATCAGTAGTGTGTCGTGGGTTTGAAAGAGTTCGTGGGTCAGTTGGAGCACGTCGGCCTCGTATTGCGCGGCATTGTAATAGTCGTCCAACTTCAGCGTGCCAACGAAATAGTGCTTAACGCGTTGCATTTGCTCGGGAGTCGGTGATGCCGTACCGATGCGCAGGTCGGCAAACAACTGACGACTATCGCAATTGATAATAGGGCTTCCAAGCATCTCTGCAAGAGAAAGGCTTAGGTCCGTCTTACCAACGGCGGTAGGGCCAAGCAATACAACAAGCGACTTCATCGTTCTGCCTAATCCAAGATGTCGAAGCCTTCCATGTCAAGGTCTTCCTCCTCGAAGCCGTCCTCTCCATAAAACTCTTCCTCGAGTTCCTCGGAAATTACGATGGGACTGATGACCTCATCCTCTTGCAACAATTGTGGAGGTGCTTCGCCGTGACGGCGTGTGAGTATGCCTTCCGGCGCTACAGGGTCGCCGAATGAGGTTTCGGTGAGTTCTATGAGGAACATTCGACGGTCCTCAGGGTCGAAACGATAGGTGATGCGTTGCCCTTCGTCCTCAAGGAACTCTCCCAGGTCGGTGTCGGACATCAAGTACACGTCCTCGTCGATGCTCACATTGTCCTCGTCGCTAAGGAGTATGCGTTGGGTGGGCTTCCAGTGTTCGTCGCATATAAAGAACCGTTGGCCTTGCATCTCCTGATATCCGCAATGGCGGAGAATTAACCTATGGAGGTCGGCAAACGAGGAGTCGGCGTCAATCTTGAATTCGAGGATGAAATCCTCTACTTCATTGCTTATTAGTGTCAGTCGTAATGTCATGTTGATTTAAGATTAGGTTTCACGATGTTAGCGGATAAACCCGCGTTTCTCTGTATCCTTTATGAAGTCCAGTATGTATTCCGTCTCAGGCGTCATCCCGATTTCTTCCTTCACGCGTGCAACCTTGTCGGCAAGCAATCCTTCGCCCATGATGATGTTGAAAGCATGATGCAGTAGTGTGATGGTTTCAGGCGTGAATCCTCTGCGACGCAGGCCTACCAGGTTGAGGCCGCAATAGCTTGCCGGTTCGCGAGCCGTCATGGTGTAGGGGAGGATGTTCTGATTGATTTTCGAACCTCCGCCCACCATTGTGTAACCTCCGATTCGGCAGAACTGATGCACCAGTACGTGTGCGCTGAGAATGGCGTTGTCGTCGATAACGACTTCGCCTGCCAGCTTTGTACCATTACCCAGTATGCATCCATTGCCCACTATCGTGTCGTGAGCCACATGTGCGCCTTCCATCAGGAGGTTGCCATTTCCAACAACGGTCTTGCCTTTTGCTTTTGTGCCTCGGTTGACGGTGACATTTTCGCGAATCTGGTTGTTGTCGCCTATCTCGGCAGTAGTGTCTTCGCCCACGAACTTCAGGTCTTGGGGAATGGCGCTAATGACGGCGCCAGGGAAGAAGATGTTGCCGTTGCCAATGCGTGCGCCATAAAGCACGGTGACGCTATTCATCAGGGTATTGTTGTCGCCTATCACGACATTCTTGTCAATGTAGCAGAAGGGGCCTATTTCACAGTTCTCGCCTATGACTGCCTCAGGATGGATGTATGCTAATGGACTTATCATATCAATTCATAATTTTTAATTCATAATTCATAATAATTCTCTTTCCCCTCGGGGGAGGTTGGGAGAGGTGTCTCTTTATTTGTTCTTAATCACTTGCGCCATGAAGGTTGCCTCTGCAACACATTCCTCGCCCACGAAGGCATAGCCTTGCATGGTGGCGATGTTATGTGAGAGAGGAGCCAGCAACTCGCATTTCATGATTAGGGTATCGCCTGGCACCACTTTCTGGCGGAAACGAGCATTGTCTATCCTAAGGAAATAGGTGCTGTAACGCTCGGGTTCGTCAAGCAGGCTTAGGATGTAGAGGCCTCCCGTCTGTGCCATAGCCTCGAGCTGAAGCACACCAGGCATCACGGGCTCTTGTGGGAAGTGGCCTTGGAAGAAGGGCTCGTTGGATGTGATGTTTTTGATGGCAACGACACTCTTTTCCTTCAGTTCAATCACCTTGTCCACCAGCTGGAACGGATAACGGTGTGGCAACAATTCCTTGATGCGGTTGTTGTCCATGACTGCAGGCTTGGTGGGATTGTAAACAGGGGCTTGCACGTCGAACTTGCGAATCTTCTTTCGCATGAGTCGGGCAAACTTGTTGTTGATGGTGTGTCCGGGTCGCGTTGCGATGATGCGTCCCTTGATGGGTCTTCCTATCAGTGCCATGTCGCCAATGATGTCGAGCAACTTGTGGCGTGCAGGTTCGTTGTCCCAGACAAGGGGCTTGTGCTGAATGTATCCAAGCACGTTGGCGTCGCGATGTTCGACTCCCGTCTTGTCACAAAGTTTGTCGAGGGCCTCCTGTGTTGTTTGGCGTTCGTAGATGACAATTGCGTTGTCGAGGTCGCCTCCTTTCACCAGTCCTGCCATCAGCAGGGGTTCTATCTCGCGAACGAATACGAAGGTGCGAGCTGCTGCAATCTCTGTCTCGAAGTCCTCCATGCTGTCGAGTGTGGCAAATTGACTGCTGATGAACTTCGACTGGAAGTCAATCATCGTCGTAATGGAGAAATCCTCGTCAGGCAAAAGCGTAATGCAAGAACCCGATTCTTCGTCCTTGATTTCTATCTTGCCCGTGATGATATAGTAATTCTTTGCGGCTTCCTGTTCCTTGATTCCCACACGGCGAATCTCCTTGACGTAAGTTTCTGAACTTCCGTCGAGGATGGGGAATTCGGGACCATCGACCTGAATGAGAACATTGTCGACTCCCAGCGCATAGAGGGCCGCCATGCCATGTTCGATGGTGCTAACCTTGATGTCCTTCTTTCCGAGAACCGTGCCTCGGGTGGTCTCGATGACATTCTCTGCCACTGCGTCCAGAATGGGTTGGTCGGGCAAGTCGATGCGTTGTATTTTATACCCGTAGTTTTCTGGGGCAGGATTGAACGTCACAGTCAGGTTCAAGCCTGTGTGTAAGCCTTTTCCGCTAAGTGAGAAACTTTCGTTTAGCGTGTTTTGCTTATTAGTCATAATCGTAAGTGTTTATTCTTGTTTTCTGTTATCTCTATGGCTTCTTGCCAGAGGGCTTAGGCCCTCCGATTTTGCACCTTAGGTCTTCCGTTCATCGAACCTATATTCAATTGCCATCGAACCTATATTCGATTCACATCGAGCCTAAGGCCTTCATTGCACAGCCTCTAATTTCTTCTTCAGTTCTTCTATTTCTTTCTCCATCTGATAGACTTGCTTACTCAGTTCGGGCAAGTTCTTGAAGACGGCACTCGACTTCCAGAAGGTGCGGAAATCGATGGCGGGAGTGCCCTGCACCGCAGTTCCTTCCTTCTTCACGCTATTGGGGATGCCTGCCTGAGCCCCTGCCTGAGTGCGATTGGCAATAGTGGCGTGGCCTGCAATGCCTACCTGTCCGCCAAACATACACCATTCGCCTACCTTCGTGCTTCCTGCTACGCCAACTTGTGCACTCATGACCGTGTGTGCTCCAATGTCGTCGTTGTGGGCTATCTGAACAAGGTTGTCGAGTTTCACACCTTTGCGGACATAGGTTGAACCCATCGTGGAACGATCGACGCAAGTGTTTGCTCCGATTTCAACATTGTCTTCGATGGTGACTATGCCTATCTGCGGAATCTTCTCATATCCTTCCTCCGAAGGTGCAAAGCCGAATCCGTCGGCGCCAATCACACATCCTGCGTGCAGAATGCAATTGTTGCCAACCTTGCAATCGTGATACACTACGGCATTGCTGTATATCTCCGTGTTGTCTCCGATAGTTGCATTTGCTCCGATGGTCACATGGGGATGCAACACACAACCTTTGCCTATCACCACTCCCTCGCCAATGGCAACAAAGGGACCAATGTAACAATCTTCGCCGACGCTTGCAGACGGGTCGATGAATGCCAGCGAGTCGATGCCCTTCTTCTTGGGTTTCATGCTATCGTAGATGGTGAGCAACTTGGCAACGGTCTCATAGGCGTTGTCAACTCGAATCAGGGTTGCCTGCGTCTCACCTTCCAATTGGAAGTCTTTGTTCACAAGCACGATACTGCTCTTAGTCTCGTACAGATAGTGTGCATATTTAGGATTGGCAAGGAAGGAGATGCAGCCCGGACGGCCTTCTTCAATCTTTGCAAAGTCGTTAATCTTCACTCCGGGGTCTCCCTCGATAGTGCCTCCCACGAGGCCTGCTATTTGCTGTGCTGAAAATTCCATCTTATGTAAAATTCAAAATAATTTAATTCAAAATTCAAAATGTCTGAGTCCTCAATCTCTCATCCTCTCATTTTCTGAATGAGCCGCTGTGCTTTGCAAGCCCTCCTCCCACGGGGGGAGCGGGGAGAGGGGCCGTTCATTTTCTCATTCTCTCAATTTCCAACGCCATTTGCTGTTGAACTTTATGTGCTTCTTCGCCAGCTCGCAGGGCAAAGTCCTCGCCGTTGGATGCATAGATGATGGCACGACTGCTATTAACGATGAGTCCGCAATCTTTTGTCATTCCATACTTGCAAACCTCCTCCAGGCTTCCACCTTGTGCGCCTATGCCAGGCACCAGCAGGAAGTGGTTGGGAACTATCTTGCGTATCTCCTCAAAGGCTCGTCCTTGCGTGGCACCGACAACATACATCATCTGGTCCTCATCTGCCCACTCCTGACTCTTGCGAAGCACTTTCTCGAACAGCCGTTCGCCGTCCTTATCTTCTGTCAACTGGAAGTCGGAAGAGCCTTTGTTGCTGGTCAGGGCAAGCAGAATGACCCATTTACCTTCGTACCCCATGAAGGGCGTAACACTGTCCTCGCCCATATATGGGGCAACAGTTACGGCATCAACGTCGAGTGTCTCGAAGAACGTGCGTGCATAAAGCTTCGAGGTATTGCCTATGTCGCCTCGTTTGGCATCGGCTATGATGAATTGGTCGGGATAGTTCGTGCGGATGTATTCGATGGTCTTCTCAAAAGCAATCCATCCCTTCACGCCCAAAGCCTCGTAGAAAGCCAGGTTGGGCTTATAGGCAATGCAGTAAGGCGCTGTTGCGTCAATAATAGCGCGGTTGAATGCGAAGATAGGGTCTTCTTCCGCAAGCAGGTGCTGGGGAATCTTCTTGATGTCGGTATCAAGCCCTACGCAGAGGAAACTCTGCTTTCGCATTATGTTGTCTATGAGTTTTTTTTGGGTCATATTTCTCTCTATCCTTTAAGTCCCTTGATTAAATCTACCGCAATGTTCAAAGGTATATAAATTAGCATAAAAGCAAGTAAGAAGGCAAAGAAATTGTGCTGCCATCCCAATTGCTCTAACACAATAGTTGTTGTGAATCCGCTAATGAAGGCAACAAGGCATCCAATCCAATTATTCTTTAAAAAATTCATCAGTCTCATATAATTTGTTTTTATCAATGTTCGTTATTTGGTGAATAAGTATCCTTCCAGGTTTATATTGTATTCGCTGAAATAGAAATAGGTCATGTAATACGCACAATTCCCTTGTTTCGTCTTCAGTTCTACGGCGTACAGCATTTTCTTGTCGAGTTTCTTCAGGGCATCGAGATTAACACGTAGTGTGTCTATGCAATTTCCGTCGTTGTCGTTGACGGGGATATCTACGAAACCACTCTTCCGCTCTAAGGATTTGGAAAGTCTCCTTTCCTCCACCTTACTGTATCCTTCTGGGATATCTATCTGTTTGTTTTCGGCATTGTTGCTGAATGAGAACTGCTCCTCCTTCTTTTCCTCCTCTTGTTTGTTGACATATGTGAGGAAGGGGATGCCTTCATTCTCCTGGTTTACGAGGGATTCTATCGACGCTTTGTTAAATGTGCTCTCCAGATAGGAAAGTTTGGCACTGATGGTCGAAGCCTCGTCTTTCGATAATGACTTCATCAACTTGTCGTAACTATCCGCATTAAGGGGTGTTACCACTTTATTGTTCACCAGCATTTGACGCACTTCACGCATCAATTGACGGCGGGTAAAGTTCGTGAAGTTATAGGGCAATGCCGACGTCAAAAGGAATAGTGCAGCAAAGGAGATACTTATCCAATTGATGCGACGCGCACGGGTCAGGTATAGGGTAATGCATACGGCATAGAACCAGAGATTGAGTAGGACGAGGTAGAGTCGGGAAATCGTGATTCCATAGTCGCTCAGTCGACGAATAATGCCTATACTCATCAGCACGATTAAGGGGATGAGCAGGAGAGGCAGATAGCGTGCCACATTCTCGTCGTACTTGCGTCCTTCCCGCTTTCGGACAGGGTAGAGTCCAAACTCGATGGCGATGCATCCTATCATGGAAATGATGACGAGCCACGACACATGTCCGTTTGGCAATTCCCATTGGAAGAGGATGCGAATGGCATAGGCATACAATACCACCAAGAACAAGCCCTCGAGCGGCACAAAGATGTATCGCATGACATTGCCAAGGAAGGCTGATGGCAAGGGCTCCCGTTGGTGTTTCTCTTCGTCCTTGGGTATGCGGCCAAGGAATAGCAGTGTCGGCAAGTAGAAGGCGCAGAGCGTACCCATGACGGCATACCACTCCCATTCCAATTTAACGTTAAACAACCAGTCGAGGGAAACCAACAGAATGCTGATGCCTCCCCATAGCACAAAGCCTATCAGGAAGCATACAACAAGATTAATCAGTATCCGCAGGGTAAAGTTCCATGAGGCTATGTCGTCTCGCTCTCGTCGGAATGAAAGGAAGAATATGCTTAGTACCAACGCAAAGATTGCCGAAGCATGCATGAGGAATACTTCCACCCCGTTGCCACTGCCGAAGTTGATGCTGTAAAGATATATGGTATCGGCAAAAAGAATGGCGTATGACACGATTTGAATGGTATCGGTCCGTCGGTTTTCTTCCTTCTCTTCCATCCAAAGCGCAAGTGTGAGTGAAAGCAACAAGCCTACCGAGAGGAAATAGCCCAAGGCCTTTATCAATTGCTCATAGGGCTTAATCTGGTCGGATGCAACGATGGTGTAGATGAGGAACAGGGCCAGTGCCGTAGCAAATGCCATCGGTGCCGGAAAGCGCTTTGCACAAGTGTGGAGGGCAGTTGTCACAAATCTTAAGTTCTTCTGTATCCTGTTCATTATCTTTAAATCCTCAAATCTTTAAATCGTCCAATCGTGAAATTGTCAAATTGTTCAATCGTCCAATCGTTACAGTTCTGTTTCCTTCATACGCTCGGCATTTTCAGCCACGATGAGGTGGTCGATGCAGTCTTGTATGTCTCCGTCCATGAAGGCGGCAAGGTTGTAGATGGTGTATCCGATGCGGTGGTCAGTGATGCGTCCTTGTGGATAGTTGTATGTACGTATCTTTGCCGAACGGTCACCGGTGGAGACCATCGTCTTGCGTCGGCTTGCGATGTCGTCGATGTATTTCTGGTGTTCCTTGTCGTAAATGAATGTGCGAAGGCGAGCCAAAGCCCTTTCTTTGTTCTTCGGTTGGTCTCGGGTTTCGGTACATTCCACGAGTATCTCCTCTGTCTCGCCCGTGTTCGGATTGGTCCACATGTATCGGGCTCGAACACCTGATTCAACCTTGTTCACGTTCTGTCCTCCAGCGCCAGAGGAACGGAATGTATCCCACTTGATAGCGCCTTCGTTTATCTCCACGTCGAATTCCTCTGCCTCGGGCAATACCGCAACGGTGGCGGCACTTGTGTGTACTCGGCCTTGCGTCTCTGTGACGGGTACGCGCTGAACGCGATGCACACCTGATTCGTATTTAAGTATGCCGTATGCGCCTTCACCTGTCACACTGAAGACGATTTCCTTATAACCGCCCGATGCTCCTTCGCTAAAACTGGATACGGAAGTTTTCCAACCCTTCGCCTCACAATATTTCGAGTACATGCGGAACAGGTCGCCAGCAAAAAGAGCGGCTTCGTCGCCTCCTGTTCCTCCGCGTATCTCCATGATGACGTTCTTGTCGTCTTCGGGATCGGCAGGGACGAGAAGCAATTTGATTTCCTCCTCCAACTTGGGCAACCTTTGTTCGCTGGTCGCCATCTCCTCGCGTAACATGTCCTTTGTCTCGGGGTCATTCTCCAGCGCCAATAGTTCCTTGGCATCTTGCACATTCTGAAGGTGTCCCATGTATTCCTTCCGCGCCTCCATGATTTTACCCAAGTCCTTGTATTCCTTGGTTAGCTTCACATAGCGCTTTTGGTCGGCTATTACGTTGGGGTCGGTGATGAGTGTGGACACTTCTTCGTATCGCGCCACCAACCCTTCCAGCTTATCTAATAGAGAATTGTTTTCTGCCATTCAATATTTTATGTTTGTTGACTCGTCAGCTCGTGACTTTTTACTCGTCAACTTGTTTACTTAAAGTTCCTCGATACAAAGGGCAGACACAGGCGAAGGGCATTGTGCCAATATTCCCATGCATGTCCTCCGTCGCGAACGCGCATTTGTGCATCGAAGCGCTTTAGACGCAGTTTCTTGTATAATTCGTAGTTCTGTTCAATGAGGAAGTCGTCATCGCCACAATCGATGAAGAACTTAATCTGGCGTAAGGTGCTCAGTTCTGCATCGCTGGCGTTGTCAATCTTGGTAAAGGGATTGCGCTCGCTAACAGCTGCAGTCAATAGTGCCATCTTGTCATCGGGTGCAGCTTCGCCCCTTGTTTCTGAGTTCAGCCAAGCACTCATGGCATAGCAGGCAAAGAACATGTCGGGATGGCCCAAAGCATAGCCAACGCTTCCGCCGCCGCCCATCGACAGACCTGCAACGGCACGTTGGTCACGACTGCCTCCGGCTCTGTATTTCTTTTCAACGGCAGGCAAGAGTTCCTGGAAGAAATGGTCTTCGTAGGCCCAACCTTTCATGTTGAAGTATCCGTTCCAGATATTCTTTGTGTCAGGACCTCCGGCACAAGGCATCACGATTACCATCTGTTTGGCTTCACCACTGGCCATCAGTTCATCGGCAACGCGATCCATCTGTCCCTTATCCAACCACGAACGTTCATCATCGGTAAGCCCATGCAGTAGGTACAATACGGGGTAGTGGCGGTCTGTCTCTCTTTGGAAGCCAGCAGGCACATACACCATGAAATAGCGTTGCACACCCAGCACTTCACTCTTAATGGAGTCGCGGATTACTGCAGCATCTGCCGATGTCGCAAACATAAATGCAACGAGTAAGCATAAAGCTTTTTGAACGGTCTTTTTCATAATTCGATATTTTAAACTTTTAATACTCAAACGTACCAAATTCGCTCTTGATAGTCAGGCTCTTCTTGCCTTCTTCGATGCGTCCGATGACTTGTGCGTCGATGTTGAAGGAACGACTTATCTCGATAACTCTTTCGGCATCTTCCGGAGACAGGTATATTTCCATTCGATGTCCCATGTTGAAGACCTTGTAAGCTTCTGCATAGTCGGTTCCGCTTTCCTTGATGATGGCTTTGAATAAGGGAGGAACGGGGAACATATTGTCCTTAATCACGCGACAATTCTCACCTACGAAGTGCAACACCTTTGTCTGTGCTCCACCTGTGCAGTGTACCATTCCGTGAATCTTTGGACGCAATTCGTCGAGCAGTTTTTTGACTACTGGTGCATAAGTTCGTGTGGGAGACAGAACGAGTTTGCCTGCGTTGATGGGTGAGCCTTCAACTTCGTCTGTTAGTTTGTATGAACCGCTGTAAACGAGTTCTTCAGGCACGGCCTTGTCATAGCTCTCAGGATATTTCTCGGCCAAGTATTTGCTGAAGACATCGTGTCGGGCAGATGTCAATCCGTTTGACCCCATTCCGCCGTTGTATTCCTTCTCGTATGTGGCTTGCCCAAAGCTTGCCAGGCCTACGATGACATCGCCAGGGCGAATGTTGGCATTGTCAATCACGTCACTTCGCTTCATGCGACATGTAACTGTGCTGTCAACGATGATGGTGCGTACGAGGTCGCCCACGTCTGCGGTTTCTCCACCGGTGGCGTAGATACCTATACCCATGTCGCGCATCTGTTGCAGGAGTTCGTCAGTGCCATTGATGATGGCAGAGATGACCTCGCCAGGGATGAGCATCTTGTTTCGTCCTATGGTGCTTGATACCAGGATGTTATCCGTTGCACCCACGCACAACAAGTCGTCGGTGTTCATGATCAGGGCATCCTGTGCAATGCCTTTCCACACACCAAGGTCGCCTGTCTCGCGCCAGTACATATAAGCCAAGCTTGACTTCGTGCCAGCTCCGTCGGCATGCATGATGTTGCAGTAATCAGGGTCGCCACCCAGTATGTCGGGAATGATTTTGCAGAAAGCCTGCGGAAAAAGTCCTTTGTCAATGTTCTTTATTGCATTGTGGACGTCTTCCTTTGCGGCTGATACTCCACGCAGCATGTAACGTTGATTTTCCATTCTTCGTATGCTCGTTTTTTACTATTCGGGCGTAAAGATACGAAGAATTATCGAGCTGGCAAAATCTTGTGCGCGCGTTTTGCCCCTTTTGTGTGAAAAGGGACATCTTTTGTTACATTCAGGTGTGTAACTGCTGGGCAATGAAGGCGTATTGAACGGCGTTTTCTATAAAGAACGTACGTTCAGGTTGGTGACTGAACTCTTGAAGTTTCCGGTTTGTTTGAGTGGGAAGAAAAGTGTGGGTACGTAATACATGCGATTGCCCGTTGAATATACCGTGGGATGGAATGGAGCCTTGTCGGTAAGGTGGTCGACGCGGTTCTCTTCCGTAATGACATAGACGGGCTGGGTGCTAAGCACTTGCTGACGACGTCCGTTGACGAATAGGCGCGTTTCCTTGTTTGTTCCTTCGATGCGGATGTTGACTTTGCCCGACTGAGGGAGTGTGTAATTAAATTCGTTGAGGTAGTTGTCACGTTCAAAGGCTAATCGTCCGGTTTGTGGACTACTGAGGTAGAAAATAGCATAGTCGCTCTGGGCGAGGATGGCGCCTTTTGATTCGGGCTGGCAGTCGATGTCGAACGACACGGCATAGTCGAAGCCGACATCGTCAAGGCCTAAATTCAAGGTTTTTCCGCTTTCCATTTTCGCGAGTTTCTGTTCGCCCGCTCTCAGTCGTCCCAGTTCGTTGATGCCAGGTGCCTCGCTCAATGTGTGTCGAAGCTTGTCAAACTCGGCATAAGGAAGGGTGGTCTTCTGTCCCGTCCAGCACTTGGTGGAGAGCGTTTGCATGGCGGGGAATATGCGATGGTGAATGTCCTTGGTCGAAATGCCATTACCGAAATGGTCGTTCCACACGGCAAACATACCGCCTTCGATTTGTGGATGTTGTTCGGGAAAGGTCTTGTCGGCAATCCTCGCCGGCGTCCACTCGTTGTAAAGGAATTCGCAGTTCAGGTAGTCGTAATAGTATCCAGCCGCAGGCACTATATAGACCCATCTGTCGGGAATGGATACGACCTGATAGCCAAGTTGTATCATGGAATCGGGTTGGGCATAACCATTGTACCAGCAGTTCATCAGCACGTCTTCGACCTGCATTGGCGTCTTGCCCTTGGCGTGGGTCAGCGCACCCCACAACATGGGGTGTTTGCCGTATTGCTTGATTAGCGAAAGATAGTGATCGGTATAGGCGCGGAACTGTTCCACCACTTCCTGCTTGCGGTTCGAATATTCGTCCGTACCAATGTTTACGTGCGGTCCGCGGAATACGGGTTCCTTGCCTGAAAGATATTCCTTGAAGAGGTCGTCCATGAAAGTGTAAACGTCAGGGTTCGACAAATCGAAGTGGTCCATGCCATACTCCTTCGAACCGAGTTCTGGGCGGTAGTGTGTGAATCCTAAAGCATGTGCTGGCGCATCGATCTCGGGGATTATTTCCACATGCAGTCCTTCGGCCATCTTCTGCAGTTCGATGAATTCCTCTTTGGTGTAATAGCCATCGGTAGAAGCCAGTCCTGGATAGGTGTCGCACTCAAGGCGGAATGTGCCGGGTGTCTTGTCCCAGTCGTTCTCGAAATATCGTTGTTCCCCCTTGTCGTTGAGGTGAATCTGCAACGTATTCATCTTATAATATGCCATGAAGCGGACAAGGTTCTTCAGGTATTGCAGAGGCACGAACTTCCGGCCTACATCTATCATGAATCCGCGCAGGCGATATTGTGGGACGTCCATGGCTTCACCCTTTGGCAGGGGACCTTGCTCGAGCAGTTGCAGAAGTGTCTGCGTACCCCAGAAAGCACCGATGGCGGCGGGAGCATCGATTTCCACCATATCGCCAATCTTAAGCCGATAGCCTTCGCTGGGTGTGACGTCAAGCTTCTTGCAGGTCAGCACAATGTCGCCCGGACGTGCATTTCCACTGACAACTGTAAGTTTCTTTCCCTTGAAGAGCAGGGCGTAGTCATTGGCCAATTGGTTTGCAACGGGGCGTAGTTGCTTACTCTTGACAATGATGCGTCCGCTGGGTTCCATGGTGCCGGTGGAACCATCCCAGCTTGTCAGTTCGGGTATGGTGAACGGACGCTTTGTATCTTCTGCCATTGCCGTGGCTCCTATTAGGACCATCAGCGCTACGATTAGCTGTTTCATGTCTTTATTCTTGTTTTTGTACTTATTGTACAAAGTTACTAAATGTTTTTCATTTATGCAAATAATTTGAGCAAAGATTTCTCGTTTGTGTGATTAATTATTATGGCATTGGGGGATGAATGTGACATGTCGACATGTCACATTCGACGTTCTGTCTTCTACCGCTTGGTGGTGGGGCCTATTGTAAGCTTATATGCCTGAATGTCAAACTGTTGCCGTCAACAAAGTGGCTTTTCCCGCAATGTCGAGTTTGTTGGCGCATGCTGGAACTAATAGCGTTTCGCCACGATGTGTTTCGATGCCATTTACGATAATGTTGCCATCGAGACACATGACGATGACGAATGAATCGCAATGGTAGTCGATGGTGGTTTCTCCGCAAACATTTTCCCGACGAACGGTAAAGTAAGGACAGGCGACCAGTTCGGTGGAGGGTTGTTCCTTGTCGTAAAGCGTGCGATATTCGGGGAATACGGTGTAGTCGATGGCTTTCTTCGCCTGTTGGATGTGTAGCTCGCGTGGATGGCCGTCGGCGTCCTTTCTTCCATAGTCATAGACGCGATAGGTAATGTCGCTTGTCTGCTGAATCTCTGCCAGCAGGTTGCCTGCTCCGATGGCGTGGAGGCGTCCGTCGGGTAGAAAGAAACAATCGCCAGGGTGGCTGTCGTAATTTGCCATAATGTCTTCAAATGGATTTTGACCTTCTTCGGCTTCTGACAGCGCTAAATGCTCATATTCTTCTGGGGTGATTTGCGTCTTCAGTCCTACGTGTATTTTCGCCCCCTCCTCGGCTTGGATGATATACCACATCTCGGTTTTTCCGGCGCAGTTGTGGCGCTGGCGGGCTAACTGGTCGTCGGGGTGTACTTGTATGCTCAAGTCTTGGCGCGAGTCGATAATCTTTATGAGTAGGGGAAAGGTGGCGCCAAAGCGTTCGTAGGCATGCTTGCCCAACAGGCGTTCTTTGTATTTGCCTATAAGCTGGAATAGGGTAAGGCCTTTGTCCTCGTCGTTTTCCAAACCTCGGTCGGTAGATACGCTTTCGTGTCCAGGCACTCCGCTAATTTCCCAACTCTCTCCGATGTTTTCTTTGTCGGTTTTGATACCTTTGAACGGGGCGATTTTATCCCCTCCCCAGATGACGGTTTTTAGATATGGTTTGAATTTGAATGGTTTCATGATTTGACAATTACACGATTTGACGATTTGACGATTTCACAATTTGACAATTGACCATTGAACATTGACCATTGATGATTGGACGATTCTTTCGATGTAAGTATATTTTACTCTTTGTTCCATATTTCCCAACTGGCAATTGCTTGCAGGTGCAACATTTCCAACCCGTTTTTCGTGGTGGCTCCGTGTTCGGCGCCACGCTTTAGGAATAGTGTCTCGTCGGGGTTGTACACAAGATCGTAAAGCAAGTGGTTCTCGGTTAGTGCCTCGTAGGGTAGGGCTGGTGCCTCGTCGGTGTGTGGAAACATGCCAACTGGGGAACAGTTGACAACGATTTCGTATTGCTGCATCAGTGCTGGAGTGACGTCCTCGTAACACAGCATTCCAGGTTGTGGCTTACGACTAACATACTTCCAGTTTATCCCTAAGTCGGTTAGTGCAACGCGTATTGCTTGTGATGCTCCACCCGTTCCGAGAATCAGTGCGTTACGATGGTTGGGTTTAAGTAAAGGTTTAATACTTTCCTTAAAGCCGATATAGTCAGAGTTGAATCCTTCCAAGATGCATTTTTTACCATCTTTCCTATGGATTCGTATCACATTCACGGCGCCAATCTCACGCGCTTCATCCGATATGGAATCGAGCAGAGACATGATGGCTCTCTTGTGAGGAATCGTGCAATTCAATCCTCGAAGTTCCGGATTTTCCTTGACGACATCCAACAACATACGGGCATCGGCTATCTCATAGTTGTCATAGACGGCATCGATGCCCTCACGCAAGAATTTTTCAGTGAAGAATTGCTTGCTGAAACTATGTTTTAAAGGATAACCAATGAGTCCGTATTTGTCCATATTTTTCGTAACAATTATGCGCTGTTGTCTAAGCCCTTTGCTCTCTGTTTTTGCACCTCAGGTCTTCCACTTTTGCACCTCAGGTCTTCCACTTTTGCACCTTAGGTCCTCCGCTTTTGCACCTTTGGTCCTCCGTTTTTGCACCTTAGGTCTTCACGCACTAAGGCAAGCGTGTTTCGTCAATTTGGCAATTGTTTACTTTCGGTTGTTAAGCCATTCGGTTACATTCCTGCAGATGCGTTTTTCCAAGTCACCCTCGGTGTCAGCAGGGACGAATTTTTCGCCAATGATGTGTTCGTAGAGTTCAATGTATCTTTCGCTTACACTTTGGGCGTATTCGTCCGTTATCTCTGGCATCACCTGACCAGGTTGGTTCATGAAGTTGTGTTCGATGAGCCATTGGCGCACAAATTCCTTAGACAGTTGTCGCTGAGGTTCGCCTTTCAGGAAACGCTCTTCGTATCCATCGGCATAGAAGTATCGGCTGGAGTCGGGGGTGTGTATCTCGTCGATGAGGATAACCTTGCCGTCGCGCTTGCCAAACTCATATTTTGTGTCAACTAAGATGAGCCCTTTGCTTGCGGCAATCTCTGAGCCACGCTGGAAGAGCAAACGGGTGTACTTAACCATTGTCTCCCAATCTTCCTTGCTAACCAGTCCCTGACGGACGATTTCCTCGGCTGAGATGTTCTCATCGTGTCCTTCTTCGGCTTTGGTGGTAGGTGTGATGATGGGTTCTGGGAAGCGTTCGTTCTCGCGCATGCCATCGGGCAATTTCACGCCACACAACTCACGGCAACCCTGCTTATACTCGCGCCATGCAGAGCCGGTAAGGTAACCACGAATAATCATTTCGACACGGAAGCCTTCGGCTTTCAGACCTACGGTCACCATGGGGTCGGGCGTAGCCAACTTCCAGTTGGGAACAATGTCGGCGGTAAGGTCCAGGAAGGATGCCGCAATCTGATTCAGCACCTGTCCCTTGTAGGGGATGCCCTTAGGCAAAATGACATCGAAGGCCGATATGCGGTCTGTTGCCACCATTACCATCAGATCATCGTTGATGTTATATACATCACGAACTTTACCATGATACACACTCTTCTGCCCAGGCAGATTCAACTCTGTTCTTGTTAATGCTTTCATCTTGACTTATTTAGTTTTACGATTTCACGAATTATGCTCTTCCTCCTTACCCTTTTGTTTCTCGTAGGCTTCCACGATTCGGGTCACGAGCTTATGGCGCACGATGTCGCCTTTATCGGTCTCTATGAACGATATTCCCTTCACGTCCTTTAGTATCTTTATGGCATTCACCAATCCCGATTGTGTGGAGTGGGGGAGGTCGATCTGGGTCATATCGCCCGTTATTATCATCTTACAATTCATACCCATGCGCGTGAGGAACATCTTCAATTGTGGTATAGTTGTGTTCTGGGCTTCGTCGAGGACAACGACAGCATCATTAAGCGTGCGCCCACGCATGAAGGCGAGCGGAGCAATCTGAATGATTTTTTGCTCCATCATTTCCTGTAATTTGACGGCAGGAATCATGTCCTCCAACGCATCGTATAGAGGTTGCAGGTAAGGGTCGATTTTGTCTTTCATGTCGCCAGGCAGGAATCCTAGTTTCTCTCCAGCCTCTACGGCAGGACGTGAGAGGATGATCTTGCGAACGGCCTTCTGTTTGAGTGCCTGAACGGCAAGGGCAATGCCCGTGTATGTTTTTCCGCTTCCTGCAGGGCCAATGGCAAACACCATATCATCTTTGTGGAATGCCTCCACCATGCGCTGTTGGTTCTTCGTACGAGCCATGATGGGCCTTCCCGAAGTGCTATATACGATAACACCCTGCACCCCCTCCTTGTTCGTCTTCTCGCCTCTCACTATTTGCAGGATTTCTTCTTCCGTGAGACTGTTGTAGGTGAGGCAATGACGTTGTAGTTGGTTTGTCTTTTCTTCAAACTCGGCCATCACATCCTCGTCTCCCATAACGTGCATAACATTGCCACGAGCCACAATCCTCAATTTGGGGTACAGCGCTTTAATGATTTGCAGATTTGCATTATTTGCCCCATAGAAAACGATGGGGTCGACGTCTTCAAGTACAATATGTTTTTCTATCATAGTTTTAATTTCGCCACAAATATACAAATAATTGCGAAAATAAGAGAATGACAGCATGAGAATTTGGCAAATAATTCTTATCTTTGTCGCTGAAATGCGCCGACTGAAGAAAAAAATATACTATGGGGCTTGTGCGCTCACTTTTGCCATGCTGGCCGTAGTGCGCCAATGTGCCCATGTGCTTCCAGATGACAATCCGACGGAGGACGAAGTGGTGGTGGAAACGGCACATCTGCCAACGCCTTCATTGCCGAAGGCTTCTGCCACTCCGCATCCCATTCGAAGCGTGCATAGTTATAAGGATTGTTTCCCTGATGCGCAAGACGTGCAAATCGTTGCCGCCCATCGATGGGGCGTTAGGCCAGTTCGTGACAGAGCGCAGGCCGAAGAGCGAAAGGACGAACTTGTGTTCATTGGCTCGAATCCTTATTATCAGATAGACCGCGGGATGGCGAGCAGCATTCCCTATCTCGTTCCTCGTGCGGCATTGTTGCTTCAGGACATCGGACGCTCTTACCTCGATTCACTTTTCGTGAAAGGCGTACCCTTGCATCGCATCATTGTCACCAGTGTGTTGCGAAGCGAGGAGGACGTGCGTAATCTGCAGAAACGCAATGGAAATGCAAGTCCGGAAAGTTGCCATAGGTTTGGTACAACTTTTGACATTGCCTATAATCGATATGCCCATGTCGGTCGCCCCGTAACCAACGACACACTTAAATGGGTGCTTTCCGAAGTCCTTCGCGATAAGCGCCAGCAAGGACGGTGCTACATCCGTTATGAAGTGAAGCAGGGATGTTTCCACATAACGACACGCTGAACAATTAAATCAAAAAATTTTTCATTTGCTTTTAAACCCTCATGTCAGTTGGGGGTCATATAGACGTGTGAATTATTTTTGAGCTCAATTATTGTTTTATAATCATTTAATTTCTTAAAACATGAAAAAGATATTGGTATTGTCCTTAGTGACTATGATGAGTTTGAGCGCAATGGCTCAGCGTTCCCAAGAGAACATGCAGGCACGTCGTGCAGAGATGATTTCAACAATGGCTGATCGTGTAGCAAAAGACCTGAATTTGAAAGATGACGCTAAGACCCAGTTCGTTGCAACCTACAAGGCCTATCAGGAAGAACTGATGGGAACCTACCAGATTGGTCGTAATCAGGGTCAGGGCCAGCGTGGCGAGCGCCAGAACGATAGAAAACTTTCTGATGAGGAAGCACAGAAGCAAGTAGAACAATACTTCGAGCGTCAGGAGCAGCAAATCAAGCAATCGCAGGCTCGTCTGGAAATAGAGAAGAAGTATCTGGCTGAATTCCAGAAGACTCTCACCCCTCAGCAACTTGCCAAGGTATTTACTCAGCGCCAGCAGATGGGTATGCGCCAGGGTGGTCAAGGTGGTCGTAACTTTGGTGGCCAAGGTGGCATGCGTCCCGGCGGTGGCTTCGGCGGTGGCTTCGGCGGTGGCGGTGGCGGTGGCTTCGGCGGTGGCGGTGGCGGTGGCTTCGGCGGTGGTGATTTCTAACCGATACCACAACCTATACTAAGTTCATTGTTAGTATTATATATTAGTTGTTAGTTAGTAAATGAAGCGCGTGATGCGTTATGCAAGGCTGTAATGGGTTCCGTTACAGCCTTTTTTAATGCTTGATAGCGAGGAAGGGATTTTTTAATTATGATAAAACTTTTTTCATTTATAATTTTCGTTTCTTGATTTATTATATTAACTTTGTCCTCGTATGTATTGACGAAATTATCATTATAAAATATCATGGGAAAAGTTTTAATTATTGGCGCAGGTGGTGTTGCAACAGTAGCAGCACACAAGGTTGCACAGAAACCACAAGTGTTTAACGACGTAATGATTGCCAGCAGGACAAAAAGTAAATGCGACCGCTTGGCAGAAGTGCTTAATAAGAAGTATGGAACGAAGGTGAAGACAGCGCAAGTCGATGCCGATAGTGTGGAGCAGTTAGTGGAACTCTTGTCGAGCTATAAGCCCGACATCGTCATGAACCTGGCTCTTCCGTATCAGGATTTGACCATCATGGAGGCATGTCTGCAGACGGGTTGCAACTACCTCGACACGGCCAACTACGAGCCAAAGGACGAGGCACACTTCGAGTATTCGTGGCAGTGGGCTTATCGCGAGCGTTTCGAGAAGGCTGGTCTGACGGCAATTCTTGGTTGTGGTTTCGACCCGGGTGTAACAAGCATTTACACGGCATATGCAGCAAAGCACTATTTCGATGAGATTCACTATCTCGATATCGTCGATTGCAATGCCGGCAATCATCACAAGGCTTTTGCCACTAACTTCAACCCTGAAATCAACATTCGTGAGATTACACAGAAGGGCCTGTATTATGAAGGTGGCAAATGGATAGAGACCGAACCGATGGAAATACATCAGACTTTATACTATCCCAATATCGGTCCAAAAGAGAGTTATTTGCTCCATCACGAAGAGTTGGAATCACTCGTGTTGAACTATCCCACCATCCGGCGTGCACGCTTCTGGATGACTTTCGGACAACAATACCTGAACTATCTCGATGTCATTCAGAACATTGGTATGGCCCGCATTGACGAAGTGGAATATAAGGCGCCAAAGGCTGACGGTTCAGGTGATGCCGTAGTTAAGATTGTTCCTCTTCAGTTCTTAAAGGCCGTCTTGCCTAACCCGCAGGATTTGGGTGAGAACTATGATGGCGAGACCTCTATCGGTTGTCGTATTCGTGGAATTAAGGATGGGCAAGAGCGCACGTATTATGTCTATAACAACTGTTCTCACCAAGCGGCTTATGAAGAGACAGGCATGCAAGGCGTTTCCTACACGACGGGTGTGCCTGCGATGATTGGCGCAATGATGTTCCTTGAAGGAAAGTGGAGAATGCCGGGAGTGCATAACGTGGAGGAATTCGATCCCGATCCTTTCATGGAGCGCCTTAACCAGGATGGTCTTCCTTGGCACGAAATGTTTAATGTAGATCTTGAGTTCGATTAATGATAATAAGTTTTATAATTAATAAATAAGTAAAAGTTATATGGCAAAAAAGGTAGAAGTAAATGTAACCGGCAATTCAGTCGCTGAAAAGCTGAAGGCATTGCAGGCCGCAATGACGAAGATAGAGAAAGACTTCGGCAAGGGAAGTATTATGAAATTGGGTGATGAAAACGTTGCAGACGTTGAAGTCATTCCCACCGGAAGCATATCATTGAATGCTGCATTAGGCGTTGGTGGTTATCCCAAGGGCCGCATTATTGAAATCTATGGTCCGGAATCCTCTGGTAAAACGACATTGGCCATTCATGCCATTGCTGAAGCACAAAAACTTGGTGGCATTGCCGCATTTATAGATGCAGAACACGCCTTTGATCGTTTCTATGCCCAGAAATTAGGCGTTGACATTGATAACTTATTGGTATCACAACCCGATAACGGAGAACAGGCTTTGGAGATTGCAGACCAACTCATTCGCTCTTCGGCCATCGACATCATTGTCGTGGACTCTGTTGCCGCTCTTACTCCGAAGGCTGAGATTGAGGGCGACATGGGTGATAACAAGGTTGGTTTGCAAGCTCGACTGATGAGTCAGGCATTACGCAAACTGACATCGACCATTAGCAAGACGAATACCACCTGCATCTTCATCAATCAGCTTCGTGAGAAGATAGGCGTGATGTTTGGCAATCCTGAAACCACAACTGGTGGTAATGCTTTGAAGTTCTACTCTTCGGTTCGACTCGACATCCGTAAGAGCACGTCAATTAAGGATGGTGACAACATCATTGGTAACGTCGTGAAAGTGAAGGTCGTGAAGAATAAGGTGGCTCCTCCATTCCGAAAGGCAGAATTCGAAATCATGTTTGGCGAGGGCATTAGCCGCATAGGTGAAATTATTGATCTCGGTGTGGAATACGATATCATCAAGAAGAGTGGCTCGTGGTTTAGTTATGAGAATTCGCGTTTGGCACAAGGTCGTGATGCCACTAAGGCACTGTTGAGAGACAATCCTGAACTATGCGAGGAGATAGCCAACCGCATAACAACTGCAATGTCCAGCATGCCCGCTTCGCAAGTTGCTAAGAAAGAGGAGGAAAAAGAGGCCGCAGAAGACTGATTTTGTCAGTCATACTGACATAATGTCGCGAGGAGAAGACTTTTTTAAAAGTTTTTTCCTCGTTTTTTTGCGAATTGGCACATACTTTGTTTAACATAGTGTGTGATTATAAATCCGAAGTTAAACAAATAAAAATATACAATTATGGGAAAGATTATTGGAATCGACTTGGGTACCACTAACTCGTGTGTATCTGTTTTTGAGGGCAACGAGCCCGTAGTTATTGCTAACAGCGAAGGCAAGCGTACAACTCCTTCTGTTGTTGCATTTGTGGAAGGTGGCGAACGTAAGGTGGGCGATCCAGCCAAGCGTCAAGCTATCACGAACCCTAAAAAGACCATCTTCAGTATCAAGCGTTTCATGGGTGAGACCTATGATCAGGTACAGAAGGAAATCTCGCGCGTACCTTATAATGTAGTACGCGGTGATAACAACACTCCTCGTGTGGACATCGACGGTCGCCAGTACACTCCGCAGGAAATCTCTGATATGATTCTTCAGAAGATGAAGAAGACTGCAGAGGACTATCTGGGTCAGGAGGTGAGGGAAGCCGTTATTACAGGGCCCGCATACTTCCGCGACTCTCAGCGTCAGGCCACTAAGGA